>NZ_CP007511.1:4070490-4383480 GCF_000818015.1 Stutzerimonas balearica DSM 6083
CCCGGCCCCTGGCGCTCTACTTCTTCGGCCACGACCGCGCCGAGCAGCAGCAGGTCCTCGAGCGGACCCACTCCGGCGGCGTCTGCCTGAACGACACCCTGCTGCACGTCGCCCAGGACGACCTGCCGTTCGGCGGCATCGGCGCCTCGGGCATGGGCCACTACCACGGCCACGAGGGCTTTCTGACCTTCAGCAAGGCCAAGGCCGTGTTCAGCAAGCCGCGCTTCAACGCCGCCCGGCTGATCTATCCGCCCTACGGTGGGCGCCTGCAGCGGCTGATCCGTCAGCTGCTCGTGCGCTGAGGTAATGATGAATCCAGCCTCGACCCTGACGCGCCGACGACTGCTCAAGCTGGGCCTGGGCGGCAGCCTGGTGCTCGGCGGGGTCGGCCTGCTGGCCGGCCTGCAGGGTATCGGCGAGGCGCCGGCCGCCGCGGGGTTCGCGACATTGCGCCAGGGCGATCTGCCGCTGCTGCGTCGCCTCGCCGAGGTGGTGCTCGCCGGCAGCGTCGCGCCACCGGCACTCGCCGGCGCGGTCGAGGGCACGCTGGAGGAACTCGACGGCAATCTGGCGCACCTCTCGCCAGCGCTGCTGACGCAGGTTCGGCAGCTGTTCGATCTGCTCGCCCTGCCCATCACCCGCGGCCCGGCCACCGGCATCTGGGGGCGCTGGGAAGATGCCAGCGACGCGCAGCTGCTCACCTTTCTCGAGCGCTGGCGCACCAGCCACTTCGATCTGCTGCGTCAGGGCCAGGCGACCCTGCTGCAGCTGATCCAGATGGGCTGGTACGGCCGCCGCGAAGCCTGGGCGCACTGCGGCTACCCCGGCCCACCCACGCTTGGAGCCTGATCCCATGAGCCTTCCCGACCCCGTCGCCGAGGGCCTGGCCCGCGGCTGGAAGACCCGCAACGGTGCCCGGCTCGAACAGGACCTGACACTCGAAGCCGACGTCGTCATCGTCGGCAGCGGTGCCGGTGGTGCGACCAGCGCAGAGCTGCTCAGTGCCGCGGGCCTGCGCGTGCTGCTGATCGAGGAAGGCCCGCTGCGCAGCAGCCGCGACTTCGACATGCAGGAGACCACCGCTTACCGCAGCCTGTACCAGGAAGGCCTGGGCCGGCAGAGCAAGGACGGCGCCATCACCATCCTGCAGGGGCGCGCGGTCGGCGGCACCACGCTGGTCAACTGGACCTCGAGCTTTCGTACGCCGCCGCAGACGCTCGCCCACTGGGCGCGCGAGCATGCCGTCTCCGGCCACTCGGCCGAAGCCATGGCGCCGCTGTTCGCGCGGATGGAAGCACGCCTCGGCGTCGCGCCCTGGACGGTCGAACCCAACCCGAACAACGACGTCCTGCGTCGCGGCTGTGCGGCACTCGGCTACGAGTGGGGCGTGATCCCGCGCAACGTGCGTGGCTGCTGGAACCTCGGCTACTGCGGCATGGGCTGCCCGACCAACGCCAAGCAGTCGATGCTGGTCACCAGCATCCCGGCGCTGCTCGACAACGGCGGCGAGCTGCTCTACCTCGCCCGCGCCGAGCGCCTGCTGCACGACGGCGAGCGGGTCCGCGCGCTGCAATGCCTGGCCCTGGACGAGCGCGGCGTGGCGCCCACCGGCCGGCGCATCGAGGTGCACGCACGTCACTACATCCTCGCCGGGGGCGGCATCAATACCCCGGCGCTCCTCAAACGTTCGGCGGCCCCCGACCCGCATGATCGGCTAGGCAGACGCACCTTCCTGCATCTGGTGAATTTTTCCGCGGCGCGCTTCGCCGAACCGATCAAACCCTTCTACGGCGCGCCGCAGTCGATCCACAGCGACCACTTCCTCTGGCCGGACGAAGGCATCGGCTACAAGCTCGAGGTGCCGCCGGTGCACCCGGCACTCGCCGCCACGCTGCTCGGCGGCCTGGGCCAGGACAACGCCCGGCGCATGGCCGAGCTGCCGCACACCCACGCCATGATCGCGCTGCTGCGCGACGGCTTTCACCCGCAAAGCGTCGGCGGCCGTGTCGAATTGCGCAGCGACGGCTCGCCGGTGCTCGACTACCCGCTGACCGATTACCTCTGGGACGGTATTCGCCGCGCCTACCTGAGCATGGCCGAGATCCAGTTCGCGGCCGGTGCGCGCGCCGTGCTGCCGCTGCACGGCGACGCCCGCTACGCCAGGAGCCCCGCGGCGGCGCGCGAGCTGATCGCACGGCTGCCGCTGGAGCGCTACCGTGTGCGGCTTGGCAGTGCGCACGTAATGGGCGGCTGCGCCATGGGCGAAGACCCACGCCAGGCGGTGGTCGACAGCCTTGGCCGGCATCACCAGCTGGCCAACCTGTCGATCCATGATGGCTCGGTATTCCCCACCAGCATCGGTGCCAACCCGCAGCTGTCGATCTACGCATTCAGCGCCAAGTTCGCGGATACGCTGGCGAATTCCCTGCGCAAAGCGTGAAATCGCCGCCGATCACCCGTTTTTTCGGCTGGGGGATTGATGCTTTACGCTGCCGACTTGCAGCCGCTACCATCGGCACCCCCAACGCCTGCGTCAGGACGCCGCGATGAACCGAGTGTTGTATCCGGGAACCTTCGATCCCATCACCATGGGCCACGCCGACCTGGTCGAGCGCGCCTCGCGCCTGTTCGATCAAGTGATCATCGCCGTGGCGGCGAACCCGAAGAAGAATCCGCTGTTCCCGCTGGAGCAACGCGTCGAGCTGGCCCGCGAAGTCACTCGCCACCTGCCGAACGTCGAGGTGATGGGTTTCTCCACACTGCTGGCGCACTTCGTCAAGGAGCAACAGGCCAACGTGCTGTTGCGCGGCCTGCGCGCGGTGTCGGACTTCGAATACGAGTTCCAGCTGGCCAACATGAACCGCCAGCTCGCCCCCGACGTCGAAAGCCTGTTCCTCACGCCCTCGGAGAAGTACTCCTACATCTCTTCGACGCTGGTGCGCGAGATCGCCTCGCTCGAGGGCGACGTCTCCAAGTTCGTGCATCCGGTGGTGATGCAGGCGCTGAAGACGCGCTTCGGTCAGCGCTGATCGACGCGCCCGTGCACGGCGGGCGCGCTTGCGGCACAATTGCGCGTCGTTCTATTGCTGTGCCATGACAAGAGCCATGGCGGGAGTCCGCTTCGATGTCCCTGAAAATCACCGATGACTGCATCAACTGCGACGTTTGCGAGCCCGAGTGCCCGAACGGCGCGATTTCCCAGGGCGAGGAAATCTACGTCATCGACCCCAACCTGTGCACCGAGTGCGTCGGCCACTACGACGAGCCGCAGTGTCAGCAGGTGTGCCCGGTAGACTGCATTCCGCTCGACGAGAACAACGTCGAGAGCAAGGACGAACTGATGCAGAAGTACCTGATCATCACCGGCAAGGCCTGATGGTCGGCGCGGCACGGCTCAGCGGCGGCGCCCTGCGCCACCTGACCGGTGCCTGCCTTTCCCTCCTCCTGCTGGCCTGCACGGCGCAGGCCGCAGTTCCCGAACGCGGTGCCGTGGCCACGGCGCATCCATTGGCCAGCGAAGTCGGCCGCGACATTCTCGCCAGCGGCGGCAACGCCTTCGATGCCGCGGTGGCCGTCACCGCCGCACTGGCCGTGGTCGAGCCCTACGGTTCCGGGCTGGGCGGCGGCGGCTTCTTCCTGCTGCGCGAAGCCGGCGAGCCACCGCACTACCGGTTTCTCGATGCCCGCGAACGCGCGCCCCTGCAGGCGAGCGCCGATCTCTACCGCCGCGATGGCCAGGTGCGCCGCGAACTCTCGCTCAACGGTCCGCTGGCCGCCGCGATTCCCGGCACGCCGGCGGCGCTGGTCGAGCTCGCCGAGCGCCGTGGTCGCCTGCCGCTGCAGCGCAGCCTGGCGGCGGCGATCGCGCTCGCCGAAGGCGGCTTCGAGGTCGACTCGGTGTATCGGCAGCGCGCCGGCTGGCGCCTGGACGCGCTGCGCGACGACGCCGAGAGCGCCCGCCTGTTCCTCCACGCAGGCGATCTGCCCCCGCTCGGTCATCGGCTGCGCCAGCCCGAGCTCGCCGCCACGCTGCGGCTACTCGCCGACAAAGGGCATGACGGTTTCTACCGCGGCCCACTCGCCGAGCGCCTGGTCGAGGGCGTGCGCGCCGCCGGCGGCATCTGGACGCTGGACGATCTGGCCGGCTACCGCACCGTCGAGCGCGAACCGCTGCGCTTCGCCATCGATACGCGCCACGAGCTGATCGGCGCCCCGCCGCCGTCTGCCGGTGGGCTGATCCTGGCGCAGAGCCTCGGCCTGTTGCAGCGCCTGGACTGGCGCGCCAGCGATGGCGTCGAGCGCAGCCATCTGATCATCGAATCCTTGCGCCGGGCCTACCGCGACCGCGGCGAGCTGGGCGATCCGGACTTCGTCGAACCGCCGCTCGCCCGGCTGCTCGCCCCGTCCTACCTGGATCGGCTTGCCGCGGGCATCGACCGCACCCGGGCCACGCCGAGCGCCGAGCTGCCGCCCGCCTCGCCCTGGCGCGAAGGCGAGCACACCACCCATTTCGCGGTAATGGATGCCGAGGGCAATGCGGTGGCCGCCACCCTGTCGCTGAACATGATGTTCGGCGCCGCGTTCACCGTGCCCGGCACCGGCGTGCTGCTCAATGACGAGATGGACGACTTTGCCGCGGACATCGAAGGCAGCAATGCCTATGGCCTCGTCGGCAGCCAGGCCAACGCCATCGCGGGCGGCAAGCGACCCCTGTCGAGCATGAGCCCGACCTTTATCGAGAGCGACGCGGCCATGGCCAGCTTCGGCACGCCTGGCGGCAGCCGCATCCCCAGCATGGTGCTGCTGTCGGTGCTTGCGTATCTGGAGGGCCGGCCCGTCGAGGCCTGGCCGGCGGTGCCGCGTTTCCACCACCAGTACCTGCCGGACCGGGTGCAGTACGAGGCCGACGCGTTCGACGAGTCGCAGCTTGCCGCACTGCGCGCTCGCGGCCACCGGCTGAGCCTGATCGAGCGTGACTACGGCAACCAGCAGGTGCTGTTCTGGGACAAGCGCAGCGGTGCGGTACAGGCCGCCAGCGATCCGCGCGGGATCGGCCGCGCCCTCACGGTGCCGGCTACGCCTGCACGATGACCGGGCCGTCGTCGGCCTCCACACTGCGCAGCTGCCGGGTCAGTTCCTGCGCATCGCCGAGCATCAGCGCATTGCGCAAACTCTGGATGATGCGGCTGGCGTAACCCAGGTCGTTCATCAGCGAGCTCATCTGCAGACCATCGAGGGTGTGGCTGCGGACCGCCTCGAACAACTGCCGCCGGAATGCCGCATCGAAGCTCGCCGCCTGATCGTCCAGCCATGCCAGGCGCTCCCGCCAACGCTCCTCGGGCAGCTCGGAACGACTCAGCGCACGGATCTCCTGCAGTGCCTGGAGCAGATGGCGACGCAATTCGACGTAGGCCTGGCGTGCCGCCGATTCGTCGCCACGCAGGTAGTGGCCCAGGTTCTTCTGCAGATGCTTGCTGTCCTTGACCGCATCGACCAGCTGCAGCGCAGCCACCTGGCTGCTCAGCCAGAAGCTCTGGTGCTGCTCGTCGAGCGGCGTGTCCAGCCGTCCCATGAAGGCCAGCAGGTCGCCGTAGACGCCCTTGATGTGTCGCTGGTAGAGCTGTTCGGCATCCAGCGATTGGTCGCTCGGGCGCCCTACCAGCAGGGCGTCGTCGAGCCGCTCCGGATGCTGCAGCAGATCGATCGGCAGATAGATCGCATGACAGATCACCTCCAGGCTCAGCCGGGTCAGGTGCTGCAGCTCCTGCGCCACGGCGCTGGCCGCCGAGTCGGCGGAATCCAGGGCCCGCTCGCTGAGGTAGCGCGCATGGGTCTGCTGCGGCGGCGCCACTGGCTGGGCCAACTCGGTAATCAGCACGGCCGGCTCGCGGCGCTCGGGCAACAGCCGCTCGAGCAGGTGCGCCAGCCGTGCCTGCCAGAACCAGAACAGGGCGACACCCAGGGCGTTGAACAGCGTGTGGAACAGCGCCAGCTGAATCAGCGCATTGTCACCCAGGCCCAGCGGCTCGCTCAGCCAGTGCACCACCCAGGTCAACGGCGCGAGCAGCGCCAGGGCGACCACTGCGGTCACCACATTGAAGATCACATGCGCCAGCGCCAGGCGCTGGCCACAGCGGTTGCCGCCGAGCGAGCCGACAAAGGCGGTCGTCACGCTCGTGCCGACGTTGGCGCCGATGGCGATCGCCAGCGCCGGCCCCAGGGTCAGCTGCCCGGCGCCGAGTGCGGCGAGCGTCAGCATCAGCGTGGCGTGGCTCGACTGCAGCACCACGGTGGCCAGCAGGCCGACCGCGACGAAGCCCAGCTGGCCGGCCAGCCCCTCGGCCTGGTACGCGGAAAAGTCCGCCGCGCCACCGAAACCGGCGAAACCGTCCTTGATCTGATCGATCCCGAGAAAGATGAAGGCAATGCCGAGCAGCACGCGACCGATGCCCTTGCCGCGCTCACCGGTGAACCCGGCGAGCACGCCGACCACCAGCAACGGCAGTGCCAGCGGGCTCAGGCTGAGGTTATGGCCGAGCAGCGCCAGCAGCCAGATGCCACTGGTCGAGCCCAGGTTGGCGCCGAACAGAATGGCGATGCCGCCGGCCAGCTGGATCAGTCCGGTGCTGATGAAAGCGATGGTCAGCAGCGACACCAGGGTGCTCGACTGCAGCAGCATGGTGCCGCTGATGCCGAACATCAGACCTTTGAAGGGGGTCGCGGTGGCGCGCCCGAGCAGCTGCTCCAGGCGGCTCCCGGCCAGCTGGCGCAGCCCTTCCTCCAGGCACTGCATGCCGAACAGGAAGAGCGCGAGACCGGCGCAGAGTTCGAGCCAGCCATGGCTGGCCCAGAATGACCAGAACAGCGCCAGGGCGCCGATCAGCGGCAGGACAATCTTGAGAAATCGCTTCAAGGAGGGAGCTTCGCTTTGCACATCGCGGTGCGGGCAAAGCCTACTGCAAGGTCACCGCGGCCGGAAGGGTCAACCCCCACCGGCCGCATGGTCTTTAGTCTTGGTTGCCGTAGCCGCTGCGCGTGCAACCCAGGCAGCGCACGAATGCCGCCTTGCCAGGCTCGACCACCAGCGCCTGGCCAGCCTCAGCGACGTTGCCGCCCAGTGCGCTGAACGGCAGGCTGACCACGAACAGGCCGGCGCCAATCACGGTGGCGCCGATCAGCAGCGGCCGGGCGATGACCAGATCGCCGATCATCGAATAGGCCTTGGGCGCCTCGACGTTGTAGATCGGGTCGGCCGTGCTGTTCTGCTCGACCACCTGGGCGTGCGCCGGCAGGGCCAGCATTCCGGTGGTCAGGGCCAGCACAGCAGCAGTGGAGCGGAACAGTTTCATGATGTGGTCCTTCAGCTGTGAAACGAGGCGTTATCGTTGTCGCCGCACTATAGCAGCGGCCACGGCGCCTTAGTCGTGAACACCGTCAATGCACGCGCTGCCGGGTCAGCGCTGGCAGCGACCGCAGTAGACACTGGCGCGCTGGCCGAGACGGACCTCGCGCAGCGTACTGCCGCACTGCTTGCAGAACGCACCGCCACGTCCGTAGACGAACAGCTCCTGCTGGAAGTAGCCGGGCTTGCCGTCGCCGCCGACGAAGTCGCGCAGCGTCGTGCCGCCGCGCTCGATGGCCATGGCCAGGATGCGCCTGATCTCAGCGGCCAGGCGCTCGTAGCGCGCCCGCGAAATGCCGCCTGCCGGGCGCCGCGGATCGATGCCGGCGGCGAACAATGCCTCGCTCGCATAGATATTGCCGACACCGACCACCACGGCGTTGTCCATGATGAACGGCTTGACCGCCATGCTGCGCCCGCGCGACAGCTCGTACAGCCGGCGGCCATCGAAGCCCTCGTCCAGCGGCTCGGGGCCGAGGCTGGCGAGCAGCGGATGCTCGAGCGGCAGCTCGCTCCAGAGCAGCGCACCGAAGCGACGCGGGTCGGTGTAGCGCAGCGCCTGCCCCGAACCGAGCAGGATGTCGACGTGCTCGTGCTTGGCCGCCGGCAGCTCCGCCGGCACCAGGCGCAGGCTGCCGGACATACCCAGATGGGCGATCAGCGTGCCGCTCTGTACCCGGATCAACAGGTACTTGGCGCGCCGCTCCACCGCCTCGATACGCTGGCCGGACAGGCGCGCGTCGAGGTCCTCGGGAATCGGCCAGCGCAGGCGCCGGTCGCGTACGACGACACGCTCGATCGTCTGGCCGAGCAGATGCGGCGCGATGCCGCGACGGGTGGTTTCGACTTCGGGGAGTTCGGGCATGACGGCAGGTGACGGCGGTACAGAGGCGCGACCTTAGCAGCTAACGCCGCGGCGGTCAGCCGACGCCCAGCTCGCGGATGCTCTCCTCGAGGCACTCGAAGTCGTATTCGGACAGACCGACGTAGTCGAGGACCAGATGCGCGATGCTGTCCCACTCATGGTCTTCGGCCTGGCCACCGAGCACGCGATGGCAGGCACAGATGTGCTCGGCCATCTTGAGGATCGCCAGCAGCGTCTTGAGCTGCGCGTCGCGCCCCGAGTCGTCGGCGAACAGCGACAGCGCGTTGTGATGGTTGGCGATGGCGTCGCACAGATGCAGCGGCAGGTTCCAGGACTTGGCGGTGAAGTAGCCGACCACCGCGTGGTTGGTCGACAGCACGCGGTTCTCGATGTCGACGATGCGCTGCTCGGCATCGGTGCTGGCATAGGCCTCTTCGAGCACCGCCATGTACTGCGGGAAGCGCTTGAGCATCAGTGGAATGCCGCAGTTGTGGAACAGGCCCAAGGCGTAGGCCTCATCCGGCGACTGGTAGCCGATGCGCTTGGCCAGCGTCAGGCTGGTCATGGCGACGTCCTGTGCGGTGTCCCAGAAGCGGTTCAGGGTGACGATCGTCTCATCGGTCATTTCCCCCTTGATCGACTGCGCGTTGATCAGGTTGATCACCGTGTCGCAGCCCAGCAGGTTGACCGCCTGCTGGATCGAGGCGATGCGGTTGGTCAGTCCGAAGAACTTCGAATTGACGATCTTCAGCAGCGCGCCGGAGAGCCCCGGGTCCTGGCTGATCAGCCGGGCAATGGTCTTCAGGTCGGGCACCGGCATGACCTGTTCCATCTGCAGGTCGACCATGATCTGCGGTTGCGGCGGCACGCTGATGCCCTGCAGGACATGGCGAATCTGTTCGGCGGTGAGTTCGACGGCCATCGGAAAAGCTCGGCGGGTGGGCGGCAAAGTGCCAGCGGAAAATCGGCCGAACTTTGGCCGAGAAGGCGGTCGGATTTCAAGTGACTCGCGATCGGCGAACGTCCTTTTCCAAGACCGAGGAGGCAACTACATGGCCAGACTGCAAGGCAAACGCGTGGCAATCCTGGTGACCGACGGCTTCGAGCAGGTCGAGATGACCGGCCCGAAGGAGGCCCTCGAGCAGGCCGGCGCCAGCGCCGAAATCCTTTCGGCCAAGAGCGGCACGGTGCGCGGTTGGAACCACACCACACCGGCCGACGAGTTCAAGGTCGACCACAGCTTCGACCGCGTCCGCGCCGAGGACTACGACGCCCTGGTGCTGCCCGGCGGCGTGGTCAACTCCGACAATATCCGCATGGACGAGATGGCCCAGGCGCTGGTGCGCGACGCGGCGCGCGCCAGCAAACCGATCGCCGTGATCTGCCACGGCGGCTGGCTGCTGATCTCTGCCGACCTGGTGCGCGGCAAGCGCATGACCAGCTGGCCTTCGCTGGCCGACGACCTGCGCAATGCCGGCGCCGATTGGGTCGACCAGCAGGTGGTGGTCGACGGGCACCTGATCAGCAGCCGCAAGCCGGACGACATTCCGGCCTTCAGCAAGGCCCTGGTCGAGGCGCTCGGCGGCTAGCGGCCGAGGCGAGCAGGCGACTGCGGCGATTCCGACCGGCGCAGTCGCCTGCGCTCGTTTAGAATGCCCGCCCCTTCATCTGGAGCCGCCCATGTCCCTGCCCAGCCTGCGCCTCAAAGCCAATGCCGACCGCCGCCTGCGCGCCGGCCATCTGTGGATCTTCAGCAACGAAGTGGACACCGCGGCAACGCCGCTCGGCGCCTTTGTCGCCGGCGACCAGGCTGTGCTCGAAGCCGCCAACGGCAAGCCGCTGGGCATCGTCGGCGTCTCGCCGAACAACCTGATCTGCGCGCGCCTGCTGTCGCGCGACCTCAAGCACAGCCTCGACAAGTCGCTGCTGGTGCATCGCATCCAGGTAGCCCTGAGCCTGCGCGAACGGCTGTTCGAGGTGCCCTGCTACCGCCTGGTGTACGGCGACGCCGACCTGCTGCCCGGCCTGGTGGTCGACCGCTTCCACGACATTCTCGTCGTACAGCTCGCCTCGGCGACCATGGAGCGCAACAGGGATGCCGTGCTCGAAGCGCTGGTACAGGTGCTCAAGCCGCGCGGCGTGTTGTGGAAGAACGATTCCAGCGCGCGCGATGCCGAGGGCCTGGAGCGCTACGTCCAGACCGCCTTCGGCGTAGTGCCCGAGTGGGTCGCGCTGGAGGAAAACGGCGTGAAATTCGAGGCGCCCGTGGTGGCCGGGCAGAAGACCGGCTGGTTCTACGACCATCGCATGAATCGCGCGCGCCTGGCGCCCTACGTCAAGGGCAAGCGGGTACTCGACCTGTTCAGCTACATCGGCGGCTGGGGCGTGCAGGCAGCGGCCTTTGGTGCCAGCGAAGTGTTCTGCGTCGACGCCTCGGCCTTTGCCCTCGATGGTGTCGAGCGCAATGCGGCACTCAACGGGCTGAGCGAGAAAATGACCTGCGTCGAGGGCGATGCCTTCGAGGCGATGAAGGAGCTCAAGGCGGCCGAGGAACGCTTCGATGTGGTGATCACCGACCCGCCCGCCTTCATCAAGCGCAAGAAGGATCTGAAGAACGGCGAGGCGGCCTATCGTCGCCTGAACGAAACCGCCATGCGCCTGCTGACCAAGGACGGCATCCTGGTCAGCGCCAGCTGCTCGATGCACCTGCCCGAGGACGATCTGCAGAACATCCTGCTCGCCTCGGCGCGGCATCTGGACCGCAACATCCAGCTGCTCGAACGTGGCGCGCAGGGCCCGGACCATCCGGTGCATCCGGCGATCCCGGAGACGCGCTACATCAAGAGCCTGACCTGCCGCCTGCTGCCCAACAGCTGAGTTTCACTCGACCCGCTCCGGGGTCGGCTGCGCGCGGGGCGCCTGCGGCACGAGCTGCTCGATCGCCTGATCGAGCTGCTTCAGACACATGTCGATGATGCGGTCGCGCTGGCCGCTGTCCCAGTCCATGGTCGCCAGCATGCGGATCAGGTCCAGGGCGCCCTGCTCGGCAATCAGCATGCCGTGATCGACCAAGAGCATGCGTCCGTGCAGTTGCAGGCGCAGCGGCTCACGGCTGCTGATCACCGCGCCGCGGGCCAGCAGGCAATCGATATGTTCGCGCAGCGCATGCAGGCTGCGCCGCTCGCCTTGAAGTTCGCTCATTCCGTTATGTCACCTTGCCATCCCTTGCCATGGCGTTGTGACATCAGTCACGCACCGGAAGACACAACCCGAGCAGCGCCTTTTTGCCACGCGCCGGGCGCAGCCTTGGCGCGGCGGGGGGCCGGGCGTAGAATCGATCCTCTTCGCCAGTCATCCCCCGGCGTGCTTGTGAGCCGGCCGCCCACGCGGTGATCCCGCGGACCGGTCATCGACAGACGCACGGCTACCGCCGTTTGCATGCAGCGCGCGAGGCGCTCACGCTACCCTAATCGCCCCCTGATCAGCCGCAGGAACCGTCATGCCTGACTACCGCTCGAAAACCTCCACCCACGGCCGCAACATGGCCGGCGCCCGTGCCCTGTGGCGCGCCACCGGCATGAAGGACGAGGACTTCAAGAAGCCGATCATCGCCATCGCCAACTCCTTCACCCAGTTCGTGCCCGGCCACGTGCACCTGAAGGACCTCGGCCAGCTGGTCGCCCGCGAGATCGAGAAGGCCGGCGGCGTGGCCAAGGAATTCAACACCATCGCCGTGGACGACGGCATCGCCATGGGCCACGACGGCATGCTCTATTCGCTGCCGAGCCGCGAGATCATCGCCGACTCGGTCGAGTACATGGTCAACGCCCACTGCGCCGATGCACTGGTGTGCATCTCCAACTGCGACAAGATCACCCCCGGCATGCTGATGGCCGCCCTGCGCCTGAACATCCCGGTGGTGTTCGTTTCCGGTGGGCCGATGGAAGCGGGCAAGACCAAGCTGGCCAGCCACGGCCTGGACCTGGTCGATGCCATGGTCGCCGCCGCCGACGACTCCTGCTCCGACGAGACCGTTGCCGAATACGAGCGCAGCGCCTGCCCGACCTGCGGCTCCTGCTCCGGCATGTTCACCGCCAACTCGATGAATTGCCTGACCGAAGCCCTCGGCCTGTCGCTGCCGGGCAACGGCACCACGCTGGCCACCCACGCCGACCGCGAGCAGCTGTTTCTGCGCGCCGGGCGCCTGATCGTCGAGCTGTGCCAGCGCTATTACGGCCAAGGCGATGCCTCCGTGCTGCCGCGCGAGATCGCCAGCTTCGCGGCGTTCGAGAACGCCATGACCCTGGATATCGCCATGGGCGGCTCGACCAACACCATCCTGCACCTGCTCGCCGCCGCGCAGGAGGCCGAGGTCGACTTCAACCTGCGCCACATCGACCAGCTGTCGCGCCGCGTGCCGCAGCTGTGCAAGGTGGCGCCGAACATCCAGAAGTACCACATGGAAGACGTGCACCGCGCCGGCGGCATCTTCTCCATCCTCGGCGAACTGGCCCGTGGGGGCCTGCTCAACACCCAGGTCCCGACCGTGCACAGCCGGACCCTGGCGGAAGGCATCGCCGAGTGGGACATCACCCAGACCGCCGATGAAGCGGTGCATACCTTCTTCAAGGCCGGCCCGGCCGGCATCCCGAGCCAGGTCGCCTTCAGCCAGAGCACGCGCTGGCCGAGCCTGGATACCGACCGCGCCGAGGGCTGCATCCGCAGTGTCGACAATGCCTACTCGCAGGAAGGCGGCCTCGCGGTGCTGTACGGCAACATCGCCCTGGACGGCTGCGTGGTGAAGACCGCCGGCGTCGACGAGTCGATTCTCGTCTTCGAAGGCACGGCGAAGATCTACGAAAGTCAGGACGCCGCGGTGAAGGGCATCCTTGCCGACGAGGTGAAGCCGGGCGACGTGGTCATCATTCGCTACGAAGGGCCGAAGGGCGGCCCGGGCATGCAGGAAATGCTCTACCCGACCTCGTATCTCAAGTCCAAGGGCCTGGGCAAGCAGTGCGCCCTGCTCACCGACGGTCGCTTCTCCGGCGGCACCTCGGGCCTGTCGATCGGCCACGTCTCGCCGGAAGCGGCAGCCGGCGGCGCCATCGGCCTGGTCGAGGACGGCGACAAGATCCTCATCGACATTCCCAACCGCAGCATCAACCTGCTGGTCGATGACGAGCAGCTCAAGGCCCGTCGCCTGCACCAGGACCACAAGGGCTGGAAACCGGTGCAGCCGCGCGCACGCAAGGTCAGCACCGCACTGAAGGCCTACGCCCTGCTCGCCACCAGCGCCGACAAGGGCGCAGTGCGCAACAAGGCGCTGCTCGACGGCTGAGCCGGCCGTCCTGCCTGAACAGCCCGGCCTCGCGCCGGGCTGTTTCGTTTCGGCCGGCGCTGTGCGGCCGTCCGGCGCGCCGGTAGAATCGCGGCTTTTTCCCGGACCCGCCCCATGAACGCGCACACTTCCGACGCACCGGCCACCCATGACCTGGTCCTTGGCCTGGACGACAAACCGCGGCCCTGGGTCGCCTTTCTCGCTGCGCTGCAGCATCTGCTGGCGATCATCGTGCCGATCGTCACGCCGGGCCTGCTGATCTGTCAGGCCATCGGCGTGTCGCCACGCGACACCAATATCATCGTCTCCATGTCGCTGGTGATTTCCGGCATCGCCACCTTTGTGCAGTGCCGCCGCTTCGGCCCGCTGGGGGCGGGCCTGTTGATCGTGCAGGGCACCAGCTTCAACTTCGTCGGCCCGCTGATCGCCGGCGGCGTGCTGATGGTCAAGGACGGCACGCCGGTCGAGGCGGTGATGGCAGCGATCTTCGGTGTGGTGATCGCCGGTTCCTTCGTCGAGATGGGCGTGTCGCGCGTGCTGCCGTTCGTCAAGCGACTGATCAACCCGCTGGTGACCGGCATCGTGGTGCTGATGATCGGCCTCACCCTGATCAAGGTCGGGCTGATCAGCATGGGCGGCGGCTTCGCCGCAATGGGTGACGGCAGCTTCGCCAACGGCGAGAACCTGCTGCTCTCGGGCGTGGTGCTCGGCGCCATCGTCGTTCTCAACCGGATGCCGGTGGTGTGGATGCGCAGCTGCGCCATCATCATCGCGCTGGCCATCGGTTACGCGCTGGCCGCCTGGCTGGGCCGGCTGGACTTCAGCGGCATGCACCAGGCCGCGCTGTTCCAGGTACCGATGCCGCTGCACTTCGGCCTGAGTTTCTCCTGGAGCCTGTTCATTCCGATGGTGGTGATCTACCTGGTGACTTCGCTCGAAGCCATCGGCGACATCACCGCCACCAGCAAGCTGTCGCGCCAGCCGGTCGAGGGCCCGCTGTGGATGCAGCGGATCAAGGGCGGCGTGCTGGTCAACGGCGCCAACTCGCTGCTGGCCGGGCTGTTCAACACCTTTCCGAGTTCGGTGTTCGCACAGAACAACGGCATCATCCAGCTGACCGGCATCGCCAGCCGCTACGTGGGCATGTGGATTGCGGCGATGCTGGTGATCCTAGGCCTGTTCCCGGTGGTCGCCGGCGTACTGCAGGCCGTCCCCGAGCCGGTGCTCGGCGGCGCCGCGCTGGTGATGTTCGGTGCGGTGGCCGCCGCCGGCATCAACATCCTCGCCGGCGTACAGCTCGATCGCCGTGCCCTGCTGATCATCGCTGTCTCGCTGGCGTTGGGCCTGGGCTTTTCCCAGGTGCCGGAATTCCTCGCGCACCTGCCGGCGGCACTGCGCAACGTACTGGAGTCGGGCGTCGCCACCGGCGGCATCTGCGCCCTGCTGATGAACTGGTTCCTGCCCGAGACGCCGCCGGTCGCCGAACGCCGCTGAAGGGTCAGGCGTGCTGCGCCAGCTCCAGCAGGCGCGCACGCCAGTCGACACCCTTGGGCAGGGCGAGAAACGATGGGTTCAGGTAGCCCTCGCGCGCCGCGTAGCGAAGCGGCGCACCAGTGACCTCGATGACCTCGCCGCCGGCACCTTCGAGCACACCCTGGGCGGCCGCCGTGTCCCACTGCGAGGTCGGCGCCAGGCGCGGGTAGCAGTCGGCCTTGCCTTCGGCCAGCAGGCAGAACTTCAGCGAGCTGCCGACGTTGGCCAGCGCCAGGTCACCGAAGCGCTCGCGCAGGCTGCTGACCAGGTGCTCCTGCGCCGGGCTGCTGTGCCGACGGCTGGCGACCAGGGTGAAGCGCTCATGCGGCGCCTGCCGCACACGCAGCGGCTGGCTGCTGCCATCGGCCTCGCTGCGCCAGGCGCCGAACTCGGCGCCACCGTAGTAGCAACGCCCGCTGGCGGGGATGCCGACCACGCCGAAGCGCACCACGCCACGCTCGATCAGCGCCACGTTGACGGTGAACTCGTCGCTGCCGGCAATGAACTCCTTGGTGCCGTCCAGCGGATCGACCAGCCACCAGCGCTGCCAGCCGGCCCGCTCGGTCAGCGGCAGCTGGCAGTCCTCTTCGGACAGCACCGGAATGCCGCCATCGAGCGCTCGCAGCCCCTCGACGAGCACATCGTGCGCCGCCAGGTCGGCCGCGGTCACCGGCGAGTCGTCGGCCTTGGCGGTAACCGCGAGCTCGCGGCGCCAGTGCGGCAGAATCGCATCGCCGGCCTTGCGCACCAGCTCGATGACCGAAGGCAGATAGGGATGGCTCATGCGGCGAACTCCCCGCGTTGGGTCAGTAGATCGCGCGCCAGGTACAGCGCGGCCAGCGCCCGCCCCTCGCTGAACTGCGGGTGCTGCACGAGGCTCGACAGCTCGGCCAGGTCGAAGCGCTCGACACGCATCGGCTCCGGCTCGTCGCCGGGCAGGTGCTCGACATACAGGTCGCGCGCAAGGACCACCTGGATCTTCTGGCTCATGTAACCGGGCGACAGCGACAGCTCGGCGAGAAACTCCAGCTGACGGGCGCCAAAGCCGGCTTCCTCCTTCAGCTCGCGATTGGCCGCCTCGAGTACATCCTCGCCGGGCTCGATCAGCCCCTTGGGCAGCGACAGCTCGTAGCTGTCGGTTCCGCCGCAATATTCCTCGACCAGCAGCACGCTGCGCGCATCGGCCATGGCGACGATCATCACCGCGCCATAGCCCGAACCCCGACTGACCAGGCGTTCGTAGGTGCGCTCCACGCCGTTGGAGAACCGCAGCTGCAGCTCCTCGACGCGGAACAGGCGGCTGCTGGCAACGATCTCACGAGCGAGCACGGTGGGTTTCTGGCGCATGGGGCACTCCTGCAAACGCGAGGGGCTATCATAACCCGGCTTTTTCGCGGCGGCTGCGAGCGCTTTGCCAGCGAACGCACCGCCGATCCGCCACCTGCCGCGAGCCTGCCATGACTGCCAACCTGCCCTGGCGCGAGATAGACACCGTCCTGCTGGACATGGACGGAACCCTGCTGGACCTGCATTTCGATAACCATTTCTGGCTCGAGTTTCTTCCGGCCCGCTACGCCGAACGCCACGGCATCAGCCAGGCGATGGCCGAGCTCGAGCTCGGTCCGCTGTTCAACGAGCACCAGGGCCGCCTGACCTGGTACTGCCTGGACTACTGGACGCGCGAGCTGGACCTCCCGATCCGCGAGATGAAGCGCGAGATCGCCCACCTGATCGCCCTGCGCCCGGCGGCCGATACCTTCCTCGCCGCGCTGCGCCAGGCGCGCAAGCGGGTCGTGCTGATCACCAACGCCCACCGCGATTCGCTCTCGCTCAAGCTCGAGCGCGTCGAGCTGGCGCCCTGGTTCGATCGCCTGATCAGCTCGCACGACTATGGTTACCCGAAGGAGGAGGCGCAGTTCTGGCATGCGCTGAAGCAGGACATCGCGTTCGAGCCGGGTCGCGCGCTGTTCATCGACGACAGCCTGCCGATCCTGCGCAGTGCGGGGCGCTTCGGCGTGGCGCATCTGCTGGCGGTGCGCGAGCCCGACAGCCGACGCGGCGCCAAGGACACCGAGGAATTCGCCGCCGTGGACGATTACCGTGATCTGGTGCAAAGCCTGGAGGCCGCCGGCTAGACGAAACAGCAGCGGCAGCGGGCCGAAATCATTACACTCTGCGCCAGATGACTGGCGGGTCGTTCGACAACGGACGTTCGATTGACACCGCCCGCTGCAGGTCGCGCGACCTGCAGCTGATACAAAGCGAACCAGGGGCCGTCGAGCCCGGTGCAAAGGGATGGAGAACGCATGGCATTAGCGCAGCGCTGGCCGCACAGCGAGAGCGAAATGGGCGAACGGATTCGCCGGCACGACTGGACCGCGACGCCGCTCGGCGCGCCCGAGGCATGGCCAGCCACGCTGCGCCTGCTGGTCGAGACGGTACTCGAAGCCCCGTTGCCGATGTGCATTCTCTGGGGCGAGGCGGACATCCAGCTCTACAACGACGCACACGCCCGTCTCATCGGCAGCCGCCATCCGGCCGAGCTGGGAGCGCCGGCTTGCCGCGGCTGGCAGGAGAGCTGGGCGCTGCTGGCACCGGCCTGCGACCGCGCGCGCCGTGGCGAGGCCCGTCTGCTGGAAAGCGAACGGCTGCGCCTAGAGCGCGACGGCCAGGCCTACGACGCCTGGTTCGACCTCGCCCTGAGCCCCATTCGCGGCAGCGAAGGCGGCATCTGCGGATTACTGCTGTGCCTGCGTGAGACCACCCAGCAGATCCGCACCGAAGAACGCCTGTCGCAGGCCGCGCTGCGCCACCAGCTGGACGCCGACTTCCAGCGCCACAGCGTGCGCCGGCTGCAATTGGCGCTCGAGGCCAGCGACCTGATCGGCATCTGGGACTGGGATGCCAACCGCGCGCTGCCCGGCCAGGAACTGGAGCTGCTGTCGCGCCTGGACGAGCGTAGCGAGGCCGGGCAACAGGGCTTCCACGTCCAGGACTTCTTCGCGCACATCCACCCGGAGGACCGCAGCGCGGTGCGCCAGGCCGTCGAACGCTGCCTGCGCCAGGGCGGCCCCTTCAACGAGCGTTATCGGCTCGCCGCTGCGCACGAGACGCCGCGCTGGGCCCAGGCACGCGGCCGCTGTCAGCGCGACGGCGACGAGGCGCTGCACTTCACCGGCGCGGTGATGGACATTACCCGCCAGCACGCCAGCGAGCAGGCGCTGCGCAAGAGCGAGACGGAGATCAAGGCGATCACCGACTCGCTGCCCATCCTCATCGGCTATGTCGACGACCAGCAGCGATTCCGCTTCAACAATCGTCACTACGAGGACTGGTTCGGTCATTCACCGCAGTGGCTGTACGGCAAGACCGTGCGCGAGGTGATCGGCGACAAGGCCTATCTGATCCGCGAGTCCGCCATCCAGCGGGCGCTGGCCGGCGAGCCGGTGAACTTCGAAGCCTATGCGCCGCACTGCGACGGCTCGGCTCGACACGCCCTGGTGCAATACCTGCCCAGGCACGACGAGCAGGGCAAGGTGCGCGGCTTCTTCGCCATGGCCATCGACGTGACCGAACGCTGGAAGGCCGAGCAGGCGCTGCGCGAGCTGAACGAGACGCTCGAAAGCCGCATCCAGGAGCGCACCGAGGCGCTGGCGCAGGTCTACGAACGCCTGCTCAAGGAAATGGCCAGCCGCGAGCAGGCGCAGGAGGCCTTGCGCCAGGCGCAGAAGATGGAGGCGGTCGGCCAGCTGACCGGCGGCATCGCCCATGACTTCAACAACATGCTCACCGGCATCATTGGCGGCCTGGAGCTGATTCAGCGCTACAACCAGTCGGGCCGCCACCTGGAAACCGGCCGTTTCATCGAGGCCGCGTTCACCTCGGCCAATCGCGCCGCCGCCCTGACCCATCGCCTGCTGGCCTTTGCCCGCCGGCAACCGCTGAACCTGCGCCGGGTCGAGCTCAACGGCCTGATCGTGTCGATGCACGACCTGCTGGTGCGCACGCTCGGCAGCCACATCCGCATCGATACCCAGCTGACCACCGATCTGTTGCCGGCGATCAGCGACGAAAACCAGCTCGAAAGCGCACTGCTCAACCTGGTGATCAACGCGCGCGACGCGATGCCCGACGGCGGCACCCTGTGCATCGCCACGGCGAACGTCGAGCTGCGGCGCGATGGCGAAGTCGGCGACCTGGAAGCCGGCCCCTACGTGACGCTGAGCGTGATCGACAGCGGCTGCGGCATGAGTGCCAAGGTACTGGCCAGCGCCTTCGAACCGTTCTTCACCACCAAGCCGATCGGCCAGGGCACGGGCCTCGGCCTGTCGATGATCTACGGTTTCGCCCGCCAGGCCGGCGGCCATGTGCTGATCGACAGCGAGCCGGGCCAGGGCACCGAGGTACGCCTGTACCTGCCGGTGCATCCGCAGCTGACGCTGCCGGCCGAGGACCTGCGCCAGGCAAGCGAAGCACCACAGGCGCAACAAGGCGAAACCGTGCTGGTGGTCGAGGACGACCCGGCCGTGCGCCTGCTGGTCCTCGATGTGCTCGGCATGCTCGGATACTGCGCGATCGAGGCCGCCGAACCGCGCGCCGCAGCGCGCATCCTCGAAAGCAGCGAACACATCGACCTGCTGGTTACCGACGTCGGTCTGCCCGGCATGAACGGCCGCCAGCTGGCCGACATCGCCCGCCAGCACCGCCCCGAGCTGCCGGTGCTGTTCATGACCGGCTACGCCGAGCAGGCTGCCAGTTCGGGCTTTCTCGAACAGGGCATGGACATGATCAGCAAGCCGTTCAGCGTCGATGCCCTGGCCCAGCACGTGCGCGACATGCTCGCCGCCGGCAGGGACGCCTAGCGCCAGCGCGACCGGCCATCGCCGGGCGCGGAACGTTCGCCGGCAGCCCGGGTTCACAATTGAACCCGTGCCCTGTCTGACGTTTACGCCATGAGATCCGCTGCCCGTGCCAACCTGAAAGTCGTCGATGCCGTGCCGGTTGGCGCGAGTCGTCGCTATCACTTCCACGCTCTTGGCGAGCCGGCCGAGCAGCCGGTCGAGCTCGCCGAGGAATGCGCCCTGGCGCTGGCCTACAACGGCATCAGCCAGGCGGTGATGATGGTCTCGCCGGCCGATCTCGAGGATTTCGTGGTCGGCTTCAGCCTGGGCGCCGGCATCGTCGAGCACCGCGGCGAGATCTACGACCTCCGTCTCAGCGGCACCCGTAGCGCGCGGCAGGCCGAGGTCGAGATATCCAGCCGCGCCTTCTGGCGGCTCAAGCAGCAGCGCCGCGGCCTGCCGGGTACCAGCAGCTGCGGCCTGTGCGGAGTCGAGGCGCTCGAACAGGCGCTGCCGCGGCTGGCACCGCTGCCACCTTCGGCCTTGCCCGAGCCAGGCTATCTGAACGGTCTGCGCCAGCGCATCGCGGCCTTCCAGCCCCTGGCGCACGACTGCGGCGCGGTGCACTGTGCGCTGTTCATGGACGCCAGCGGCGAGATCCGGCTGGCGCGCGAGGACATCGGCCGGCATAACGCACTGGACAAGCTGATCGGTGCGCTGGCGCGGCAGCGGCTCGAGGCTGCCGGCGGTCTGGCGATCGTCACCAGCCGCTGCAGCCTGGAACTGATCCACAAGGTGCAGCGCGCCGGCATCGGCACCCTGGTCAGCCTGTCGGCACCGACCGGGCTGGCCGCGCGCTGGGCACAGCAGCACAACCTCAACCTGATCCACCTGCCGCACCACAGCGAGCCACGGGTCTACAGCCCCGCCGAACCCGGCGCCTAGCGCCCACGGCAGCGCAAGCCGAATGGCCTCTGACCGCTTCGCTTGCGACCAAGTTCCTCAACTATTTCAAATACTTGTCAATCGAGAGATGGCTCACGCAATTTATCGATGAATGCTTGTGGACGGCGGCGTTACGGGTTCAGATCGCGGCGCAATCCACCAATCGGGGTTTTCCTATGAAGTATTCGTCGATTCTGCTGTTGTCTGCGAGCCTGCTCAGCGGCACCGCGTTTGCCGGTAGCAATACCGAGGCGGCCGTGGGCGGCGCGCTCGGCGGGGCATTGGGCTCGGTCGTCGGGGAACATCTGGGTGGCACCACCGGCGCCGCGATTGGCGCCGGGGTCGGCGGCGCCGCCGGTGGCGCCATCGGCGCGGACAAGCGCAGCCGCACCGAAGCGGCGCTCGGCGGCGGCCTCGGCGCGGCTGGCGGCAACGTCATCGGCCAGCGGGTCGGCGGCAGCACCGGCGGGCTGATCGGCGCGGCCGTGGGCGGTGGTGCCGGCGGTGCACTGGGCAATGCCTATGGCGACGATGACGACGACTATCGCGATGGCCGCGGCTACCGCGAACGCTACCGTTACGGTCATCCGGGCAAGGGCCACTACAAGCACAAGTGGCACAAGCATCACCGCTGAGCATCAACCGCCTGTCGAGGGCCGGCCAGCACTGCGCTGCCGGCCCTTTTTTCGTTTCAGGCCAGCGCCTCCAGTGCACCGCGCAGACGCTCGGGTATCGGCGTCGGCCGGTTGTCGGCCCGGCGCACGAAGACATGCACGAAACGCCCGGCGGCACAGGCTTCATGCTCGCCCTGGCGAAAGATCGCCAACTCGTACTGCACCGACGAATTGCCCAGCTGGGCGACCCTCACACCGACCTCGATCAGGTCGGGAAAGCTGATCGAGGCGAAGTAGTCGCACGACGAGCTGACCACGAACCCCACCACCTCCCCGCCATGGATATCCAGCCCGCCCTGCTGGATCAGATAGGTGTTGACCGCCGTGTCGAAGAATCCGTAGTAGGTCACGTTGTTGACGTGCCCGTAGATATCGTTGTCGTGCCAGCGCGTGGTGATCGGCTGAAAGTGCCGGTAATCGCTACGCAGGCGTTTCGGTTGCGCGGTCATCGCCGCCTCCTGAATGTCGAGCGTCGGTCAATAGGCCGCGCGGTAGATCGCCAGCGCGTCGGCCTCGGTGACTTCGCGCGGATTGTTCACCAGCAGCCGTTGCTGCTGCATCGCCTCGCGCGCCAGCTGCGGCAGCATCGCCTCGGGCACGCCGGCGTCGCGCAGGCGCGTGGGCAGGCCGACCTGGGCGCTGAGCTGGTCGAACGTCTCGATCAGCTGCTCGGCGGCACAGCGTCCGGCCTGCAGGCGTGCGCCCAGCAGGATCGGCGCCAGCTCGCGGTACAGTGGCCGGGCGGCCTCGAGATTGAAGCGCAGCACATGGGGCAGAACCAGCGCGTTGGACAGCCCGTGCGGAATATGGAAGTTGCCGCCCAGCGGATAGGCCAGCGCATGCACCGCGGCAACCGGCGCATTGGCGAACGCCTGTCCGGCCAGGCAGGCACCCAGCAGCATGGCCTGGCGCGCCTCGCGGTTGGTGCCGTTGCGCACCACCTCTTCGAGGTTGTCCGACAACAGCCGCAGCGCTTCGCAGGCCAGCAGGTCGGACAGCGGGTTTTTCTTCAGCGCACTGGTGTAGGCCTCGATGGCATGCACCATGGCGTCGATTCCGGTCGCCGCCGTCACCGCCGGCGGCAGGCCGAGCGTCAGGTCCGCATCGAGCAGGGCCAGGTCGGGCAGCAGCAAGGGCGAGACAACGCCCATCTTGGTCGTCTCGCCGGTGGTGACGATCGCGATCTGCGTCACTTCCGAACCCGTGCCGGCGGTCGTCGGCACCTGGATCAGCGGCAGGCGCTGGCCTTTGGCGTTGCCGACGCCGTAGATGTCCTGCAGGGTCTGGCTGTTGTCCGGGTGCGCCAGCAGCGCGACCAGCTTGGCGACGTCCATCGAGCTGCCGCCACCGAAGCCGACGATCAGCCCCGCCTGCTGCGCCCGCGCCTGCTCCACCGCCGCCAGGATGACGGATTCCGGCGGGTCGGCCAGCACCTGGTCATACACCGCGACCTCTACCCCCTCGGCCGCGAAGCCCGGCAGCACCCGGTCGAGCAGGCCCAGGCGGGTGATGCCCGGGTCGGTGACGATCAATACCGAGCGCGCTTCGCGCTCACGGCACAGGCTGGCCAGGCGCTTGGCCGAGCCCGGCTCGCAGATCAGTTGGGCGGTGGTGGCGAAACTGAACGGGTGCATCGGTGCCTCCTTATTCCAGAAAAGACCGCCTCCCCGCGGGGGGAGGATTTGAGCGTTGGACGCTTCGCCAGCAAGCTGGCTCCTACGAAAGGCAACGCGGGCCTGGTTGGTACGAAAACGGCCAGAGGCCGCTCACCTGTAGGAGCCAGCTTGCTGGCGAACGGGGCGGCCACGCCCGCCGACCTGGCGGGAACACGCATTGAGCGCATCAGGCACAGATCAAAACGCGAACTGCGCCTCCGGCATCGCCATCAGGCAGTCCGCCCCGCCGAGCAGCGCCTCGCGATGCGCACTGGCACGCGGCAGCACGCGTCGCACGTAGAAGCGCGCGCTGTGCAGCTTGGCGTCGTAGAACGCGGCCTCGTCGCTGCCCGCCGCCAGCACCTGCTGGGCGCGGCCGGCGGCTTTCAGCCAGAGCCCGGCCAATAAGACGTAGGACGAATACTGGAGAAAATCCACCGACACCGCGCCGATCTCCTGCGGATCCTGCGCGATACGGGCCAGCACCTCATCGGTCAGCGCGCGCCACTCCTGCAGGCGCGCCCGCACCGGCGCGACCAGATCGGCCAGCGCCTGGACGTCTGCCAACGCGTCGCACAGGGCCAGGAACTCGTCCGCGATCGCCTTCAGCTCGGCGCCGCCATCGCCCATCAGCTTGCGGCGGATCAGGTCCAGTGCCTGGATGCCGTTGGTGCCCTCATAGAGCTGGGTGATGCGGCTGTCGCGCATCAGCTGCTCCATGCCCCACTCGCGGATATAGCCATGACCGCCATAGACCTGCACGCCGAGGCTGGCGACTTCCTGGCCCATGTCGGTGAAGAAGGCTTTGACGATCGGAATCAGCAGCGCCGCGCGCTTGCCGGCGGCCTTGCGGGCCGCCGCATCCGGGTGGCCGTGTTCGAGGTCCAGCTCGCGCGCGCAGTAGGCGGCGAGCATGCGGCTGCCCTCGACCAGCGTCTTCTGCGTCAGCAGCATGCGCCGCACGTCCGGGTGCACGATGATCGGGTCGGCCGGCTTGTCCGGGTGCGCCGCGCCTGCCAGCGAGCGCGACTGCAGCCGCTCTCGGGCATAGGCCAGGGCGCCCTGGTAGGCCTGCTCGGCGATGCCCAGCCCCTGCAGGCCGACCTGGAAGCGTGCGTCGTTCATCATCGTGAACATGCACGCCAGGCCCTGGTTCGGCTCGCCGACGATCCAGCCGGTGGCGCCGTCGAAGTTCATCACGCAGGTTGCCGCGCCCTTGATGCCCATCTTGTGCTCGATGGCGCCGCAGGCCAGTGCGTTACGCTCGCCCGGGGTGCCGTCGGCGTTGGCGATGAACTTGGGCACCAGCAACAGGCTGATGCCCTTCACCCCGGCCGGCGCATCCGGCAGACGGGCCAGCACCAGGTGCACGATGTTCTCGCTCATGTCGTGCTCGCCGCCGGAGATGAAGATCTTGCTGCCAGTGACCCTGTAGCTGCCGTCCGCCTGCGGTTCGGCCCTGGTGCGCAGCAGCGCGAGGTCGGTGCCGGCCTGCGGTTCGGTCAGGCACATGGTGCCGCTCCAGCGTCCGCTGACCAGTTTCTCCAGATAGGCGTTCTTCAGCGCCTCGCTGCCGTGCTTGTACAACGCCAGCACCGCGCCCTCGGTCAGGCCCGAGTAGATGCGAAAGGACAGCGAAGCGGCCATCAGCATCTCGTGGAAGTTGCACGCCACCAGCTGCGGAAAGCCCTGGCCACCATATTCGGTCGGCCCGGTCATGCTCGCCCAGCCATTGTCGACGTATTGCCGGTAGGCCTCGACGAAGCCCTGCGGCGTGCGCACCTCGCCGTTCTCCAGGGTCACGCCTTCTTCATCGCTGTTGCGATTGAGCGGGGCGATCTCGCCGCCGGTATAGCGCGCCGCTTCCTCCAGTACGCCATCGATCAGCTCGCGATCCAGGCCATTGCCAAGCCGTTCGCAGTGCGCGCTGACGTCGAACAGTTCGTGCAGGTTGAAGCGCATGTCGCGCAGCGGGGCCACGTAGTTCATGCGCGGCCCTCCTGCACGTCGCTGAATCGCTTGCCTTCAGCCGCGAGGCGTTCGATCAGCGCGGCCGGCTGCCAGTGCGCGCCGAAGCGTTCCTGCAGCGCCAGCAGACGATCGCGAATGCCGGTCACACCCTGCGCGTCGGCCCAGGCCATCGGCCCGCCCTTGTCGGCCGGGAAGCCATAACCATTCAGGTACACCAGGTCGACATCGTGGCTGTTGGCCGCGATGCCTTCCTCGAGGATCTTCGCGCCCTCGTTGACCAGCGCCAGCAAGCAGCGCTCAACGATCTCCTCGGCGCCGATCGCGCGGCGCTGATAGCCCAGCCGTTCGGCGATCTGCTGCACCAGCGCATCGACCTCGGGGTCGTGTTCGGCCTGGCGGCTGCCTTCGGCGTAGCGGTAATAGCCCATGCGACTCTTCTGGCCGAAGCGGCCGAGCGCGCAGAGGCGGTTGTCGACCTGCACCAGCGGATCGTCCTGCCCCTGGCCGGCCAGCTCGCGGGCACGCCATTCGAGGTCGATGCCGACCACGTCGTACATGCGGAACGGCCCCATGGCGAAACCAAAGCCCTGCAGGGCGGCGTCCACCTGGTGCGGGTAGGCACCTTCGAGCAGCATGGCGCGCGCCTCGCTCACGTAGGTCTTGAGCATGCGGTTGCCGATGAAGCCCGGGCAATTGCCGGAGACCACCGCCACCTTGCCCATGCGGCGGCCCAGCTCGAGCGCGGCGTCCAGCACGGCCTTGTCGGTCTGCGCGCCGCGGACGATTTCCAGCAGCTTCATGATGTGCGCCGGGCTGAAGAAGTGCAGGCCCAGCACCTGCTCGGGACGCTTGGTGACGGCGGCGATGGCATCGATATCCAGCGCCGAGGTATTGCTGGCAAGGATCGCACCGGCGCGAACCACGCCATCCAGCTCGCCGAAGATCGCCTGCTTGAGCGCCAGGTTCTCGTAGACCGCCTCGATCACCAGATCGACCTCGGCCAGCTCCGCGTAGCCGGCGACCGGCCGGATACGCTGGCGCCGGGCAGCCGCTTCGCCCTCGTCGATACGCCCCTGGCGCACGTTGTGGGCAAAGGTGTCGGCGACCACGCCCAGCGCCTGCTCGAGCATCTGTGCGTCCTTGTCCAGCCACAGCACCTCGATGCCGGCACTGGCCAGGCTCATGGCGATACCGCGGCCCATGGTTCCGGCGCCGATGACGGCGGCGCAGTGGATGTCGTAGCGGGTTTGCTGCATTGCACGATCCTCATCGCAGGGGCGAAAAACAGGAGACCAACCTTAGACGAAGCCGGTACTATTTTTGAAATTTTGTCTTGTGATGGTTTGGATTCACCAAGTGAATATATCTGGCTTCGATCTTAATCTGCTGAAGGTGCTCGACGCCCTGCTGCGCGAGCGCAACGTCTCACGCGCTGCGCAACGCCTGTCCCTCAGCCAGCCGGCGGTGAGCAATGCGCTGGGGCGTTTGCGCGAATTGCTCGACGATCCGCTGCTGGTTCGCGTCGGCCGCAGCATGCAGCCAACGCCGCGGGCGCTCGGCCTCGAGTTGCCGATCCGCGACGCGCTTGCACGCATCGAGGATTCGCTCAATGCCGGCGACCTGTTCGATCCGGCCAGCAGCCAGGCGCATTTCACCGTAGCCGTCACCGACTACGTCGAGCTGCTGTGCATGCCGGCGCTGATGAAGCGCCTGGCCCAGGTGGCGCCGGGCGTCCGACTGGCGATCGAGCCGCTCACCCCGACGCTGCCGGCCGAGGCGCTCGACCGCGGCGAAATCGACCTGGCGCTGGGCCGTTTCCTCGAGGTGCCGACCCGCTTCCAGACCCGCCGCTGGGCCAGCGAAGGCCTGCAGGTGGTGCTGCGCAAGGGGCACCCGCTGGCCCAACGGCCACTTGATCTACCGGCTTTCCTGCAGCTGCGGCACCTCTGGGTACACGGCGGCCAGACCCGCGGCATGGTCGACCTGTGGCTTCAGGAGCAGGGCCTGAGCCGCGAGGTCGTGTACACCACGCCGAGCTATCTGCAGGCGCCGCACGTCGTCGCGGCCAGCGACCTGGCGGTGGTCTTGCCGACACGGCTGGCCCGGCACTTCGCCGCGCTCATGCCGCTGGCATTGCTGGACCTGCCCTTCGCACTCGGGCCTTTCCAGCTGGACCTGGTCAGCGTGGCGCAACGGCAGAACGATGCCGCACTGCAATGGCTGATCGGAGAGATCGCGCAGCTGGCCGAGGAACAGGCCTAGCGCAAGCGCCAAGGGCATGGCGCAAGGCCATTTACCACTCGTCTCAGGCGGCTGAACTTGGCCTGCCGGACTCTTTCAGAACAGGTGTGACGACGCGAAAGGCATCGTCCGACTTTGTCGATCCAATTTTCTGGGGGACCCAATGGCTGACAAGAAAGACAGCATGAGCGTGAACGAAGCGGGCCGCAAAGGTGGAGAGGCGACCGCCGCAAGCCACGACAAGGAGTTCTATCAGGACATCGGAAGCAAGGGCGGCCAGGCCAGTGGCGGCAACTTCAAGAATGATCCCGAGCGCGCCGCGCAAGCGGGTCGCAAAGGTGGGCAGAACAGCGGCGGCAATTTTGCCAATGACCGCGAAAAGGCTTCCGAAGCCGGGCGCAAGGGCGGCCAGCACAGCGGAGGCGGCCACAACAGCTGATGTCATCCACCCGCGAGCGGGCCTCTCGTCCGCTCGCCAGCATCCCTAGGAGGTCAGCATGACGCGCGGAGTAGGCGGCGAATCACCCGCTAACGTGGCAACCTACCTCAAGGGTATCGACTACCCTGCAAACAAACAGGACCTGCTCCAGCACGCCAGGCAGAACGGCGCCGAGCAGGATGTCGTCGACGTCCTCGAACGTATGCCGGAGCAGCAGTACGGCAACATGGCGGACGTGATGAAGGGCTACGGCGAAGCCCACTAGAGCGCCACGAGGCGGGCCTGCCGCCCGCCTCACTGGCTGACCCATCGCTCGCAACACAAGAAGTCGAATCATGACCGTTCATATCGTCAACTTCACCGCGCCGATCAATTCGGCGACCTGCGGCCAGCTCATCGCCAAATGCTCGCAAGCGGTCCAGGACGGCGCCTCCCGCCTGGTCATCAAGATCGCCACCATGGGCGGCGAATGCAGCTACGGCTTTTCCATGTACAACTTCCTGATGGCGCTGCCGATCCCGGTGCACACGCACAACCTGGGCACCGTGGAATCGATGGGCAACATCATCTTTCTCGCTGGCGAGCGGCGCACGGCGTGCCGGCACAGCAAGTTCCTCTTCCACCCGTTCCACTGGACGCTGCATGGCTCGGTCGACCATGCACGGATGTCCGAATACGCGATGAGCCTGGACGAAGACCTGGTGCTCTATGCGCGCATCGTCGAGGAACGCACCCAGGGCGCGCGCGAGCCGCTGGACATCCCCGATTATCTGAAGGCCTCGCCGCGTATCCTCGAGCCGGAAGCCGCGCTGGCCACCGGCATGATCCACGCGATCGACGAATGCGGCGTGCCGCGCGACGCGGTGAGCTGGTGCGTGCATTCCTAGCCCTTGGGCCGGAAAGCAAAAAACCCGCCGAGGCGGGTTTTTTCTGACCATTCCGAATCCATTCGGGGCGCCGTCCTGGCAATGGCCTGTCATCCATGATCCCGAGCGCGTCCTGCGCTTCAGAGATGGGCATAGATTAGCCGGCGGTCAGTGGCAGGGGCAGCGCAGAACGCCGTCGCGTCTTGTAAGCCTTTTGCTATAACGGAACAGGATTAATGCCTATCTCGCATCTGGCACGTCGTTGAGCCGGATCAGTCCTGTCGCCGGTCGAGCGAGGCACATTGGCCTTCCATACCGCGCGGAGGTGTCGAGCATGACGGGCAAGGGCTGGCGAGCGGTGATCATTCTCGGAGGGTTTGCGCTGCTGGGCCTGGCCGGCTGCGCGCAGACGCCCGGTCGCTCCTGCGCGGACGAAGCGTCGTATTTCCCCGCCGGTCTGTTTCCCAGCCAATACCCCGCCTCGGACGAACTGCGCCGGCGCCGCTATGCCGCTCCGTTGCAGCGTCTGGGCGAACCGTCGCTGGCCTGCGCGCCGGCCGAGGCCGCAGAGAGCTATCGGCTGCTCTGGCTCAATAACCTGGCCCACCCGGTGGTGATCCGCGTGTCCGCCGACGGCGAGGGCGCCACGCTGGCCGCCGCCCAGCTCTCGGGCTGGGGCTGGGCCGAACCCGGCGAGCCGCTCGCCCGCTCTCTGCAGCGCCTGACCACCGAGGACTGGCAGCGCCTGCGAAAGGCCCTGCAGCGCGCCGACTTCTGGCACCTGCCGACCTCGGGCACGCTCTACGGCGTGCACGGCGGGCAGTGGGTCATCGAAGGCCAGCGCGGCGGGCACTACCACCTGGTCGACCGTTGGAGCCCGGCGGCCGGCGAGTTCCGCGAACTCGGCGAGCTGTTTTTCGACCTGGCCGGCTGGCTGCGTCCCGAGCCGGGGCAGTAGCCCGAAAACGGCAAGGCCCGCCATCACGGCGGGCCTTGCCGGCGCGCTGCACTCACTTGGCGTGCGAGACGCCCCAGTAGAACTGCATCGGCGAGGTGATGCCCTGCAGGTCGCTGCGGAAGGCGACCGGCTCGAAGAACTGCCCGAGCACGGCAAAGGCGCCGTCATTCCACAAGCGCTGCTGGATCTCTCG
Source organism: Stutzerimonas balearica DSM 6083 (assembly GCF_000818015.1). Taxonomy (NCBI): domain Bacteria; kingdom Pseudomonadati; phylum Pseudomonadota; class Gammaproteobacteria; order Pseudomonadales; family Pseudomonadaceae; genus Stutzerimonas; species Stutzerimonas balearica. Next base: position 4,100,412 of record NZ_CP007511.1, read on the forward strand.
CGCCAGGGCCTGCTTTTCGGCACCGCTGGCGTTGGCCGCCTTGGCCCGCAGGCGTTCGAGTTCGGCGTCGTCAGCCCAGCCGAACCAACCGTTCTGCGGATCGCCGGAGAAGGCAATGGCCGAGGTATCGGACAGATCCGCCGCGTTCCACCAGGTGTGGAACATGCTCCAGCCACCCTCTGCGACCGGCGCCCGACTTTCGCGCTGTTGCAGCATGGTCGCCCAGTCCATGTCGCGCACCTCGACGGTCATGCCCAACTGCTTGAGCAGGTTCGCCGTCACCTGGGTAAAGGCGGTCATCACCGGCATATCGACGGGGTTGAGCAGCACCACCGGCGTGCCGTCATAGCCCGCCGCGGCCAGGGCCTTGCGGGCGGCGCCGAGATCGCCCTGCTTCATCACCTCGCTACCGGCCTCGTTGGCCAGCGGCGTACCGCAGGGAAACACCGAATAGCAATTGCGCCAGTAGCGCGCGTCACCGAGCGCCGCGGACATGTAGGCGTCCTGTTTCATCGCCATCAGCACCGCACGGCGCACGCCCGGATTGTCGAACGGGGCCTGCTGGTGGTTGAAGCGTGCCATGGCCACGTTGCCCAGCGGGTCGGTCGAGGCGACCGTCACGTCCGCCTTGTCCTCCATCATCGACACCAGGCGGGTGGAGGGCGACTCGACATAGTCGACGCGGCCGTCGAGCAGCCGCTGCACGGCTTCCTGCTGCATCGGGTAGTAACGCCACTCGACGACATCGACGCCCGCCACCTTGGCGCCGGCGGCCTGCGACTGCGGGTCGTGCCGCGGCTTGTAGTTCGGGTTGCGCACATAGACGGCCTTGTCCGCCGTCGATCGCTCGGGCTGATAGACGAACGGGCCGGAGCCAGTGGCTTCGGTAATCGGCGTGAAGGCGTCGGTCTGCGCCAGGCGCTTGGGCATCATGAACGGAACGTTTACCGAGACCTTGCCCAGCGTGCGGATGATGCCGACATCAGGCTCGCGCAGCACGATGGTGAAGGTGTGCGGATCGTCGATGCTGATGCGCTCGACGTTGCGGAACAGCTGCTGGCCGGCGCCGTCACGCTTGCCCCAACGCTGCAGCGAGGCGACGCAGTCCTCGGCGGTGACCGGCGTACCGTCATGCCATTGCAGGCCTTCGCGCAGCTTGATGTGCCAGGTCTTGAGGTCGCTCGAAGAGGTCCAGGTTTCCGCCATCTGCGGGCGCTGCCGCAGGTTTTCGTCGAGCGCGAACAGCGTGTCGTAAACCATGTAGCCGTGGCTGCGCGTCACGTACGCGGTGCTGGTGATCGGGTCAAGCGTGGTCAGCCGCGCGTGCGAGGCGATGACCAGTTTGTTCGCACACCCCGAGAGCAGCAGGGCCGCGGCCATTGCCGACAGCGCGAACAGGTTTTTCTGCCGTGTGTACATCATCGACCTCCTATCGGACCCGCCGTCAGGCCCGTTCAAGACAAGCACTCATCACACGGAGATTAGTCCCAGCTACTTAAGCCGGAAGAGGCATTTTGATGGCCATTTGATTCCCATCAATGGGCGATGAAAAAAATCCAAAACGCCCTGCGGGCGGTGATAAATAACAAGCTGTGACGGCAAAACGCCGCTATTTTGTGAAGAGCATCACGGGCCTTTTCGCAGTTCGTACGGCAGGTGCACAGCATGTCGACCCAGCCCTCCTCCGCCGGCGAGCAGTCCGGTCCGCTTTCCGAGCGCCTGCGGTTCTATGACGACGAGTTCGTCTTCGACAGCGTATCGGGCATGTTCCATCGGCTTAATCCCAGCGCCAGCTTCATGCTGCGCGCCCTGATTGCCGGCGCGACACCCGAGGAGCTTCCGCGGCGCCTGCAGGCCCACTACGCACTCGACAGCGCGACGGCCGCACGCGACGCCCAGCTGTTTCTCAACAGCCTGGCAGCCCTGGAGCCGCTCGGCCGCCTGTTCGAGGCGGCGAGGAAGGCATCATGATCAGGGTCGCCATCACCGGCCTGCACCGCGGCAACAACCCCCAGCCGGGCGCCGCCGTCGCCGCCAGCCTGCGTCGCCGCTTCGCCGATCTGCACGTCATCGGGCTGTCATACGACCCGCTGGAAAGCGCGCTCTACTGTCATGACGGCGGGCGGCCGGATGTCGCCTACCTCATGCCGTTTCCGGGCGCCGGCGCACAGGCGACGCTCGATCGCCTGGACGAAATCCTCCAGAGCGAACCGATCGACTACCTGATTCCCTGCCTGGACTCGGAGCTGGACAACTACATCGAACTGCAGCCGGCACTCGAGGCACGCGGTATCGCCTGCGTGCTGCCCAGCCAGCGGGCGCTCGACGACCGCGCCAAGGCCAACCTCTATCGCTTCTGCCAGCCGCTGGACGTCCCCACGCCACGCACACTGGCGGCCGCCGACGCCGACACGCTCGCCGCGCTGGCGCTGCAGATCGGCTACCCGGTGTACGTCAAGGGCCGCTTCTACGAAGCGCACCTGGCCACCACCCCCAAGGAGCTGTACGAGGCCTTCAATGCCATCGCCAGCGTCTGGGGCACTCCGGTGCTGGTGCAGGAAATGGCCGTCGGCGAGGAGTACGACGTGCTTGGCGTAGGTGACGGCCAGGGTGGGCTGCTGGCTTCGTGCTCGATCCGCAAGATGCTGCGCACCTCGGCCGGCAAGGGCTTCGCCGGGGTGGTGATCGCCGATCCGGCGCTCGATCGACAGGTCGAGCGGATCATCTCGGCGCTGCGCTGGGCGGGCCCGTTCGAGCTGGAATTCATCAAGGTGCCCGGCCAGCCGCATGCCCTGTTCGAGATGAATCCGCGCTTCCCGGCCTGGGTCGATTTCCCCTCCCAGATCGACTGCAACATGCCGGCGCTGCTGCTCGAATGGCTCATGGGCCTGACGCCCGCCGCGCTGCCGCCATGCGAGCCGGGGCAGATGTTCATTCGCCACAGTATCGATGTCGTGACCCATATCGCCGAAGTCGCGCAGATGACCATTTCCGGCTGCCGCACGGGCACGCCGGTCGCCGGCGTGTGCCCCACTCGAGGTGACAGAACGTGACCCAGAATTACAGCCAACCGATCATCAGCGACGAGCTGGGCAGCAACCGCCCGAACGCGGCCGCCGAACGCAACTACTTTGCCCGTGGCGTGCAGACGCCAGCGCTGTTCGAGATCGACGGCAACCCGATCCCGGCGCTGGTCGCCGAGTTCGGCTCGCCGCTGTTCGTCTTCTCCGAACATGCGCTGCGGCACAAGGCGCGGCACGCGCGCGAGGCCTTCAAGCAGCGCTATCCGCGCACCAGCTTCGCCTGGTCGCTCAAGACCAACCCGCTCAAGGGCATCTGCCAGATCCTGCGCCAGGAAGGCTGGCTCGCCGAGGTGGTCTCGGACTTCGAATACGAGAAGGCCCGCGACCTCGGCTTTGCCGGCCCGGAAATCCTCTTCAACGGCCCCTACAAGCCACGCGCCATCCTCGAGCGCGCCATCGAAGAAGGCGCGCTGCTGCACGTCGACAACTGGGACGAGCTGAACCTGATCGAGAAGCTGGTGGAAAAGCGCCGGCAACCGCTCGACGTCGGCATCCGCGTATGGCTCGACGCCGGCATTCGCCCGGTGTGGTCGAAGTTCGGCTTCGCCCTGGCCAACGGCGAAGCCGAACGCGCCGCCGAGCGCATCGTGCGCAATCCCGCGCTGCGCCTGCATACGCTGCATACGCACATCGGCACCTACATCCTCGAGCCGGCCGCCTACCGCACCGCCACGCAGAAGCTGCTGGCACTGCGCGATGCGCTCGAACGCAAGCACGGCCACCTGATCGACTGCCTCGACCTGGGTGGCGGCTTCCCGTCCAACAGCCTGCTGCACGGCATGACCGGCCCGGCCGAACAGGTGGTGCCGCCGATCGAAGCCTATGCCGATGCCATCACCGAGGTGCTCAACCGGCTGCCGGAGAAGAAGCGGCCGCTGCTGCGCCTGGAAACCGGTCGGCATCTGGTGGACGAAGCCGGCTATCTGCTCACCAGCGTCGTCGCGGTGAAGGGCGTGCACCGCTCGCGTGCCGAGCAGGACAGCCTGTCGGCGCGCGACTACAAGGAACAGCTGATCGCCGGCGAGGATTCAAAGGTCAACTACATCCTCGATGCCGGCATCAATCTGCTCTACACCGCCGCCTGGTATCGCTTCGAGGTGCGCCCGTCACGCCTGATCGACAAGCCGCCGATGCCGTCACGCCTGTACGGCTCGCTGTGCATGGCGATCGACGTGATCCGCGACTATGTCGACCTGCCTCCGCTGGAGGTCGGCGACGTACTCAGCCTTCACCCGGTCGGCGCCTACAACCTCAGCCAGTCGATGCAGTTCATCGCCTATCGTCCGGCCGTGGTGCTGATTGGCGAAGACGGGACTGCGCACCTGATCCGTCTCGCCGAGACGCTCGAAGAGGTGCAGCGACTCGAGCGCCTGCCCGACCACCTGGCTGAACGCTGATGAACGCACCGCAGAACGAGACCGCGCTGTCGGGCGGCTCGCTCAGAGCCGCGCATCGTTTCTCCACGCCGCTGGTGTCAATCCTTGGCCCCGCGCTCGGCGGGGCGTTCCTCATTCCGCACCCGTGGCTCGGCGCGCTGCTCTGGCTGGGGCTGTTTCAGAACCTGCGCTTCGCCGCTTTCGCGCTGTTCGGCACGGTACTGGCCGAAGGCATCCTGCGGCTGTTCCAGATCCGCGACAACTCCGCGGCCGAGGGCAACCTCAAGGCCAACGCCCTGCTCTCGGCGGTGGCCGCCGCCTGGCTGACCGAGTTCGCCGGGCTGGCCGTCGAGGCGCCGATCCTGGTCGTGGCGAGCACCGTCATCGCTACCACCGTGCTCGCCACCGCGATGCTGCGCACGCTGCTCAGGGCCAGCTTGCCGCCGCTGGTGGTGAGCTACTGCCTGGTCTCGGTATTCCTGTTCGCCATCTTTCCCCACTGGACGCTTTCGGCGATGGCCGCGATGCAGTGGTGGCCCGTGCCGGAAACCCCGCAGCAATGGCTCGTCACCTATTTCCGTACGCTCGGAGCGCTGCTCTTTTCGCCGACCCTGGGCATCGGCATGATCATCGCGCTGGCTATCCTGCTCTGGTCGCGTCTGGCCTTCCTCGCCGGGACCATCGGCTGGATCGCCGGCATCGTCACTGCGGTGCAGCTCAACCAGCAGGGCGTGCTGTTCTACTGGATGCCGACGGCCTACAACTCGTTTCTCGCCGGTGCCGCGCTGGGTGCCGTGTTCTTCGTGCCCAGCCGCATCAGCCTGGCGCTGGCTGCGCTTGGCGGCGCCAGCGCCGCACTGCTTGCCGCCGGGCTGCAGCACCTGTCGCCCTACACCGCCTTCGGCTATCTGCCGCTGGCCTCGGCGCTGACGATCTGGGTGGCGCTCAGCGCGCTGGGGAGCGCGGAAAGCTACCTGGTGCGGCGCAATCACTCCCTGCACGAGCCGCCGGAGAGCGCCTGGCAGCAGCTCGACTACTGGTCGCGTCGCTCCGGTGGCAACGGGCCGTTCGTGATCGTGCCGCTATTCGGCCGCTCGCGGATCGCCCAGGGCGAGGACGGCACGCTGAGCCATGCCGGGCCTTGGCGGCATGCGCTGGATTTCCAGCCCATCGCGGTCGCCGAGCCCGGCCCCTTCGACGGCCTGGTGATGGCGCCGGCATCCGGCTTCGTCGAGCGCGTACAGGACGGTATCGCCGACAACCCGATCGGCATCTGCAACTATGCGCAGAACTGGGGCAACTACGTGACGATTCGCCTGGACCAGGGCGGCTGGGCATTGCTCGCGCACCTGCAGCAGGGCTCGATCCGGGTGGCCCCCGGCAGCCGCGTGGAAGCCGGGGCATTCATTGCCCGGCTGGGCAACTCGGGGCGCTCACCGGCGCCGCATGTGCACCTGCAATGCCAGACCGGAGGCGAGCCCAGCGCACCGACGCTGCCGTTCCGGCTGGCCAACTTCCTCTCCGCGCCCGATGCCGAGCAGCCTTTCCTGCACTGGCATTCGGCCGGGCTGCCATCGCAGGGCACGCTGGTCTCGCCAGCACCAGCCAACCCGGCCGCCCAGGCGCTGCTGGCCAGTGCCGCTCCCGGCGTGGCGGTGTGGAGCATCGAGACCGAAGGCCAACTGCCGCGGCAGGTATTGCGGCGCCAGGGGGATACCGAACGGGTCCGCATCACGCTCGATACGGCCGGCCAGCACTTGCTGCGCGGCGAACGCGGCGGAGCCCTGGTCGTGCAACTGGCTGCCGATGCCTGGCGTGTCGCCGAGCTGCAGCGGGACTGCCAGCCGTTGCTCTGGCTACTCGCCCTCGCCGTGCCAACGGTGCCCTATGCCGCTGGCCCGGGAATGAAATGGGATGACCTGACACCCTTGCTGAGCTCGCGGCTGCCAGCCGATCTCGCGCTGTTCCTCGCGCCCTATCGATCCAAGCCTTTCGTGCGTAGCCGCTGCCACTGTACGGCGGCACCGGACGGCGAAGGCCGCGGACTGGCCGTGGTCAGCGAGACGACCAGCGCCCTGCCCTGGTTGCCCTCGCGCCTGCATTGCCGGCTCGACCGCCTCTGCGGCCCGGTGTACCTGCAGGCCGAGTTCCCGCACGGGCGCATCACCTACACGCTGATCTCCTTCGAACCGGGCCTGCCGTTCGACTACTGATCAGTTGCTGGCGACTTCCCGTCCGTGTCGTGCCGCGTAGGCCAGCTGCTGGGCGGGCGTGAGATTGCCGACAAGGAACCGCAACATCCGCGTGCGACTGTCTGCGGTGGCCACCGGATCGCCGCCGATCCGCTTGCCGGCGAAGCTCTGTGGCGGCAGATCGAGGTCGAACGAATGCACCGCGTTCGGGTACACCTTGACGTCCAGCGGCGCGCCCTCGCCTCGCACCCCCAGGCATTCGCGCGCCGGCACCCAGTTGTCCCGCCCGCCGGCGAGAATCAGCAGCGGCGCCCCCAGCTCGACGCGCGAGCGCCCCAGTTCGCCACACCAGGGGTAATAGGCGACCACACCACGAAACGCCGGCTCGCCCTGGCCATAGCGCTGCGCAGCCGAGCGCTTGGCTGCGCGAATGGCGACCGCCCCGCCATTGCTCTGTCCCATCAGGAAGATATTGTCCGCTGCGACAAAATCCTGCCCGGCCAGATAGCGCATCGCATCGAAGGCATCGTGCGTTCGGTAGTTGAGCGCTTCGTACAAGGCGGGATTGTTGGAGCACAACTTACCGCCGCCGTAATGGCGCGGGCCGAAACTGTCGAGATTGAGCACCACGAAACCCTGCTCGCGCAGATAGTCGGCATGCGCACGCAAGCCTTGCCGGACCGCCGGCTGCCAACCCCCGCAGCCATGCATCAGGACAATCGCCGGAAAGGGGCCCTCGCCCTCGGGGCGGAACAGTTCGCCTTCGAGCATCAGCGACCGGCCTACGTGAGGCTCGGAGGCGCGCAGCTGAACACTGTGCGGCTGAGCCAGGGAAAGCGGAGAAAACGCCAGAAGCGCAAGACTGAAAAACGAAGACATCAGAACGAAAAGTTTGGTCATATGATACGGCTCGACTCTATTAACCAATAAGAACAATCAAATAAGAAAGAAATTTAAAGCAACTTGTTAACTGAAACTTTAGCTATAACAAAACCGACCAACAAACGAACCGGCGATAATAACGGAAGTGCCAGTAGAGAAGAACACGGAAGCTGTTTTTCAATCCGTGTTGCTGTTCAGGAAATCGACCGATGGCCGAATAACTTGAAGTTCAACTAACGAATAAGCAGGCAACTTTTAATACGACCCGATTCTGTGCCTGGCCGGATGCCGGCCCGGTTCGTGACGTACTCAGCCCCTTCCACCCAACGCAGGGCCCCGCCGGAGCCCATCAACCCAGCAGATAGCCAGATCGCCTAACCAACGCAGCCCTGCGCCAGCCGTCGACGGCACCACCACCGCAATGGAGCAGGGCATGGACGAAGCTCATGGTTTCGTACCGCCGCACCGAGCGGGGCGAAATGCGTCGCCCGGCGGCCGGGCGTCCGCGCCGCCAACGCGCCCGCGGGCACCGCAAGGGCCGGCAGAGGCAGGACGGGCAGCTGGCAAGTCGCAGCATGAGTGCTGCGATGCTGCGCCGATATAGAGGCAGAGACGCCCGGAAGCGCCTTTTGGCGTGTCGACCCAGTACTTTCGGACGGCAACCATAGTGGCATGGCCACTATCGCCGCGCCTCGCTACGGTCGGTTCGTCAGGAGAGCCGCCGAACGGCGCTACGGCCGCCGTGAAATCTGCCGATAAAGGCTATGCCCGGCACGAACAAAAAGAAGTTAGCCGGCTCCCGCAGCCCTTTGCATGAGAATAACGATCATGTCCTTGTTCACCCGTCTCAAGGCCGGCGCCCGTTCCGGCGAAGGTGTCATGAGCCTGCATACCAGCGCCCGGCAGTTGTCCGAGCGCCTGGCGGCCCTGCGTTTCGAGCCCACCTATCTGGCCGGCTTCGTGTCACCGCACGTCGATATAGACGCAGTGGCGCGGCAGCTGCGGCAGCGCTTCCCGCGCACGGCCATGAGCCTGTGCAGCACCGCCGGCGAGTTGTCGAGCGAGGCCGGGCATCTGTACTGCGCAACCAGCGGCCAGTGGGATGGCATCGTGCTGCAGCTGTTCGATGCCAGCGTCATCGCCGCCGCCGAAGTGGTACACGTGCCGCTGGCCAGCGAGGACATTCGGGGCGGCGGCCAGCGCCTGTCGATGGGCGAACGTATCGCGCGGCTGACCGAATCGATCAAGCGGCTGCAGGTGTCGATGAAGATCGACTACCGCGACACCCTGGCCAACATCTTTTTCGACGGGCTGTCGGCGTCTGAATCCTTCTTCATGGAGGCGCTCTACGAGTCCGGCCGTTTTCCCTGCCTGTTCGTTGGCGGTTCCGCCGGCGGCAAGCTGGACTTCAAGAGTACGCAGCTGCACGACGGCCAGCGCGCCTACCAGAATCACGCCCTGATCGTTTTTCTCAAGTGCGCCCGCGATGTGCGCTTCGGCGTGTTCAAGAGCCAGAACTTCGAACCCACGCCGCTCAGCCTGAGCGTGCTCAGCGCCTCCCTGGAGGAGCGCTACATCAGCCAGGTGGTGGACGCTCGCGGCAATATCCGCAGCATGGTGCAGGCGCTCTGCGAGGCGCTGAACTGCGCGCCCCAGGCCCTCGAACAGCGCCTGGCCGATTACTCGTTCGCCATTCGGGTGGGCGATGAAGTGTTCGTCCGCTCGATCGCGCAGATCGACTTCGCCAACGAGCGCGTGCACCTGTTCTGCGACGTGGCGCCCGGCGAAGAGCTGATCATGGTCAAGCGCACCCCGCTGGCCGAGGCGACCCGCCGCGACTACCAGCGCTTCATGCGCGGCAAGCCCGGCAAGCCGCTGGTTGGCATTCTCAACGACTGCATCCTGCGCCGGCTCAACAACGAGCAGGCGCTGGCCGGCATGGACGCGGTATTCGACGATGTGCCGGTCGCCGGTTACTCCACCTTTGGCGAAATCCTCGGCCTGAACCTCAACCAGACCCTGACGGCGGTGTTCTTCTTCCGCACCGACGACAAGGCGGAATTCCACGACGAATACACCGACAACTTCATTGCCTATCACAGTGAATTCAAGGCGTTCTTTCTGCGTCGGCAGATCAAGAAGCTCGCCGGTCTGAGCCAGGTGGTGGTCAAGCAGATCGAGCAGTTCAAGCGCCAGGACTACAGCAGCGCGGTGGACATCGCGGGCCTGGACGAGCAGATCCGCCCGGTGTTTCGCGGGCTGGCGGATCTCGGCCAGGTGCTTTCGCAGGCCGATCATGAGCGCCAGAGCATGTCCGAACAGCTGAGCCGCTGCGCCACCGACCTGCACGGCTCGATGGACGAGCTGACCCTGACGATCAACGAGCAGGGCGCCGTCATCGAGCAGGCCGGCAGCTCGGTCAAGCAAATGGTCAACCAGGCCGAGGAGGTGGTCACCAGCGCGCGCGAGCTCGCCCAGTCGAGCCAGCGCATCCAGTCGGTGGTACAGACGATCCAGCAGATCGCCGGCCAGACCAACCTGCTGGCGCTCAACGCGGCGATCGAAGCCGCTCGAGCCGGCGACATGGGCCGGGGCTTTGCGGTGGTGGCCGACGAGGTGCGCAAGCTGGCCGAGATCACCGGCAAGAACGCCGAAGAGATCGGCACTGACATCGATCGGCTGGCCGGCGAGATCCGCGCCGTGGCGCAGCACATCGAAACGCACTCGGCCGGTGTCGGCTCGCTGACCGGGCTGCTGAATGCACTGGAGAGCTCCAGCGAGCAGACCGCCAACACCTCAAAGCAGACCAAGGGGGTGGCCGACATGCTCATCGGCCTGACCGCGCGCTGATCGGCACCCGGTTCAGCGGTGCAACGCAGGCGGCTTCGGCACTCACTGAAGCCGCCTCAAACCGTCAGAAGCGGTCGCGAATCACCACCTCGTCGAACGGCAGCTTGCCCACGCGCGGGCGCGGATCGGCGGTGCGCTTGCCGACCGCCACCATCAGGCCGATCACGTGGTTGTCCGGCAGGTTGATCAGCCGGCCGACCGCGTCGAAGTCAAAGCCATCCATCGGGCAGGAGTCCAGGCCCTTGCCGCGGGCAGCGAGCATCAGCGTCTGCGCCATCAGCCCGCAGCTGCGCATGACCTCGTCACGCTGGACCTGCGGCTTGTCGCGGTAGTAGTTATCGATGGCGCCGGCCATGTAATCCTGCACTTCTTGTGGCGTACCGTCCCAGACGCGGCGGACATTCTTCTCCCAGCTGTCGACCTGCGCGCAGACCACCACCAGCATCGCGGCGTCGGTCATCTGCGCCTGGTTCCAGCCCGCTTCGCGGATCTGCTGGCGCAGCTGCGGGTCGCTCACCTCCACCAGGCGCACGTGCTGCAGATTGAAGGCGCTGGGCGCCAGCATTGCCAGCTGCAGCAGCTCGTCCTTTTCCTCGCGCGAGAGTTGGTGCGTGGTGTCATATGCCTTGATGGCACGGCGGCTGCGGATCGCTTCTTCGATGTCCATGCGGACCTCCTGTGGGATTCGGATGCGCGCCATGCTAGGCCCGGGCTTCCATCGAATCCACAGGGCTTTTCCGAACAAATCCATCGAACCACTCAATGGTTGCGCCCATAAAAAAGGCCGCCCGTAGGCGGCCTCGTGCGGGCGGCAGCGGATCAGAGCTGCGGGCCGGCGTTCTTGATCGCGTCGGAGACGTCGAACTTCTTGAAGTTCTCGACGAACTTCGCCGCCAGTTCCTTCGCCGCCTGATCATAGGCGCTCGGGTCAGCCCAGGTGTTGCGTGGGTTGAGCAGCTGCGGCTCGACGCCGGCAACAGCCTTCGGTACGTCCAGGTTGATGATCGGCAGGTGTTCGGTTTCGGCACCGACCAGCGCGCCGCTCTGGATCGCCGCGATCACCGCACGGGTGGTGGGGATGCTGAAGCGCTTGCCGACACCGTAGCCACCGCCGGTCCAGCCGGTATTGACCAGGTAGACCTTCGAGCCGAAGGCGTTGATGCGCTTGATCAGCAGCTCGGCGTACTCACCGGCCGGGCGCGGGAAGAACGGCGCACCGAAGCAGGTGGAGAAGGTCGACTTGATGCCGCTGCCCGAACCCATCTCGGTGGAACCGACCAGCGCGGTGTAACCGGAGAGGAAGTGATAGGCAGCCTGCTCGTTGTTCAGGATCGACACCGGCGGCAGCACGCCGGTCAGGTCGCAGGTCAGGAAGATCACCGCCTTGGGCTCGCCACCGAGGTTCTTCTCGGAACGCTTCTCGACGTGCTCCAGCGGGTAGGCGGCGCGGCTGTTCTGGGTCAGGCTGGCGTCGGCGTAATCGGGCAGGCGGGTGCGCTCGTCGAGGACCACGTTCTCCAGCACGGCGCCGAACTTGATGGCCTTCCAGATCACCGGCTCGTTCTTTTCGGACAGGTCGATGCACTTGGCGTAGCAGCCACCCTCGATGTTGAACACGCGGCCAACGCCCCAGCCGTGCTCGTCATCGCCGATCAGGTAACGCGACTCGTCGGCCGACAGGGTCGTCTTGCCGGTGCCGGACAGGCCGAAGAACAGGGTGGTGTCGCCGTCTTCGCCGATGTTGGCGGCGCAGTGCATCGGCAGCACGTCGACGTCCGGCAGCAGGAAGTTCTGCACGGAGAACATGGCCTTCTTCATCTCGCCGGCGTACTGCATGCCGGCGATCAGCACCTTCTTCTCGGCGAAGTTGATGATCACGCAACCGTCGGAGTTGGTGCCATCACGCTCGGGCTGGCACTGGAAGAACGGGGCGTTGAGGATGCGCCATTCGCTCTTGCCGGCCGGGTTGAACTGCGCCGGCTCGATGAACAGGCAGCGGCCGAATAGGTTGTGCCAGGCGGTCTCGGTGGTCATCTTGACCGGCAGGTAGTGCTCGGGATCGGCGCCGACGTGAACATGGGAGACGAAGTTGTCACGCTCGGCGATGTAGGCTTCGACGCGGCTCCACAGCGCTTCGAACTGGCCAGCCGGGAACGGACGGTTGATCGGGCCCCAGGCGATGTGGTGCTGGGTACTCGGCTCTTCGACGATGAAGCGGTCGGCTGGCGAACGACCCGTGCGATGTCCGGTCTTAACCACCAGAGAGCCATTGGCGGCCAGTTCACCTTCACCGCGCTTGACGGCTTCTTCGATCAGTTGCGCGATGCTGATGTCGGTGTACACGGCGTTGGTCGCTTGCGTCATGAGTGTCCCCGTCGGCCTTGGGCCGAATCCTCCGTACAGTTGTAGTCCGCCTCCGGGCGTACTACATCGAAAAAAGTGCGCGCGATTATGCCAGAAAAGGCGTCGCGCTGGGTATGAGCCCGTGATGGCGAAAAGGTTCACCGTGGCCAGAGGCCATCAGTGACGCGTAGCCGCCGGTCCCTGACTGCCAGCGCCAGCGAACAGCTGGGCCACGTCAGCCGCATCGAACAGATACTGGTGATTGCAGAACTGGCAATCGATGGCGATCCGCCCGCCCTGCTCCTCGACCAGTTGCTCGGCGTCGGCCTGCCCGAGGCTGATCAGCGCGCGCGCCGAGCGCTCACGCGAGCAACTGCAGCGGAACTGGATCGGCAGCGGCTCGAACAGCCGGACCTGCTCCTGGTGGAACAGCCGGTGCAGGATGGTTTCGGTGTCCAGGCCGAGCAGCTCTTCGGCGGTCAGGGTATCGGCCAGGGTCAGCAGGTGCTCCCAGTTGGCGTCCCGCTCCTCGGCGTCGTGGATGCGGTCGGCCGGCAGCTGCTGCAGCAGCAGACCGCAGGCGCGGCGCCCATCGGCGTTGAGCCAGAAACGCGTCGGCAGCTGTTCGGAGGTGGCGAAATAGGCGGACAGGCAGGCCGCCAGATCAATGCCATCAAGCGCGACGATGCCCTGATAACGCTGGCCGCGCGCCGGGTCGATGGTAATCGCCAGGGCACCCTCGGGCATCAGCTGCGGCAGGCTGGCGCCGGCCTCGATCTGCTCGGCATCGTAACGGGCGATGCCACGCACATGGCGCTCGCTCGAACACTCGACCATGAGTAGCGGCACGGCACCGGACGAGGTCGCCTGCAGCGATAGCAGCCCCTCGAACTTCAGCGTGCCGACCAGCAGTGCCGCGGCCGCCAGCAGCTCGCCGAGCAGCTGGGCCACCGGCTCGGGGTAAGCGTGCTTGGCCAGGACGTGCTGATAGCTCTCGGCGAGCGTGGCGGTTTCGCCGCGCACATCGAAATCATCGAAGAGAAAGCGTTGGGTCTGATCGGACATGCCGGTGCTCGCAAGGTGGCCGGGAAAAAGCCGTGCATTTTACACGAAGCGGCGGCCTGCCGAGGCACCCGCCATCGCCTGGGTGGACCGGCCTGCCGCCGCGCCGTTCCCTGCCGTTCAGCCCTTGAAGGCGCGCAGAAGCTCGATCTGCCGGCGCTGCTTCTTGCTCGGCCGGCCGTCGGTCTGCACGCCTAGTGCGCCGGCCTTGCGCAGCGCGGCGGCCTCCTCGCGGCGAGCCAGGCTTTCGGCGGTCTCCTCGTACAACGTCTGCGCCTCGGGCGCACCACGGCGTACGGCCGACAAGGCGCGGACGATCACCGTGCGTTCGTCGTAACCACAGCGAATCTCGTACTGTTCACCGACCTTCGGCTCCTTGCCCGGCTTGCAACGCTCGCCGCGACAGTGCACCTTGCCGCCGTCGATCGCTTCCTTGGCCAGCGCGCGCGTCTTGAAGAAGCGCGCTGCCCACAACCACTTGTCCAGACGGACCTTGCCGTCGTCCTTTTCGCTCGTGCTCAACCTGTATCCGACCTCGTTGTCATAGCCTTGTAGCGACCCGTGCAGTTGTCATGCACGCCGTCTAGAATGCCCGCAAATTTCATGGATGCCACGCTTGGACTGCCTCGATCCCCACACGCTGATCGGTTTGCGCGAATGGGTCGCCCTGCCCGACCTGGGCGTGGTCGGCCTGCGGGCGAAGATCGACACCGGCGCCAGCACCTCGGCCCTGCACGCCACCGAAATCGTCGAGTTCGAGCGTGACGGCAAGCGCTGGGTCCGCTTCACCGCGCATCTGGGTACCCTGGTGCAGCGCCGCCACCGCTGTGAAGCACCGCTGGTCGCACACAAGACCATCAAGAGCTCCAACGGCCAGACCCAGACCCGCTACGTGGTGCGCACCCTGCTGGCGCTCGGCAGCCACGTCTGGCCCGTGGAATTCACCCTGACCTGCCGCAAGAACATGCGTTACCGCCTGCTGCTGGGCTCGCGCGCGCTGGTCGATGGCAAATGGCTGATCGACCCGTCGCGCAGCTATCTGCAAGACAAACCCCAGATCCTCACTTCCTCCGGTGCCCAATGAAAATCGCCGTACTGTCGCGCAATCCACGCCTGTATTCCACGCGTCGCCTGGTCGAGGCCGGCCAGCAGCGCGGCCATGAGGTGGTAGTGATCGATACCCTGCGCGCGTACATGAACATCGCCAGCCACAAGCCGCAGATCCACTACCGCGGCCAGCCGCTGGAAGGCTTCGACGCGGTGATTCCGCGCATCGGCGCCTCGGTGACCTTCTACGGCTGCGCGGTGCTGCGCCAGTTCGAAATGATGGGTGTCTACCCGCTCAACGAATCGGTCGCCATCAGCCGCTCGCGCGACAAGCTGCGCGCGCTGCAGCTGCTCTCGCGCAAGGGCATCGGCCTGCCGGTGACCGGCTTCGCGCACTCGCCCGACGACATTCCCGACCTGATCCAGATGGTCGGCGGCGCCCCGCTGGTGATCAAGGTGCTCGAAGGCACCCAGGGCATGGGCGTGGTGCTGGCCGAAACGCAGAAGGCCGCCGAATCGGTGATCGAGGCCTTCCTCGGCCTGAAGCAGGACATCATGGTGCAGGAGTACATCAAGGAAGCCGGCGGCGCCGACATCCGCTGTTTCGTTGTCGGCGACAAGGTCATCGCCGCGATGAAGCGTCAGGCCAAGCCCGGCGAGTTCCGCTCCAACCTGCACCGCGGCGGCACCGCCAGCCTGATCAAGATCACCCCCGAAGAGCGCTCCACCGCCGTGCGCGCGGCCCGCGCCATGGGCCTGTCGGTCGCCGGGGTGGATATCCTGCGCTCCAACCACGGCCCGCTGGTGATGGAGGTCAACTCCTCGCCGGGCCTGGAGGGCATCGAGCAGACCACGGGCAAGGATGTCGCCGGGCTGATCGTCCAGTTCCTCGAGAAGAACGCCGGGCCGAACCTGACGCGCACCAAGGGCAAGGGCTGAGTGCCGCGCCTCAGGCGCCCATCGCCCCGCGCGGCAGCAGCAGGCCCAGTGGCAGGCTGACGCGCGCCTCCAGCCCACCCTCTTCGCGATTGCGCAGCTCGACGATGCCGCCGTGCTGGTTGGCGATACGCTTGACGATCGCCAGGCCCAGGCCCGCGCCCTGACCACCCCGAGCCCGATCGCCGCGGATGAATGGATTGAAGATCTCGCCCAGTTCCTTCGGATCGATGCCCGTGCCGCGGTCGAGTACGCTCAGCACCACGTAGGGCGCGTTGGCGTCGCCGGTCACCGCCGCTGCCACCTCGACCTCGTCACCACCGTAGCGCAGGGCGTTCTCGATGAGGTTGACCAGCAGGCGCTTGATCGACACTCGACGCAGCGACAGCAGCGGCATCGGCTGCACGCAGAGACGGATGCGCTCGCTCTGCTGATTGTAGGGCGCCACCACCTCGCTGATCAGCTCACCCAGGTCGATCTCCTCGACCGGCTCGTCGCGGCCATCGCGCACGAAGGCGAGGAACTGGTCGAGGATGGCGTCCATGTCTTCGATGTCGCGCACCATCTCCTCGGTGAGCTCTTCGTCGCGCGTCATCAGCTCCAGCGACAGGCGCAGGCGGGTCAGCGGCGTACGCAGGTCGTGAGACACGCCGGCCAGCATCAGTTCGCGTTCGCGCCCGGCCTGCTCGACGTCTTCGGCCATCTGATTGAAGGCGCGGTAGACCTCTGTCATCTCGCTCGGTGTGTCGCTGATCGGCAGCCGCACGCTGCGGCCCTTGCCGATCTGCCGGGCCGCGTAGACCAGGCGCTTGAGCGGCAGATTGAGCTGACTGACGAAGATCCACGCCGCCCCGGTCGACAGCAGCCCGATGCCGAGGAACCAGCCGAGCACGCTCCAGATCCGCTGCCCGCGCAGCGGGTAGGCGTAAAGCGGCACGCGAATCCAGTCCGGGCCCAGGCTGGGTGCATGCACCCAGATCGCCGTCGCCGGCTGGATGCGTACGCGCACCTCTGTTTCCGGGCCCAGCTCGGCACGCATCTGGCGCTGGAAGATCTCGGTGTAGGGCCAGTGGTATTCGCTGCGCGGCACTTCGATCGCCGGCACCTGCTGCAGACCGGCAGCCGCGCCGATGCGCGCCCGGTCCTCGGCATCGGCGGCCCAGTAGGCACGCAGGGTCAGCGCGGCGCCGTGGCTGTACTGGCGATCGACCAGCACGTCCTCGTTGGCCATGAGGTAGACCAGCGTCAGCACCTTGGAAAAGAGCACCACCACCAGCACCATCCACAGGGTGCGGGCAAAGAAGCTCTGCGGAAACCAGACGGGCGTCTTCACCGGAGCCGGGCTCCGGCCGCGGCGCCGCGACGGCTCACCGGTTGCCGTCCGGCACGAACACGTAGCCGACGCCCCAGACCGTCTGGATATAGCGCGGCTTGGAAGGATCCGGCTCGATCAGGCGCCGCAGGCGGGAGATCTGCACGTCGATCGAGCGCTCCAGAGCATCCCATTCGCGGCCGCGCGCCAGGTTCATCAGCTTGTCGCGGGTCAGCGGTTCACGGGCATGCTGCACCAACGCCTTGAGCACGGCGAACTCGCCGGTGGTAAGCATGTGTACCTCGTCGCCCTTCTTCAGCTCGCGGGTGCCGAGGAACAGCTGGTAGTCGCCAAAGGTGACCACCTCATCCTCGCTGGCCGGCGCGCCCGGCACCTGCGGCGCCTGCCGGCGCAACACGGCACGAATCCGAGCGAGCAGCTCGCGAGGGTTGAACGGCTTGGCCAGGTAATCGTCGGCGCCCTGCTCGAGCCCCTGGATGCGACTGGCCTCGTCGCCCTTGGCGGTGAGCATGATGATCGGAATCTGGTTGTTCGCCTCGCGCAAGCGCCGGCAGGCCGACAGACCATCTTCGCCGGGCATCATCAGGTCGAGTACCACCAGGTGGAAGATCTCACGGCTGAGCAGCCGGTCCATCTGCTCGGTGTTCTCGACCGTGCGCACACGGTAGCCCTGCTCGTCGAGAAACCGTTCGAGCAGACGACGCAGACGCGCGTCATCATCGACGATCAGGATTTTTTCGCCTTCGCTGGCAGACGCGGTGGTGGTCATGACGGCTCCCCGGATATCAATGGCGGGCATTATGGCGCAGCACCCCGCGCCGCCCGTGTGAGCCATTGTTAGCAGATTTTTCCTCTGCTAGCGCTCGCCTCGAGACCTTGCGGCTACCCGCCGAGCACCAGCGACCACACCACGGCGATACACAGCAAGGCCATGAATTGTGCGGCACTACCAAGGTCCTTCGCCCGTTTGGAAAGCGGGTGCAACCTCAATGAGATCCGGTCAACCGTCGCTTCGATCGCCGAATTGATCAGCTCGATTGCCAGCGACATGAGCAGCGGTGCGATAAGCATGGCGCGCTCCAGCGCCACATCAGTGACCAGAAACGCCACCACCGAGAGGACGGCGGCACAAAGCGCCACCTGGCGGAACGCTGCTTCGTGACGCCAGGCCGCGGCAAAACCGGCGGCCGAATACCCCAGCGCCTTCAACAGCCGCCCCAGCCCTGGCCGAGTCTTCAATAAAGATGCGTCGTCTCGATCGTTAAGGGGCTCAGTTTCCATGCAAATACTCGGCGCGACGAAAGGTGTTTGCAAATTATTGGCGAACAGATAGCCAATTGATATTATTTTGACACCACAACGCATGCAATCCGACGAAATGCGTCGCGGGGCCTATCAAGCTCAGTCGCAGCTAACCGATAAAACTATTGCTAGCTATCCCGCCACAGGTGCCACCGTTGATCGATCGCGTTTTCGAGCCGCCTCTGGCATCGCTGGGGACTGGCGACCTCGTGCTGGGCGGCATGACGCTGGCTACCGGCAATATCCATTGGCTCCAAGTGGCGCAGGCCGATGATGCCACACGGCTACTGCGCCAGACGCTGATCGGCCTGAGCCTTGCGCGGGCGACGCTGGTCAGCACACGCGAGCGCCAGGATGCGGTCCTCAATGGCCTGCAGCCCGACCAGGGCCCACACCGTCTTGACCTGCTCACCGTCTCCCCGCCGCACATGGCTGCGCTGCTGCGAGTATTGCCATCAGAACTCGACCGCGCGATCCACGGCACAACGCAGCTCGTCATTCTTGCATTGTCTGGTGACGCCTTTGCGCAGCCCCCTTCGTCGAACTGGATCGCGAAGGTGCATGCCTGGCTGGTCCGCCGGAGCACTGCATTACTGATTGTCAGCGAAGGCCATTCAACGGCTATCGCCAGCCAACTACAGCAGCGTATATCTGGGCTTTCAGGCTATGCGGCGATCGCTCGGGAAGCCGGCACGCCCCGCCTGCTGGTCTACTACTGGCACAGCCGGCCGGCTGCCGGCCCGCGTGAAATTCTCCTCAGCGAGGAAGCGGAAGGCTTCCGAACACGTCAGCTATTGCCGAGCTCCAGTGCGCAGGCCGAGGCGGCGCCGGATCGCCATGAGGTGCATGCCGAGCGGGCCGCCCTTAGCGGCTTGAGGGCGGAACCCTTCGGCTGGCGGGTCTATGCCGACCGTGCCGAACTCCTACCACGCGTGGCGACAGCGCAACAGGCCAGCGTACTGCTGGGTATCAGCCGCAGCGATGAAGTCGATGAGCTGGCCGTACAGCTCGACCGGCTTCGCCGTAGCTGTGGCGACAAGCTGAAGCTAATCGTGCGCGAGGCATCGCCCTGTCTGCGCTATCGTGACGACCAGTTGCTGATGGCCGCCGGCGCGTCGCTGGTCATGCCATTCGGCACGCCGCTCTCGCGCATGCTCACGCTGATCGAGGGCATTCAAGGCCACACCTGGCAGCGCCAGAGCCCGAACGACATCGCAGACAGCCTCGGGCGCTCGAAGCCCCTCCCACTGCGCGGACGCCTGACTCCGCGCGCGTTTGCCGAAGCGGTGCGCCATATGTGGGCGGCCAAGCGTCATGGCGAGCTGGACCACAGCCTGCTGCACATACGCCTGTTACCGGGGCTGAGTCCCGACAGCCTGCTTGGCGAGTCGCGCTTCCGCCGCCAGGGCGACATCCTCTGCCAAACCGAGGACGGCCTGTACCTGTTTCTCTTCGCCTGCCGCAGCGAAACCGTGGAGGCCGCGCTGGACAACATTTTCCCGGTGAGCTGGCAGGAATTGTTCGTCAGCTTCGAACGCCTGAATGACCTCAGTGATCTGGACGGAACCGTCTTTCTCGCAGACGAGGCACCATCGACTGGCGTAGCCGATCGCCCGTCAGCCGATACGCCGGGCGCGACGCTCGCCCCGCGCTCAGTGCGCCTCGAACTGAGCACGGAGGCCCGACCATGACACATACCGGGCTGCTCGAGGTGGCCCTGCTGTGCCTGACCCTGGGCATGCTTGCCGGTTGCCTGGTCGCCGCCTATTGGCGTGCGTTGCTCAATCGGCTTGATCGCCTGCTGCCGCCTCGTCATTTACGTCGTGCGGGCACTCGCTGCCGCTCCGAAGCTCCCCCGCGGAAGGAGCAGCCATGACGGCCGCTGTAGTACAGGCTCAGACCAGCCACCTGCATCGCTGGCCCGGACTGGGTCACTGGAATCTGTATTTCCTGGCCAAGTTCGTGCTGCTCGCGCTTGGCCTGATCGCACTCCAGCCCTTGCCCAACCTGTTGCTGGCCGCGCTGCTCTGCGCACCGCTGCCAGGCAGATCGTTGCGCCTGACCCGTCAAGTGATCGCCGTACCGGCGGGAGCCGCCCTGCTGTATCACGAGACCTGGCTACCACCGTTCCAGCGCCTGCTGGCGCAACCCGGCGTGCTCGACTTCACCCCTACCTATCTTTTGGAGCTCGCCGGGCGTCTCATCGACTGGCAGACGGTCGCCTTGCTCGCTTTGCTACTCATTGCTTACTGCTACTTGGCGCAGTGGCTGCGGCTGACCAGTTTCAGCCTGCTCGGCCTGATCTGGCTGTGGTTACCGGTAGCCATGCCCGCTCTCGGCACGGCGGCGAAGCCGGTTGAGGCGGCCGTCACCGCCAGCACACCGCTGGAGCGCACCCAGGTCGCGACAGACAACACAGCCCTCGACGCCTGGTTGCAGAGATTCTTCGAACGAGAAGCCGGTCGACAGACTTTGTTCCCTCCGCGAAACGACGATGCGGCCGCATTCGACGTGCTGGTGGTCAACATCTGCTCGCTCGCCTGGGAGGATCTGGACGCCATAGGCCTGAAGGACAATGCGCTGCTCGCGCGTATGGACATCCTTTTCGACCGTTTCAATTCGGCCACCTCCTACAGCGGCCCGGCAGCGATCCGCCTGCTGCGCGCCAGCTGCGGCCAGACACCTCACCAAGCCCTCTACCAGGCCGCTCCCGAACAGTGCCTGTTGTTTCAGAACCTGGCGAACCTGGGCTTTCGTGCCGAAACACTGCTCAACCACAACGGGCGCTTCGACGGCTTCACCGACGACGTGACCGCACAGGGCCTGCCTCAGCCGGCATTGCCGAGCCAGCGTTTCCCGCGCGCGATGGCCGGCTTCGACGGCTCGCCAATCGCTCGCGACCTGGATGTCCTGCGCGGTTGGTGGAACCATCGTCAGTCACTCAGCGAGCCACACGTTGGCCTGTTCTACAACAGCATCAGCCTGCACGACGGCAACCGGATCCTCGGCCCGGACGGCCAGGCCCAGTCAGCCGATTACAGGCTGCGCGCCCAGCGCCTGCTCGGTGATCTGAGCAGTTTTATCGACGAACTGGAGCGCAGCGGCCGACGCGTCGCGCTGCTGATCGTTCCCGAGCACGGCGCCGCCCTGCATGGCGACAAGATGCAGATCGCCGGGATGCGCGAAATTCCCCGCGCCTCGATCACGCAGGTACCGGTTGGTCTGAAGCTGATCGGCATGGGCCTGTCGGCGACGGACGGGCCGCTGCATGTCACCGAGCCATCCAGCTTTCTCGCCCTGTCCGAGCTGGTGTCGCGCCTGTATGCCGCACAAAGCGAATCACAGACACCCGACCTGGCGACACTGGTGGCCGGCCTGCCGGCGACCGACGCGGTCTCCGAGACCGCTGGCGCTCAGGTCATCGAGTACAGCGGCAGGCCTTACGTCCGCGTCAATGGCCAGGCGCTCTGGCTGCCCTATCCGAACCGATTCGAGTGATGCCCATGTCACGCCTCTATCCGCCCCCACTCGACGACGTTACCGCGCTGCGGCAGCACCTGCGCATGCCGCACCTGCGCTATCTGGACATCTCGGCCGCCAACGCACTGGACCAGGCGGTGCGGCGTTGGCCGCTGCTGGCAGAAAGCGAAAGCATCCGCGCTCTGGACAGCGCGCTGCGCTCGCCCTCCGATGATCAGAAACCCATCGCACAGGAGCGGCTGGCGTGAACCGCCTGATCCTGCAAGGACTGTGCGGCGGGGTAGGAACGACTGCCGTGCTGTGCGGCCTCGCCCTGGCGCTGCATGAGCAGGGTGAGCGCGTCTTGCTGATCGATGGCAGTCCCCACGACCTGGCGCGTCTGCACTTCGGCGACGAACTGGCTAACACCACCGGTTGGGCACGGGCACACCTCGATGGCACCGCCTGGAACGAGGCGCTGGAGGTGCGCCCGGGGCTGCAGGTATTGCCTTACGGCCGCCTCGCGGAGGCTGAAATCCGGCAGATTGATCGGCTCATGGCACAGCAGCCCGAGTTCTGGCCGACACGCTGCACACAGTTGCGGCCGTATCACGACTGGGTGCTGTTCGACCTGCCATCGATCAGCGGCGATTCGCATGCCGCGCGAACGGAACATGACGGGGTCGACCTCCTGATCGACGTGGCCACGCCGACACCGGCCTGCCATGCCGTGCTGCACCGAGCAGCTGACAGGCAGCCAGACCTGATGCTGATCAATCGCTTCAACCCCGCCAGCCAGCTGCAGCGAGACCTGGTACTACTCTGGCGCGTTGCCTACAGCCCGGCGCAGGCGCCGCAGATCATCCATGAGGATGAGGCTGTCGCCGAGGCGCTGGCGCACAAGCTTCCCGTTGGTCTCTATGCTCCTCATAGTCAAGCCGCCGGCGACTTGCGCAACCTGGCACTTTGGTGTCTGGCGCGCAAAAAGGCGGGGACGCGGCATGCCTAGCGTTCGGGCCTATTATCGGCACCTGCGAAGCGTCCGTGGCGCCGGGCGCCTGGCAGCGACTCAGTGGGCTTTTGGCTATCTGCTCGCTGTCGTGCTGTTACGCCTTGAAGGGCCGGCGTGGCAGTCCGTGCTGGCTGACCGGCAGCGCTTGTACCCCCACCTGGCAGGCAAGGCGCCTTCGCTCGGCGACCCGCTGCGCGTACTGCTACAGACGCTATGGCTGCTGTTGGCGCGCCCGCCCCGCCCCTGCGACGTGGCGGTCGATGCACCAGCCCAGCGCTGGCTACGCTGGCCCGCCGTCTTACGTACAGGTTGGCGCCGTGGCGGAGCGCTGGCGCGTGGCCTTGCGCCAGCGCCCCTGCCACTGCTGGAGCGCTCCGGTGCATGGACCGATCGCCTGCTCGATTCGCTTTCGCCATCGGCCAGGCTGGCGCTGCAGGGACTGCTCGCGACCGTCGCAACGCTACTCGCCCTGTTGTGCGTGACAGAGCCGTTCAGTTATGGCGCGCAGGTTATCTTCGTGCTCCTGCTGTGGGGGCTGGCGCTAGCCGTCCGACGCCTGCCGGGGCGCTTTGCGGTGCTGATGCTGATCGTACTGTCGGCGATCGTCTCCTGCCGCTACATCTGGTGGCGCTACAGCGCCACGCTGAAATGGGATTCGTCCTTCGACCTCATCTGCGGATTGGTCCTGCTGGCAGCCGAAACCTACTCCTGGGTGGTCCTTATCCTCGGCTATGTGCAAACCTGCTGGCCACTCAATCGCCAGCCAGCTCAGTTGCCCACCTCGCCCACGCAGTGGCCGAGCGTCGACCTGCTGATCCCAACCTACAATGAGGACCTTTCAGTTGTACGCACCACGGTGCTCGCTGCCCTGGGCCTGGACTGGCCGGCCGACCGGTTGCGTATCTACCTGTGCGATGACGGTCGCCGCGAACAGTTCCGGCAGTTCGCCGACGAGGTGGGCATCGGTTACATCACCCGCCCCGACAACCGCCATGCCAAGGCCGGCAATCTCAACCATGCGCTGACCGTGACCAGCGGCGAGCTGATCGCCATCTTCGATTGCGATCACGTACCGGTCCGCTCGTTTCTTCAAGTCACCGCCGGCTGGTTCGTGCGCGACCCGAAAATGGCGCTGGTCCAGACTCCGCACCATTTTTTCTCGCCGGATCCGTTCGAGCGCAATCTGGGCTCGTTCCGCCACAAACCCAATGAGGGCGAGCTGTTCTACGGCCTGGTGCAGAACGGCAACGACATGTGGAATGCGGCGTTCTTCTGCGGCTCGTGCGCAGTACTGCGCCGTACGGCAGTCGAGAGCATCGGCGGCTTCGCGGTAGAAACGGTCACCGAGGATGCGCATACCGCCCTGCGTCTGCATCGTGCCGGCTGGAATTCCGCCTACCTGCGCACGCCCCAGGCCGCAGGCCTGGCGACCGAAAGCCTGTCGGCGCACATCGGTCAGCGCATCCGCTGGGCACGCGGGATGGCCCAGATCTTTCGTACCGACAACCCCCTGCTGGGTAAGGGCCTGACGATATTCCAGCGTCTGTGCTACGCCAACGCGATGCTGCACTTCCTCGTCGGGCTGCCGCGACTGATTTACCTGACCGCACCGCTCGCCTTCCTTCTATTGCATGCCTACATCATCTATGCCCCGGCACTGCTGATTGTGCTCTACGTACTACCGCACATGATTCACGCCAGCCTGACCAATGCCCGACTGCAGGGGAAGCACCGACACTCGTTCTGGGGCGAGGTCTACGAGACGGTCCTGGCGTGGTACATCGCTCGCCCGACAACCGTGGCGCTGTTCAATCCCGGCAAAGGCAAGTTCAACGTCACGGCCAAAGGCGGCCTGATGGACGAGAACCAGTTCGACTGGCATATCGCCCGGCCCTATCTGCTGCTGGCACTGCTCAACGTGCTCGGCCTGGGCTTCGCGGCGTGGCGCATCGTCTTCGGTCCCGCCGCAGAAATTGCCACGGTACTGGTCAGCACTCTGTGGGTCCTCTACAACCTGCTGATCATTGGCACCGCAGTCGCCGTCGCCGCCGAGGTGCGTCAGGTGCGCCGTTCGCACCGCGTGCTGACACAGCTGCCGGCCTCGCTGCGGATTCCCAGCGGCCACGTGCACCCTTGCACGCTGAGCGACTTCTCCGACAGTGGCGCCGGCCTCGAGCTGCCCCTGCCGCTGCCCCTGGCCCCGGAAGACCGGGTACAGCTGTTGCTACGACGCGGCGAGCGTGAATTCTCCTTTCCGGCACGGGTGACGCGCCTGTCCGGCAAGCACCTGGGTCTGCGCCTCGAAGACCTCGACCTGGCTCAGCAGATCGACTTCGTGCAATGCACCTTTGCCCGGGCCGACGTCTGGCTCAACCGGCACGACCAGTTCGAAGCCGACCGACCACTGCGCAGCTTCATCGAGGTGCTGCGTCTGGGCGGTCGCGGTTACTACCGGCTGCTCGAGTACATTCCCGCCGGTTTCGGCAAACCCCTGCGTCCCCTCTTCCGGCTGGCGGCCTGGCTGCTCAGTTACTTACCGCGCACGCCGGCCGCCCGCCCACTGGAATACCGCACATGAAGCGTCGATTGGCCTCCTTGCTGACCCTCCTCGCCCTGCTCCCGGCCACCGGACCGGCCCTGTCGGCTCCCGCCGAAGGCCTCCAGACAGCCGAGGCGGCTGCGCCGCCCGCATGGCAGACCAGCCGCAGCTTCAGCGAGCTGGGTCGGCCGCAGGACCAGTTGTTGCTCGGCATTCGCAACGCCGAACAGGTCGAATTCCAGCTGCGACGCGATCGTATCGCCACCGATGCGCGCCTGATGCTCGACTACACCCCTTCGCCGGCTCTGCTCCCGGTGCTGTCGCATCTGCGCATCTACCTGAACGACGAACTGATGCGGACCCTGCCCATCAGCCAGGAACAGCTTGGCCAACGGGTTCGCCAGGATATTGTGCTGGATCCCTATCTGCTCGGTGACTTCAACCGCATCCGGGTCGAGTTCGTCGGCCACTACACCGATGTTTGCGAGGACCCGGCGCACAGCGGTCTGTGGCTCAATCTCGGCCGTCAGAGCCGTATCGTGCTTCACGAACAAGCCCTCGACATCGCCAGCGACTTGGCCTGGTTTCCCCTGCCTTTCTTCGATCAGCGCGACAATGCGCCGCTGCAACTGCCGATGCTCTTCGCCGGGGCACCAACGCCGCAGACACTGCGCGCCGCCGGCATTCTGGCCTCGTACTTCGGCAGTCGAGCGGCCTGGCGTGGCGCCAGCTTTGCCGTGCACTACGGCGAGTTGCCGGCAACGGCCGGACGTCCGCAGCCGGCCGTTGTGTTCGCCACCAATGACCATCGTCCGCCGTTGCTAGGCGATCATCCCCCGGTGGACGGTCCGGTCGTCGAGCTGATCGACCACCCAACCGATCGCTACACCAAGCTGCTGCTGGTACTTGGTCGCGACGAGGCCGACCTCGTCCAGGCCGCGACCGCACTCGCCCTCGATCAGGGCCAGCTGCGCGGTAGCCGGGTGGCCATCGAGAGGGTCGAGGTTGCGCCACGCCAGCCCTACGATGCACCGAACTGGATTCGCACCGATCGGCCGGTGGCCTTCTCCGAGCTCGTCGATTATCCACAGCAGCTCCAAGTGAGCGGCCTGCAACCCTATCCGATCTCGCTCGCGATCAACCTGCCACCAGACCTGTTCGTCTGGCGCAACCAGGGCATTCCGCTGGAGACGCGTTACCGCTACACGCCGCCGGCCACGCAAGATGAGTCTCGCCTGAACATCACGGTTAACGACCAATACATCAGTAGCATTGCGCTCAAGCCCAGCGACAGCCGCAGCAGTGTGGAAAACCTGCGCCTGTCGGTACTGTCTGCGGACGCTTCGACCGAGCGTGAAGAGCTGTTGGTGCCAGCCCTGAAGATGGGCATGCGCAACAAGGTACGCTTCGAATTCAACTTCGCCAGCAAGCTGGGCAACGCCCAGCGCGACCACTGCCAGACCTACCTGCCGACCAACATCCAGGCGGCGATCGACGAGAGCTCCACCATCGACCTATCGGGCTACCACCACTACATGGCCATGCCGGATCTCAAGGCCTTCGTGCGCAGCGGCTTTCCCTTCAGCCGCATGGCCGACCTTTCCGAGACGCTCGTGCTGATCCCTCGGGAACCCAGCACTTCGGAAGTCGGCACCTTGCTCGACACGCTAGGTTTGATCGGCGCTCAGGTGGGCTATCCGGCCCTGGCCGTGCGGGTGACCGATGACTGGAACGAAGCCCAGGCGGCGGATGCCGACCTGCTGCTGGTCGGCCCGCTGCCCGATGCGTTGCGCAGCGAGAAGGCGCTTCCCGTCCTGCTCGATGCACCACGCAGTTGGCTCACACAGGAATCGTCCGGCCCAGGCGGCAGCAGCACCGTGACACGCCTGACCATGCGCGCGGGCGCCCCGCTGGCCGCCGTGCTCGGCCTTCAGTCACCGTTCCATGAGCAACGCAGCCTGGTCGCACTGCTGGCCACCTCTGGCGAAGACAATCGACTGCTACGCGACGCGCTAGGCGACGTCGGCAAGCAGCAGGCGTTTGCTGGCTCGGTGGCGCTGATCCGTGAGAGCGGCGTAAGCAGCCATGCGATCGGCGAGCCCTACTACGTAGGCGAACTGCCCTGGTGGCTGTTGCTCTGGTTCCACCTGTCCGAACATCCCGTGCTGCTAGCATTCATGGCTGTGCTGAGCATCGTGCTGCTGGCCGTCGTGCTGTGGCGCACGCTACGCTGGGCGGCCGCGCGCCGCCTCGCGGACGGCCAGTGAGATCGGTTGTGATGAAGCGCCTGCTGGTGCTGCTCACCCTGCTCTCGCCGTCGCTCTGCGCGCAGGCCGAGAGCCCGCGCGATAGCGTTCAGCAGACGGCTTGGCTGCTAACCCAAGCCAGGACCGGCGAGGCGCTCAACCGTGACGATCTGATCGCCGATGCACTGAACCGCTTGCGCCTGGTCGCACCGAACGATCCGCAGCTGCTGCTGGCCGAGATGCGCCTGGCGCTGCGCCAACGGGACTTTGCACGCGTGCGGGCGGTGCATGCACGGCTGCCGGCTACCGGCGCGAATGCCGACGCCCGCGCGCAAGCGAGCCAGCTGCTCCGGCTGGCAGACGAACAGACCCAGAAGGACGTACAGCAGGCTCGACTCGCTGCGATTGCCGGCCGCAGTGACGACGCCTTCGCCCGTATGACCGCGCTGTTCGGCGAGACACCGCCAACCCTCGAACTGGCGGTCGAATACTGGCGCCTGCGCAGTGCCCGCTCGGGACAGCGCGAGCCCGCCATCACCGCCCTGCGCGCTCTGGACGAGCAATATCCAGGCAACCCGCCGGCGCGCCAGCTGCTGGCCAACCTGCTGTTCGAAGCCGGGCAAGATGAAGCCGCTCTGGCGCTGCTCGCCGAACTCGGCCGCAACCCGGCGGCCACCGACGCCGCTGCCCAGCGTGAGTTTGAATATCGGGTCGCGCAACCCGTCGGTGCAAGGGCGCTCGCCGGTTGGCAGAGCTTCCTGGAGCGCTATGCCAACACGCGCTTCGCCGAAGACGCCAACCAGCACCTCGAGCGGACCCGCCGGCTCAGCGCAGACCCATTCTGGCAAGCCGGCCAGCGAGGCCTGGAGCTGGTCTCGCGAGGCCAGGACGAAGCTGCCGAAGGGCCACTACGAAAGGCCCTCGAACGTTACCCCGATGAGCCAGCCTTTCTCGGTGGGCTGGGCCGCTCGCTGATGCGTCCCGGGCGCCGCCCCGAGGCCCTTCGCTATTTCGAACGGGCCAAGACCCACGAGCAGGACATCGACAACCTGACCAAGTGGAACGACCTGATTGCAGCCACTAGCTACTGGTTGACGCTCGAACAGGCCGACCTGGCGCTCGAGCAGCATGATGCGGCCCAGGCCCAGGCGCGCTATTCCGCCGCGCTGCGCCAGCAGCCGAACAGCCTGTTCGCCCGCGTCGGGCTGGCACAAGTCGCCGAACAGCAGGGGCGCACCGAGGATGCCGAAGCCGGCTACCGTCAGGTACTCGAGCACGAGCCAGGCAACGGCAGTGCCATCCGCGGGCTGGTCCGGCTGTATCGCAGTCAGTCGAGCGATCGGGCGCTGGCTTTCATCGACTCGCTGGCTTCGGCGCAGCGTCAGACCTTCGAGCCACTGCGCCGCGATCTGCTGCTCGAGCGCTACACCAGCCGGGCGGAACAGGCCCTGCAGGCACAGAATCACGCCGCCGCCCTTACGGCGCTGCGGCAGGCCCGGGCGCTCGCACCGGCGGATCCTTGGCTGGCCTATCGACTGGCCAACCTGCTTGAGGAGCAGGGCCAGCGACGTCAGGCCGATGCCGTATTCGCAGACCTGCTGCTGCGCCAGCCCGGCGACCCCACTGCCCACTATGCCCATGGGCTCTACCTGGCGGCAGCCCAACGCGACGTTGCTGCCTTGGCAACGCTCGGCGACGTTGCCCCAGAACTATGGGACGAAGGTATGCGCACGCTCGCCGCTCGCGTCCAGCGTCGCCAGTTGCTAGAACGTGCTGAAACGCTGCGCGCCAGCGGGCGCGAGGCCGCCGCGGTCGGGCTGATCGAACACGCGGTGCGCGAGAATGGCGGCCCACCTGATGATCTCGTCATGCTGGCCGACTGGGCGGCGAGCCGGGGTGAGCCTGACAAGGCGCTCGACTACCTGCAACAGGCCTTGACGCTCGATCGTCAGCATGCCGGCGCACGCCTGGCCCGTATCGAGGTACTGGTGGCCGCCAACCGCCTCGCCGAGGCACGCGATAGGCTCGTGCACGACGTGCCGCAGCTGGCTGCAGGGGACATCAATGGGCGTCGCCGACTGGCCAACAGCTGGGCAGCGGTCGGCGAACTCGCAACCGCCCGTACGCAGCTGATCGCGCTCGAACGCCAGCAGGCGGAGGCCGATCCTCTGTTGCGCCGTGATACCGCCCGCCTGCTGCGCGACAGCGAGCCGCAGCAGGCCATCGGCCTCTACCGACAGGCCATGCTCGAAGCCGGGCTGCTGGCGGGTGCCGACGACGCAGCGAGCATGACAGCGGCAACGCGTACCGACGCGAACGACGACTGGCTCGCGCGCAGCCTGCGCAGCGACCTGGCCGAGCTGTACCAGGCGCAGAATCCGACCCTGACGCTGCAGCACCACTTCGGCTGGCGCAACGACGACGGCACGCCCGGCATCTCGGAACTGAAGTCCAACACCACACTGCTCCACCTGCAATGGCCGGGCGCCGGCCAGCGACGCTTCCTACGTGCCGAGCGCATCGATCTCAACGCCGGCTCGCTCGAAGCCGACCGGCAAACCGGTCGCGGTCCTGACTTCGGCGCCTGCCGCGAGACCGATGGCTGTGATGGCAAGCGCCAGCAAACCGATGCCTTGATGCTGGCGGGGGGGATCGGCAACGATCGGCTGGCGCTCGACGCCGGGTTCAGCCAGGGTTTCGAAATCGACAATCTGTTCGGCGGACTGAGCGCCAACGGTGATCTCGGCCCGCTGGGCTGGTCGCTCACCGCTTCCCGCCGACCGATGAGCAACTCGCTACTGTCCTTTGGCGGCAGCGTCGACCCGGCCACCGACACGCGCTGGGGGGCGGTCACCGCCAACGGTGCCAGCCTTGGCCTGAGCGTGGATGAAGGCGGCGCCCATGGCGTCTGGGCCAACCTTGGCCAGCACTGGCTGCGCGGCGAAAGAGTTGCCGACAACCAGCGGTTCACCGGTATGGCCGGCTACTACTACAAGTGGCTCGACCGCGTGGACGAACGCCTGCGCACGGGCCTGACGTACATCCACTTCAGCTACGAGCGCGACCTCAGCGGCCATACGCTGGGTCAGGGCGGCTACTGGAGCCCTCAACGCTACGACTCCATCGGCGTACCGGTCAGCTATGCCTGGCGCAACGCGGAGTGGTCCATTCTGCTCGAAGGCGGTTTGGGATGGGCAGTCTCGAGCAGTGACGATAGCCGCCGCTACCCGCTAGACGAGCTGAACGCCCGGCTCCCGATCATTTCACCGCAGGCAGCCAGCGAAGTGAGCGAGGGCTCGACCAGCCGCGGCGTCAGCTACCGCCTGCAAGGCCTGTTCGAGCGTCGCCTGACCGATCACTTCGTGCTCGGCGGTGCATTCAACTGGGTCTACAGCGAGGACTACGCGCCGAGCAGTGCACTGCTCTTTCTGCGCTATCACTTCGCACCGTGGCGCGGCGACCTGTCCTGGCCGGTGGAGCCGCTGCAGCCATACGCCGAATTCCGCTGAGCGTCGGCAGCCGCTCATTCGCGAGTCCACCCCGTGGCGGTGGCAGGTATACTGCCGCCCTTTCCGGCCGGACGGCCGTTTCATCCCCGCCAGCAGGACCCCGAGATGGACAGCATCAATTCCCGCATCGCCGAAGAACTGGGCGTGCGCCCGCAGCAGGTCGCCGCCGCCGTGGCACTGCTCGACGAAGGCTCGACCGTGCCCTTCATCGCCCGTTACCGCAAGGAAGTCACCGGCAGCCTGGACGACACCCAGCTGCGCAACCTGGAAGAGCGCCTGCGCTATCTGCGCGAACTCGAAGACCGTCGCGGTGCGATCCTCTCCAGCATCGCCGAGCAGGGCAAGCTGACCGCCGAGCTGGAGCGTGAGATCAAGCTGGCCGACACCAAGACGCGCTTGGAAGACCTTTATCTGCCGTACAAGCAGAAGCGTCGCACCAAGGGCCAGATCGCGCTCGAGGCCGGCCTCGGCGAGCTGGCCGATGCGCTGTTCGGCAACCCGGAGCTGGCCCCGGAGCAGGAAGCCGAGCGCTTTATCGATGCCGACAAGGGCTTCGCCGATGTGAAGGCGGTGCTCGAGGGCGCCAAGTACATCCTCATGGAGCGCTTCGCCGAGGACGCCGATCTGCTGGCCAGGCTGCGCGAGTTCCTCAAGCACAACGCCACCCTGGCCGCGCGCGTGGTGCCGGGCAAGGAAGCCGAAGGCGCCAAGTTCAGCGATTACTTCGAGCATGACGAGCCGCTGAAGGCGGTGCCTTCGCACCGTGCGCTGGCAATCTTCCGCGGGCGCAACGAGGGCGTGCTGTCGATCGCGCTGAAGGTCGGCGACGAAGTGCCGGGCAACCTGCACCCTTGCGAGGTCATGGTCGCCGAGCGCTTCGGCATCGCCAACCGCGGCCGTGCTGCCGACAAGTGGCTGGCCGAGGTGGTGCGCTGGACCTGGAAGGTCAAGCTCTACACCAGCCTGGAAACCGACCTGTTCGGCGAACTGCGCGAGCAGGCCGAGGACGAGGCGATCAGCGTGTTCGCCCGCAACCTGCACGACCTGCTGCTGGCCGCACCGGCCGGCCCGCGCGCGGTACTGGCGCTCGACCCGGGCCTGCGTACCGGCTGCAAGGTTGCGGTGGTCGACGCCACCGGCAAGCTGCTCGACACCGCCACCGTCTATCCGCATGCGCCACGCAACGACTGGGACGGCACCCTGGCGATCCTCGCCAAGCTGTGCGCCAAGCACGCCGTCGACCTGATCGCCATCGGCAACGGCACCGCCAGCCGCGAGAGCGACAAGCTGGCCGGCGAGCTGATCAAGAAGCTGCCGGGCCTCAAGCTCACCAAGATCATGGTCAGCGAGGCCGGTGCTTCGGTGTACTCGGCCTCGGAGCTGGCCGCCAAGGAATTCCCCGACCTGGATGTGTCGCTGCGTGGCGCGGTGTCCATCGCCCGGCGCCTGCAGGACCCGCTCGCCGAACTGGTGAAGATCGAGCCCAAGGCCATCGGCGTCGGCCAGTACCAGCACGACGTCTCACAGCTCAAGCTGGCGCGCTCGCTGGATGCGGTGGTCGAGGACTGCGTGAACGCCGTCGGCGTGGACGTGAACACCGCCTCGGCGGCGCTTCTGGCGCGCATCTCCGGGCTCAACGCGACCCTGGCGCAAAACATCGTGCAGTTCCGCGACGCCAATGGCGCGTTCAAGTCGCGCAGCGAGCTGAAGAAGGTGCCGCGCCTGGGCGAGAAGACCTTCGAGCAGGCCGCCGGCTTCCTCCGTGTGATGAACGGTGACAACCCGCTGGACGCCTCGGCGGTGCACCCGGAAACCTACCCGCTGGTCAAGCGCATCGCCGCCGACACCGGCCGCGACATCCGCTCGCTGATCGGCGACTCGGGCTTCCTCAAGCGCCTCGACCCGGCCAGATTCACCGACGAAACCTTCGGCCTGCCGACCGTCACCGACATCCTCAAGGAGCTGGACAAGCCCGGCCGCGACCCGCGTCCGGAGTTCAAGACCGCCGAGTTCCAGGATGGCGTCGAGACGCTCGCCGACCTCAAGCCCGGCATGA
Organism: Stutzerimonas balearica DSM 6083; assembly: GCF_000818015.1. Classification (NCBI taxonomy): domain Bacteria; kingdom Pseudomonadati; phylum Pseudomonadota; class Gammaproteobacteria; order Pseudomonadales; family Pseudomonadaceae; genus Stutzerimonas; species Stutzerimonas balearica. Next base: position 4,133,639 of record NZ_CP007511.1, read on the forward strand.
CCCTCGAGGGCGTGGTGACCAACGTCACCAACTTTGGCGCTTTTGTCGACATCGGCGTGCATCAGGATGGTCTGGTGCACATCAGCGCCCTGTCGGAGAAGTTCGTCAAGGACCCCTACGAGGTGGTCAAGGCCGGCGACATCGTCAAGGTCAAGGTGATGGAAGTGGACATCCCGCGCCAGCGCATCGGCCTGTCCATGCGCCTGAACGATACCCCCGGGGAGAAGATCGAAGGGCAACGCGGCGGCCCGTCGCGCGGTAACAGCCCGCGCAGCGAGCGCCACTCGAAGCAGGACAAGCCGGCGCCGGCCAATGCCGGCATGGCCGCGCTGTTCGCCAATGCCAAGCAGCTGAGGAAATAAGCATGAGCATTCAAGTCGAGGCGGTGGGTAGCTCCAGCGCCTTCGGCCGCCTGCTCGGCCTGGAGATCCATCAGGTCGGCCAGGGCGAGGCCGTGCTCGGCCTGACCATGCACGACGGCTTGCGCAATCTGCACGGCAAGCTGCACGGCGGCGCACTGTTCTCGCTGATCGACACGGCCATGGGTCAGGCCAGCCACAGCCTGGGCGACGGCTCGCCGAACAGCGTGACGCTCGAATGCAAGGTCAACTACATCCGCCCGGTCACCGACGGCGAACTGCGCTGCCGCGCCTGGGTGGTGCATGGTGGCCGGCGCACCCAGGTGCTCGAAGCCGAGGTGCATCAGGGCGACAAGCTGATCGCCAAGGCCCAGGCGACCTTCGCCTGCCTGTAATACCGGCCGAAGCGCGGCAACCCCGCGCTTTTTCTTGTCGTCTGGCGCTTGAAGCCGCCGAGCCGCCCCCCCATATTGGCCCGACTGTCGGTGAAGGAATCCACACCTTGAGCGATCTTCTCTCCCATCGTCTGGCATTGCTGGCCGAGCACTCCAACCTGCCCCTGCTCCGCCAATGCCTGCACGGGATCGAGCGCGAATGCCTGCGCGTCGACAGCCACGGCCAGTTGGCCCTGACGCCGCACCCGTCGATGCTGGGCTCGGCACTGACCCATCCGCATATCACCACGGACTATTCCGAAGCGCTGCTGGAGTTCATTACCGGCACTGCCAGCGACCCGCAGCAGACCCTCGACGAGCTCGACGCCATCCACCGCTTCACCTACACGCGGCTGCAGGACGAGCTCCTGTGGAGCCCGTCGATGCCCTGCCCGCTGCCGGACGAGGCCGACATCCCCATCGCCGAGTACGGCCGCTCCAATGTCGGCCGGCTCAAGCATGTCTACCGTCAGGGCCTGGCGCTGCGCTATGGCAAGACCATGCAGTGCATCGCCGGGATCCACTACAACTTCTCGCTGGCCGAAGGCATCTGGCCCTTGCTGCAGGCCGACGACGGCGATCGCCGTTCGCCGCAGGCCTACCAGTCCTCGCGCTACATCGCGCTGATCCGCAACTTCCGCCGCTACAGCTGGCTGCTGATGTACCTGTTCGGCGCCTCGCCGGCACTGGACAAGGGCTTCCTGCGCGGCCGCCCGCACCAGCTCGAGCAGCTCGACGCCGATACCCTCTACCTGCCCTACGCCACCAGCCTGCGGATGAGCGACCTGGGCTACCAGAACAATGCCCAGGCCGGCCTGACGCCCTGCTACGACGACCTCGACAGCTACACCGAGAGCCTGCACGCCGCGGTGTCCACGCCTTACCCGCCCTACGCGGCGCTGGGTATCAAGGACGCCGCGGGCAACTGGCGGCAGCTCAACACCAACGTGCTGCAGATCGAGAACGAGTACTACTCGAACATCCGCCCCAAGCGCGTCACCGCCACCGGCGAGCGCCCGCTGCAGGCGCTGCGCGCACGCGGCATCCAGTACATCGAAGTGCGCTGCCTGGACATCAACCCGTTCCTGCCGCTGGGCATCGACCTGGCCGAGGCGCGCTTCCTCGACGCCTTCCTGCTGTTCTGCGCGCTCGACGAAAGCCCCTGCCTGGCCGCCTGCGAATGCGGCGCGGCCACCGACAACTTCCTGCGCGTGGTCAACGAGGGCCGGCGTCCGGGTTTGACCCTGCGCCGCGGCGAGCAGGAGGTCGGCCTGCAGCAGTGGGCCGGCGAGCTGCTCGAACGCATCGGCCTGGTCGCCGCGCAGCTCGACCAGAGCCTGGGCGGCGAGGGCCACGCCCAGGCGCTGGCCGAGCAGCGGGCCAAGGTCGCCGACAGCCGCCTGACACCCTCGGCGCAGGTACTGCAGGCCATGCGCGACACGGGCGAGAGTTTCACCCGCTTCGCCATGCGCCAGACGTTGCGCCACGCCGAGTATTTCCGCAGCCGCCCGCTGCCGGATGGAGCGCTCGCCCGCTTCGAACAGGCCGCGCGCGAGTCGCTGCAGCAGCAGGCCGCCATCGAGGCGGCCGACAGCCAGGACTTCGACAGCTTCGTCGAGCAGTATCAGCGGAGTCTGGGGTAGTAGGAGCCGGAGTGAGGCTGCGCGGTAGAGATCAGCGGTCGCCAGGTGCGGCCGCCTTTTCTTTGGCGCCGTGCAAGGCGCAACCTGCAGGCCGGGCGAGCAAAGCGCGGCGTCGGGCATAGAGGCGCGCGCCGAAACCTCACCCAAACAAGGTGGAAAACGCTGCGCGGTTTTCCACCCTACGGTTGTTCTGGCCTCTTACGGGGCGGCTGCCAACAGGAACTCGCCAATCGCCAGGAACGCAAGCCTTCGGCCCCCCAAGTCGCAGGTCATCTGCGATCGCGGCACTACAGACTCTTTTCGAAAATCTTCGAATTGCGCTGGAAGTTGTACAGCGAAGCCCGCGCCGCCGGCAGCCGTTCGACGCCGATCGGCTCGAAGCCGCGCTCGCGGAACCAGTGCGCGGTGCGCGTGGTGAGCACGATGAGCTTTTTCAGCCCCAGCTTGCGGGCGCGCTCCTCGATGCGCTCGAGCAGCTCGTCGCCGCGCCCGCCATGGCGGTATTCCGGATTGACCGCCAGGCACGCCAGCTCGCCGGCGTCCGAGTCGGCGATCGGATAGAGCGCCGCGCAGGCGATGATCAACCCGTCGCGCTCGACGATGCTGAACTGCTCGACCTCGCGCTCGAGCACCTCGCGCGAGCGGCGCACCAAGATGCCCTGTTCCTCCAGCGGGGTGATCAGATCGATCAACCCGCCGACGTCCTCGATGGTCGCCTCGCGCAGCTGTTCGAACTGCTCCTGGGTCACCAGGGTGCCGGCGCCGTCACGGGTGAACAGCTCGTTGAGCAGCGCACCGTCGTCGGCGTAGCTGACCACATGGCTGCGCCGCACGCCGCCGCGGCAAGCCTGGGCGGCGGCATCGAGCAGCTCGGCCTGATACTGGCTGCCGAGGCGCTGGACGTAGGCCGGGATCTGTTGCGGGCGCAGTTCGCGCACCAGCTGGCCGTCTTCGTCGAGCATGCCCGGCTCGGCACCGTAGAGCACCAGCTTGTCGGCGCTGAGATCGATCGCCGCACGCGTGGCGACGTCCTCGCAGGCCAGGTTGAAGATCTCCCCGGTCGGCGAATAGCCCAGCGGCGACAGCAGCACGATGGTGCGTTCGTCGAGCAACCGGCCGATGCCCTTGCGGTCGATGCGTCGCACCTCGCCGGTGTGGTGGTAGTCGACGCCGTCGAGCACGCCGATCGGCCGTGCAGTGACGAAGTTGCCGCTGGCCACGCGCAGCCGCGCGCCCTGCATCGGCGAAGCGGCCATGTCCATCGACAGCCGCGCTTCCAGCGCGATGCGCATCTGCCCGACCGCATCGATCACGCATTCGAGCGTCTGCGCGTCGGTGATGCGCAGGTCGCGGTGAAAGCGCGGCTCGATACCCCGCGCCGCCAGGCGCGCCTCGATCTGCGGACGCGAGCCGAACACCAGCACCAGGCGCACGCCAAGGCTGTGCAGCAAGACGAGGTCGTGGACAATGTTGGCGAAGTTCGGGTGCGCGACCCCGTCGCCGGGCAACATCACCACGAAGGTGCGCTCACGGTGCGAATTGATGTAGGGCGAGGAGTCGCGAAGCCAGGTGACGTAGTCGTGCATGCGGAAATCCGTGTGCTGTCGCGCTGCGCTCAGGCGTGGGCCGGACGCAGGCAGTAATGTTCGATCAGGCTGCGCAGCAGGCCGAGGGTCGGTTCGATACGCGCAAGTTCCAGGTATTCGTCGGGCTGGTGCGCACAGGCGATGTCGCCGGGGCCGAGCACCAGCGTCTGGCAGCCGAGCTGCTGAAGATAAGGCGCTTCGGTGGCGAACGCTACCGCCTCGGCCTGGTGCCCCGTCAGGCGTTCGGCCAGGCGCACCAGCTCGCTGTCAGCCCGCTGTTCGAAGGCCGGCACGCTGGGGAAGATCGGCCCCAGGTCGATCTTCACCTGGTGCTGCTCGGCGACCGGCGCCAGCCGCTGGCGGATCGCCGCGCGCAGGCTTTCGGCATCCATCCCCGGCAGCGGGCGCAGGTCGAATTCCAGCGCGCACTGGCCGCAGATGCGGTTGGGATTGTCGCCGCCGTGGATGCAGCCGAGGTTGAGCGTCGGCGTCGGCACGTCGAACAGCGGATTGCTGTACTCGCGCTGCCACTGCCCGCGCAGCGCGATCAGCTCGCCGAGCGCGGCATGCATCGCTTCCAGCGCGCTGTGGCCGTAGGCCGGGTTGGAGGAGTGGCCGCTCTGCCCGAGGATATCCAGACGCTCCATCATGATGCCCTTGTGCAGCCGCACGGGGCGCAGGCCGGTGGGCTCGCCGATCACCGCGGCGCGCCCCAGCGGCCGCCCGGCGGCAGCCAGCGCACGGGCGCCGGACATGGAGCTTTCCTCGTCACAGGTGGCGAGGATCAGCAGCGGCTGGCGGAACGGTTGGTCGAGCAGCGTGCGCACCGCCTCGATGGCCAGGGCGAAGAAGCCCTTCATGTCACAGCTGCCCAGCCCGTACCAGCGATCATCGGCCTCGCGCAGCCGTAGCGGGTCACTGTTCCACAGGCCGGCATCGTAGGGCACGGTGTCGCTGTGGCCGGCCAGCACCAGACCGCCGGGGCCGCTACCGTAGCTGGCCAGCAGGTTGAACTTGCCGGGGGCGACTTGCTGGGTCTCGCAGGCGAAGCCGAGGTCGCCGAGCCAGGCGGCGAGCAGCTCGATCACCGGCCGGTTGGTCTGGTCCCAGTGCGGTTGCGTGCAGCTCACCGACGGCGCGGCGATGAGCGCGGCGAACTGCTGCTTGAAGTCGGGAATGGCCACCGAAGCTACCTCCTGAAGGTTGCGGCCCTTCAGTGAAGCATGAAACGGGCCGCGAGCGGCGCCAAAACAGCAGCGCCCCGTCGAAACGGGGCGCGCGCGACAGCCGGTGGGCTCAGGTGAAGATGAACTTGAGAACAGTGAAGAACACGATGGCGAGGAAGGCACCGGCCGGCAGGGTGATCAGCCAGGACATGAAGATCGAGCCGACCACGCCCAGGTTCAGCGCACCGATCCCGCGCGCGATGCCGATACCCAGCACCGCGCCGACCAGCGTGTGGGTGGTCGAGACCGGCAGGCCGATGGCCGAGGCGCCGACCACGGTGGTCGCGGTAGCCAGCTCGGCGGCGAAGCCACGGCTGGGCGTCAGCTCGGTGATTTCCTTGCCGATGGTGGCGATCACCTTGTAGCCGTAGGTGGCCAGGCCGATGACGATACCGACCGCGCCGAGCAGCAGCACCCAGCCCGGTACCGCGGATTTGGCGGCGATCTCGGCCGCGCCTTCGGACTGGATGACGCCAACAATTGCTGCCAGCGGGCCGACCGCATTGGCCACGTCGTTGGCCCCGTGGGCAAAGGCCATGGAGCAGGCGGTGAAGATCATCAGCACGGCGAAGACCTTTTCCACACTGGCGAAGTGGAAGGTCTTGTCGGCTTCCAGGTCCAGCTTGATGCGGCTGAGCAGCGCGACGCCGAGCAGCGCAACCAGCACGCCGATACCCAGCGCTACCAGCACGCCCTGCTCGCTGGTCAGCTGCAGGCCGACGTGCTTGAGCCCCTTGGTCACGGTCATCAGCGCGACCATGAAGCCGGTGAGGAACATGTACAGCGGGACGAAACGCTTGGCGTTCTCGAACGGGTGATCGGTGTTGATGATCAGCTTCTGCACGCTCATGAACAGACCGAAGGCGACCACCCCCGAGAGCATCGGCGTGACCACCCAGCTGGCGACGATCGGGCCGATGGCCTCCCAGTGCACCGCATCGAGCGAGACGCCGACCGCGGCGAAGCCGATCACCGCGCCGACGATCGAGTGGGTGGTGGAAACCGGCCAGCCCTTCATGGTGGCGATCAGCAGCCAGGTGCCCGCGGCCAGGAGCGCCGACATCATGCCCAGCACCATCAGGTCCGGGGCGATCACCTGGGCGTCGACGATGCCGTTCTTGATCGTTTCGGTGACTTCGCCGCCGGCCAGGTAGGCACCGCAGAACTCGAAGATCATGGCGATGAAGATCGCCTGCTTGATGGTCAGCGCGCGCGAGCCGACCGAGGTGCCCATGGCGTTGGCCACGTCGTTGGCACCCACGCCCCAGGCCATGAAGAAACCGAACGCGCAGGCGAGTACCAGGAGTACGAGGCCGTAATCCGAGATGAGAGACATAGAAGAATTACCTGTTGAACCCAGAAAGGACGCTGGCGCTTAGCGCGCCAGCAATTGTTCCAGTCGGTTGCCGACTCGCTCGGCCCGGTCGGCCACGTCGCCAATCCACTCGATGATCTTGTAAAGGAAGATCACGTCCACCGGCGGAAGGTCCTTTTCCAGCTTGTACAGGCTGCGGCGTACCGTGACCTGCATGCGGTCGGTGTCACGCTCGATTTCCTCGAGCTCCTCGACCATTTTCTCGACCAGCGTCGCCTCTCGGCCACTGAAGCCGGTCTCGAGCAACGAATCCAGTTCCTTGAGCGCCTTCAGGGCCTGGGCGCTGGCATCCACGCTGCGCTGCACGTAGGCGAGCATCTGCGGCTGCAGGTCCTGCGGGACCTTCATGCAGCGGCCCAGGATCAGGCCGGCGATGTCCTTGGCACGGTTGGCGATTTTGTCCTGTACACTCAGCAAATCCAGCAGATCGGAGCGCGGAACCGGCAGGAACAGGCTTTTCGGCAGGTGCTGGCGGACGCTCTTCTTGAGCTTGTCGGCCTCGTTCTCCAGCTGGGCCATCTCTTTCTGGATCTGCTCGACACGCTCCCAGTCCTCGGCCATGACCGCCTGGAAGAGCGGCACCAGGTTGGCAGCACATTCGTGAGACTTGGCCATGTGCTGCTGCATCGGCCCGATGGGCGAGCGGCCGAACAGGCTGACGAAAGGATTGACTGGCATAGGGTGGGCCCCGGTTTCAAAGAGGCGCCAAGTATACGGACGTGCCCGAACACCCGCCACCGCGTGAAAGAAAGCTGAAACAACTCACACTATAGGCATCTGTCGGCACCATGCAGAAAGAAACCGAAATCAAGCTGCACGCCAGCCGCGAGACCCTTCTGGCGCTGCGCGAGCACCCGCTGCTGAAGAAGCGCAACAAGAGCGGCTGGCAGCGCCACGAACTGTTCAACCAGTATTTCGACAGCCCCGACCACGCCCTGGCCCAGGCGCGCGTCGCGCTGCGCCTGCGCCGCGACGGCGAACAGTACATCCAGACCCTCAAGAGCCGCGGCCAGAGCGTCGCCGGCCTGTCCGAGCGCAACGAATGGGACTGGTATCTGGACAAGCCGAAACTCGACCCGAAAAAGCTCACCGACGACTGCTGGCCGGCCAGCCTCGCAGGCCTCGACAAGAAGACGCTGAAGCCGATCTTCACCACCGATTTCGTGCGCGAAAAGGCCGATATCGCCTGGGGCCGCGGCAAGCAGAAGGTCGTCATCGAGGCCGCGCTCGACCAGGGCCAGGTACTCGCCGGCAAGGCCGCCGAACCGATCAGCGAACTGGAGCTGGAGCTGCGCCAGGGCGAGCCGGCGGCACTGCTGGAGCTGGCCATCGAACTGGCCGCCGAACTGCCGCTGATGCCCTGCGATATCAGCAAGGCCGAGCGTGGCTATCGCCTGCACGACCCGGCGCACTACCAGGTGCAGCTGCCGGCCCCGTCACTCACCGCCACCATGCCGCTGGACCAGGCGATTCCGGCGCTGGCCTGGCACCTGCTGGGCAACAGCGGGCGCCTGGCCGAGCAGTATCGCCACAGCGGGCACTGGCGCCTGCTGGCCGACTGGTTCGAACAGCTGACCGGGCTGCGGGCACTGCTCGCCAGCCTCGGCCAGGCCGCGCCGCGGGCCAGCACCCGTGAGCTGCGCGAGCTGCTCGACGCGCTGATCGGCGACTGGCGCCCGCGCATCGAGGCCGGGCAGCAGGACGAGCAGCTGCGGCAGCAGGCCCCCGGCCTGTTCGCCGAGGAGCTTGGCCAGACCCGTTGGGGGCTGCTCTCGCTCAAGGCCTCGCTGTGGCTGCTGCAAAGCGGCTGGCAGAACGGCCGCAACGCCCGCGGCGATCGCCAGGGCGCTGCCCCGCTGGGCAACTGGCTGCTGCATCTGTGCCGCGATGAAGCCAAGGCGCTGCAGCTGCCGCTGTACCAGCGCCAGCCGGAGGATCTGGCCGAGCAGTTGCCGCGCATGGAGCGCCTGCTGGTCTGGCTGAAGCTCGCCCGCAGCGTGCTCGACCTGCCCGAAGTCGATCGTCTGTATGGCGAGCTGGCCAAGCTGCAGTCGCTGGCCAGCGAACCGCTCAGCGAAGAGAGCCGCCCACGGCGCAGCGAGCAGGCGCATCGCGTCTGGACCCTGCCGGCCTGGAAGCAGCTGGAAAGGTAACTGCCGGGATGAGCGCTGCGGCGCAGCGCCGGCCACCGCCCTTCCGGTAGGGTCGCCGGTGCTGTCCCGCCCGATTGCCTGAGGAGCCCCATGACCGTCTTGAACAGCCCTGCCCGGGACCGCTTTCTCGACCTCAACGACCTGCTGCGCGAACTGGTTGCCCAGGGCCACGTCAGCCAGGACACGGCAGAGCAATGTCTGGCAGTGCGCCGCAGCATGACGAACACCCAGCAACACCCGCTGGAGTTCCTCGCCGCGCAGCAGATCGACGACCTGCGGCATCCCGGGCGCAAGCTCGACCTGGAAAGCCTGACCGTCTGGCTCGCCGAACAGGCCGGCCAACCCTACCTGCGCATCGACCCGCTGAAGATCGATGTCGCCGCCGTCACCCCGCTGATGTCCTACGCGTTCGCCCAGCGGCACGGCATCCTCGCCGTCGCGGTGGAGCCCGGCGCGGTCACCATCGCCAGCGCCCAGCCCTTCGTGCAGGGCTGGGAGGCCAACCTCACCCACGTGCTCAAGCGGCCGATCAAGCGCGTGGTGGCCAACCCGGCGGACATCCAGCGCTTCACCGTCGAGTTCTACCGCCTGGCCCGCTCGGTCAGCGGTGCCTCGGCCGGCGAGCAGAAGCCCAGTGGCAGCGGCAACTTCGAGCAGCTGCTCAACCTCGGCGCCAGCGACCAGGAACCCGACGCCAACGACGCACATATCGTCAACATCGTCGACTGGCTGTTCCAGTACGCCTTCCAGCAGCGCGCCAGCGACATCCACATCGAGCCGCGACGCGAACAGGGCACGGTGCGCTTTCGCATCGACGGCGTGCTGCACAACGTCTATCAGTTTCCGCCGCAGGTCAGCATGGCAGTGGTCAGCCGGTTGAAGTCGCTCGGTCGCATGAACGTCGCCGAGAAACGCAAGCCACAGGACGGCCGGGTCAAGACGCGCACCCCCGACGGCAACGAGGTCGAGCTGCGCCTGTCGACCCTGCCGACCGCGTTTGGCGAAAAGATGGTGATGCGCATCTTCGACCCCGAGGTGCTGCTGAAAAGCTTCGACCAGCTCGGCTTCTCCGGCGACGATCTCAAGCGCTGGCAGAGCATGACCGGCCAACCTAACGGCATCATCCTGGTCACCGGGCCGACCGGCTCGGGCAAGACCACCACGCTCTACACCACGCTCAAGCAGCTGGCGACGCCCGAAGTGAACGTCTGCACCATCGAGGACCCGATCGAGATGATCGAGGGCGCCTTCAACCAGATGCAGGTGCAGCACAACATCGACCTGACCTTTGCCAGCGGTGTACGCGCGCTGATGCGTCAGGACCCGGACATCATCATGGTCGGCGAGATCCGCGACCTGGAGACCGCCGAGATGGCGATCCAGGCGGCGCTCACCGGCCACCTGGTGCTCTCGACCCTGCACACCAACGACGCGCCGAGCGCGATCACCCGCCTGCTCGAACTCGGCGTGCCGCATTACCTGCTCAAGGCCACGCTGCTCGGCGTCATGGCCCAGCGCCTGGTGCGCACCCTCTGCCCGCACTGCAAGCAGCCCACCGCGCTCGACGCCGACGACTGGCAGACGCTGACCCGCCCGTGGAACGCGCCGCTACCGACCCATGCGCAGCGGGCGGTCGGCTGCCTGGAATGCCGCGATACCGGTTATCGCGGGCGCGCCGGGGTCTACGAGATCATGCTGATGAACGACGCCATCAAGCCGCTGATCACCGCCGACACCGACCTCGTTGCGCTGCGCCGGGCCGCGTTCAAGGATGGCATGCGCAGTCTGCGCCTGTCCGGCGCACAGAAGATCGCGGCCGGGCTGACCACCATTGACGAAGTGCTGCGGGTGACACCCCAGAGCGAGCAACGCTAGGGGTTTTCGCTCCGGGGCGCGCGAAGCGCCCCCTGCCTCACGCGGCACGGGCTCGGCAGACGCCGAGCGCAGCGTTGCCAGCCATTGGCGATGCGAGGTTCAGCCGTCCGAACGCGCGGCCAGGATACCCGCCACCTGGTTCGGCTTGCAGTTCAGGTAGGCCGAATTGCGCACCCACTTCTGGTCCGGATACCAGGAAAACATGAACTGCCCACCCTTGAGGCTGTCGACCACCATGCGTGCGACCTCCGGGCGTACTGCCGGGCAGCCCTGGCTGCGACCGATGCGCCCCTGGGTGGCGATCCAGGCCGGGTTCACATAGGCCGCCGGATGGATGACGATGGCGCGCTCGCGGGCGCGGTCGTTGATGCCCGGCTCCAGCCCGTCCATGCGCAGCGAATAGCCATGCTTGCCGGTGTAGCTTTCGGCTGTGCGGAACAACCCGATGCTGGACTGGTGGCTGCCGACGCGGTTGGAAAAGCGCGTCGCCAGGTTCTCACCGGACTTCTGCCCATGGGCCACGAAATCACGCAGCAACAGACGCTGCTGGCGAAGGTCGAAGATCCACAGGCGACGCTCGGACGAGGGACGGGAGAAATCGATGACCGCCAGGCGGTCGGCCGGCGTAGCGCCATTGTTCACCGCGCACTGCATGGCGGCGACGGCATGGGTAAGGACTTGACGGTCAAGCTTGGGCGCTGTCCTGGCGAGGCTGTCGACCAGCGGTTCGTAGGCCGGCGCGCCGGCAAGGGCCGGGGACGCCAGGGCGACGAGACCTGCCGCCAGGCAGAGACGTCGAAGCAGTACAAGCATGATGTAACCTCTTCGGGCACGGCTGCCGACTTCCTGTCCGCCGGCGCCTACCACCGCTGCCAATAGACGGCAGCGACTCAGGTTCGAGCGATCGGACGGATCGCTCGACGCGATATGTTGTTAGGGTCTGATGACCTGCAGCCCGGCGATGCCGGGTGCCGCGGCGCAGTCTAGCAGTCGTGGGCTGGCTCTGGAGCGAAACCTTGTTCAAAAAACGTGCATTCTGTCTGACCGTCTGGCTGGTTCTACTGCCGTTCGCGGCCACGGCCAATCCACCCGCGCCTACCGTGAATCCGCTTGCCGAGGCGCTGGCGGCGCCCGCAAGCAGTTGCGACGTGCTGCGCCCGGCGCCGGTCGGCGCTGCGCTCGAACGCCTCGAGGCGTTCTATCGCGGTCGCGACTATCAGCTCGCCTGGCGCGACTACCGGCAGATCGATCACCTGCTTGAAGCGTTGGAGTCACTGGCCGACGACGGCCTCTCGCCGGCCAGTTATGCCCCGCAGAAGATCCGCCGGCTGACCCACAGCGCCTCCAGCGACCCACGGCACCGCCTCTGCGCCGACATCGTGGCCAGCCATGCCTACCTGCAGGCGCTGGATCACCTGGCGCACGGCAGGCTCCAGCAGGACGCACTCGAGCCGCTCTGGCGCAGCCCGGACAGCCCTGCACGCGAAGACCCGCACCAGACCCTCTCCCGCGCCTGGCGCGGCCTGGACGACCCACGCCAGGCGCTGGCCTCGGCGCGCCCTGAGCTGCCGCAGTACCGCCAGCTGCGCCAGGTCTACGCCGAACGGCGCCGCCAGGCGCTGCCGGACTGGCAGCCGATACCCGCCGGGCCCAGCCTGCATCCGGACGAGCGCGACGCGCGCGTGCCCCTGCTGCGCCGGCGCTTGCTCGGCGACACGGCTGCGCCCGCGGGCGAAGCCGAGCGCTACGACGCCACACTGGCCGCAGCAGTGCGCGACTTTCAGCTGCATCACGGGATCGAGCAAGACGGCGTGGTCGGTCGCAGCACGCTCGCCGCGCTCAACGTCAGCCCGGCGAGCCGGCTCGATCAACTGCGCATCAACCTCGAGCGGCTGCGCTGGCTGGCGGCCGAGCTGGACTCGCGTTCGCTGTTGGTGAACATCGCCGGCGCCTCGCTCAGCTATATCGAGGACGGCCAGACGCGCTGGCGCACCCGCACCCAGGTCGGCCGCGAAGCGCGGCGCACGCCACCGCTCAAGTCGCGCGTGACGCGCCTGACTCTCAATCCGACCTGGACGGTGCCGCCGACCATCCTGCGCGAGGACAAGCTGCCGCTGATCCGCCAGGATCCGGAGTATCTCGCGCGCAGCCGCATGAGCGTGCTCGACCGCCAGGGCAACCGGCTGGATCCGGCTACGGTCGATTGGCACAACCCCGGCGGCATCATGCTGCGCCAGGACGCCGGGCCGGAGAACCCGCTGGGTCGCGTGGCCATCCGCTTCGCCAATCCCTTCTCGGTCTACCTGCATGACACCCCGAGCCAGGCGCTGTTCGCCCGCGCCGGACGCACCACCAGTTCCGGCTGCGTGCGCGTGCAGGACGCCATGCATCTGGTCGACCTGCTGCTGCAGGATGGCGAGCGCGAGCACGTGGCCGAGCTGCTCGAAAGCGGCCGCACCCACGAATACCGGCTGGCGCGGCCGACGCCCATCCTCATGGCCTACTGGACGGCCGAAGCGCAGGAAGACGGCGAGCTGTTCTTCCATCCCGACATCTACCACCACGATGCCGCGCTGCTGCGGGCCCTCGAGGCGGCCGAGCGCAGCCAGCCCTGAGGCCGCAGAGGACGACCGCTCGGCGGCACGACCAGCGGCCGGGCGCTGAACCATGCGGGGCTGATGTAGTCTGTTGCTGGGGTTTTCTGCAGCCGTGACCGCCATGCACAAGACCACCCGCACTCCTGCCAGTGGCGCACTGGCCAAAGGCAACGGACAGCCGAGCGACGACACTTGACCCAGCAATCTTCCAGCCCCGCCCTCTGGCACGACCCCGACCGCCTGACTGCTGCGGCGCGCCTGATCGCGCCCGATGCGCGACTGGTCGAACGCCTGCATGGCCTGCTCGGGCTGGCCGCGCAGCTGTGCGAGGCGCCTGCGGTCGCGATCCACCTGATCACCGGGCATCAGGTCACGCTGGCGGCGCTGAACCTACCGGACGGCCCGGTGGCGCTGGAGCACTCGCCCAGTGCGCGGGCGCTCGCGAGCGCGGCGGCGTTCGTCGAGTTCGCCGCCGACGACGCAACGGCTCTCTCGCTGAGCGACGGTACGCCGGTGCGGCATTACGCGGCCGTCGTCCTGCGCGACGGGCAGCACCGGCCGCTCGGTACGCTGTGCGTGCTGAATGCCGCGGTGCAGCCGCTGCCCGCGCAACAGGCCAGGCAGCTGCAGACCCTGGCCGACCAGGTCATGGCGCTCTTCGAATTGCGCCTGCAGCGTGAGGACGAGGCCGGCGTGCTCCGCGACGGCCAGCGCCAGGTGGAAATCGCTCGCGAGCAGAGCGAGGCCTATGTGCGCCTGCTGCTGGACTCGGCGAGCGAGGCCTTCTATTCCATCGACACCGAAGGCCGGGTGACGCTGTGCAACGAAGCCTTTCTGCGCCTGCTTGGCTTCGCCAGCCGCGACGAAGTGCTCGGCCGCCAGCTGCACGACGTGATCCACCACAGTCACCCCGACGGGCGGCCCTACGACGTTCGCGATTGCCCGATCCACCGTAGCGCGCGCAGCGGCGAGTCCGCCCATGTCGAGCGCGAGCTGTTCTTCCGCCAGGACGGCAGCGCACTGCCGGTCGAATACCGCGTCGTGCCGGTCTACCGCGACGGCGTGCTGCAGGGTGCGCTCTGCACCTTTGCCGACGTCAGCGAGCGCACCCGCCGCGAAGCCCTGCAGGCGCTACTGCTGGACATCAGCGACCGCCTGCAGGCCAGCAGCGAGCACATCGACCTGCGCTGCGTGCTCGATGCTCGCCTCGGCCGGCTGACCAACAGCGACGGTATCGCCCTCGGCCACCTGGACGGTGACGATGCGCTGGTACTGACCGAACAATGGCGCGCGCCGAATGCCGCCGATCGCCTTGGCCGGCACCCGCTCGGCGGGCTCGACCTGGCGCCCCGGCTGGCCGCCGGCAGCATCGTCAGCCTCAAGGCGGACGGTGACCCCGCAACCTCCACGCTCGGTGCCAGTCTCGGCAGCCAGGCCCTGCTGCTGGCGCCGCTGTCCCTGCCCGAGCAGGCACCGGGTACGCTGTTCCTGCTGTTCACCAGCAACCAGCTGCGCGACTGGCCCTCGGGCGACATCGCGCTGGTCAGAGAACTCACCGAGCGGATCCGCGCCGCAGGCGAGCGCATCGCCACGCTGCATGCCCTGCGCGAGGCCGAGCAGCGCATCAGCCTGGCCAACGAGATCGCCTCGATCGGCGTCTGGGAATACAACGAGACACGCCGCAGCCTGCACTGGGACAACCAGCTCAAGGCACTCGCCAACATGCAGCCGGACGACCCGACGCCAAGCGCGGTGGATGTCCTGCAGCGCGTCCATCCAGAAGACCGTGGCGAACTGCTGAATGCTCTGCGCCGCGCCCTGCAGGGCCTGGACGGCGGCGAATTCCATGTCGACTACCGCATCCTCGACCCGCGCAGCGATGACTACATCTGGCTGACCAACCGCGGGCGCCGCGTGCTCGATGCCAACGGTGAGGTGCGCATTCTCGGCACCTCGCGCGAAGTCACCGCCGAGCGCAACGCGGCCGAGCACATGCGCCAGATGAACGCCCTGCTCGAAGAGCAGATCAACGAGCGGCGGCTGGTCGAGCGGCGCCAGGCGGCACTGATCGAGCTTGGCGACCTGCTGCGCGAGGAGCACGACAGCCCGACCATCGCCGAGGCCGCGGTCAGGGTCATCGGCAGCACGCTGCGCATCGACCGGGTACTGCTGACCAACCTCGACCCCGGCGGGCTGTCCGGCACCATCGAGCGCTACTGGAGCGACGGGCTGTCGGCCGTCGGCAACGAGCGCGTGTACTTCGCCGACTTCGGCGACCTGCATTACGACCTGCTGAACGACGAACTGGTGGTCATCGACGACGTGCTCAACGACGCCCGCACCGCGCCGCGGGCCGCGCTTTTTGCCGAGCGGCGCATCGCCAGCCTGGTCTGCGTGCCGTTGTTCGAGCAGGGCCAGCTGGCGGCGGCGCTGATGCTGCTCGAGGAGGCACCGCGGCACTGGCAGGATGACGAGATCGCCTTCATCCGCGAGGTCGCCGACCGCGCCTGGACCGCGGACGAGCGCATGCGCGCCGAGCGCGCCCTGCGCGAAAGCGAGGAGCAGTTCCGCACCCTGGCCGACAACATGAGCCAGTTCGCCTGGATGGCCGATCCCTCCGGGCGCATCTACTGGTACAACAAGCGCTGGTACGACTACACCGGCACCACCTTTGAAGCCATGCGGGCGCTCGGCTGGGCCACGGTTCAGCATCCCGAGCATCGCGAGCGGGTCACCGGTTCGCTCAAGCGCGCCTTTGCGATTGGCTCGATCTGGGAGGAAACCTTTCCGCTGCGTGGCAAGGACGGGCGCTACCGCTGGTTCCTCTCGCGCGCGCTGCCGATCCGTGACGACTATGGCCAGGTTACCCACTGGTTCGGCACCAGCACCGATGTCACCGCCCAGGTCGCCGCCGAGGAAGCACTGCGCGAACTCAACGACAGCCTGGAACGCCGCGTCATCGAACGGACCCGCGAGCTGGCACAGATCAACAACCGCCTGCACATCGAGATGGCCGAGCGCGAACGCGCCGAGGAAGCACTGCGCCATGCGCAGAAAATGGAAGCCATCGGCCAGCTGACCGGCGGCCTGGCCCACGACTTCAACAACATGCTGACCGGCGTGCTCGGTGCGCTGGACCTGATCCAGCGGCGCGTCGAGAGCGGCCGCTTCGGCGAACTCGGCCGCTACCTCGATGCGGCGATGACCTCGGCCAACCGTGCCGCCGCCCTGACCCACCGCTTGCTGGCCTTCGCGCGCCGCCAGTCGCTCGACCCGCGGCCGGTGGACGTCAACCAGCTGGTGGCTTCGATGGAGGACATGCTGCGTCGCACCATCGGCGAGCACATCCGCCTCGACAGCGCGCTGCAGGAGCCGCTCTGGCAGGCCTACACCGATGCGCACCAGCTCGAAAACGCCCTGCTCAACCTGGTCATCAACTCGCGCGACGCCATGCCTGACGGCGGCCACCTGAACATCGCCACGCGCAATGTGCAGGTGCAGCCGGGCGAACCGGACAGCCCGGAGGCTGGCGACTACGTACTGCTCAGCGTTGCCGATACCGGCTCGGGGATGTCCGCCGAGGTCATCGCCAAGGCGTTCGATCCGTTCTTCACCACCAAGCCGATCGGCCAGGGCACCGGGCTCGGGTTGTCGATGGTCTACGGCTTCGCCAAGCAGACCGGCGGCCACGTGCACATCGACAGCACGCCCGGCGAAGGCACGCTGATCAGCCTGTACCTGCCGCGCAACCACATCGAGCACACCGCCGATGCCCAGCGCCGGGCCCTGGCCCAGCCGCCCGAGGCGGACGGCGAAACCGTGCTGGTGATCGAGGACGAAGTCGCCGTGCGCATGCTGGTCATCGAGGTGCTGCGCGAGCTTGGCTACCAGGTGCTCGAAGCGAGCGACGCGCCAAGCGCCATGCCCTTCATCGAAAGCGACCGGCGCATCGACCTGGTGGTTAGCGACGTCGGCCTGCCCGGGCTCAATGGCCGCCAGTTGGCCGACCTCGCGCGCCAGCACCGCCCGACGCTGAAGGTGCTGTTCATCACCGGCTATGTGCCGAGTGCCGAACAGCGCAAGGATTTCCTCGCACCCGGCATGGACATGCTGGCCAAGCCGTTCAACATCGACGAGCTGGCCAGCCGGATTCGCCAGCTGATCGAAAGCTGAGCGTCCCGGCACGCCGGAACTCGGCGGTTCGCTGCGCACTCTGAACAGACGTGACCCAAGGAGATGCGATCATGCGAATCAAGACTCTCGCCATGCTGACCCTGGCTGCCGCTCCGCTCGGCAGCGCCCTGGCCGACGGGCTCGTGCGTGACATTCTGTCGTCAGGCGCGACCACGGCGTCCACCTACATGACCTTCCGCGACGAAAAGCAGGTGCTGGCCCTGCGCGAGGATGCCGGCAGCTTCGTCGCCACCGACGGCGCGGTGCGCGGCGCGCATCTGGAAGCCACGCTGCAGCGCCTGCGCAGCGAACGGCCCGATCTGCAGGCCAACAGCGACATGGAGCTGGCGCGCGCGATCCTGGCCGCCGAACAGACCCCACGTTGACCCACGGCCCGCTGATGCGGGCCTTTTTCCAGAGGAGGCAGCATGAAGAAGAGCGCATCGGCCGTCTGGCAAGGCGGCCTGAAAGACGGCAAGGGCACCATCAGCACGCAGAGCGGTGCGCTGAAGGACAACCCCTACGGCTTCAACACCCGCTTCGAAGACGCCCCCGGTACCAACCCCGAGGAACTGATCGGTGCTGCCCATGCCGGCTGCTTCTCGATGGCCCTGTCGATGATGCTCGGCCAGGCCGGTCTGACCGCTGAACGCATCGAGACCCAGGCCGTGGTCACCCTCGACAAGGACGGCGAAGGCTTCAGCATCACCGCCGTCGACCTGACGCTCAAGGCACGCATCCCCGGGGCCGACCAGGCGCGCTTCGAACAGATCGCCAACCAGGCGAAGGAAGGTTGCCCGGTGTCGAAAGTGCTTAACGCGCGGATCAGCCTGAACGCGACGCTGGAAAGCTGAGCGCACGCGGTTTTCGGGAGCGCAAAAAAGAAACGCCACCGCGTTGCCGCGGTGGCGTTCTTGTGTCGCCCGGCGATCAGCCGCGGATGTTGTAGATGTCCTTCTCGTTCAGCTCGGCATAGGCATAGAGCCGCTTGAGATAGGCGCTCTGCTGCTCCCACACCTTGGCTGCCACTGGGTCGGCCTTGGCCGAGGCCTCGACCACCTCGGCGGCGACCTCCTTCAGTCGCGCCAGCACTTCATCCGGCAGGCGACGAACCTCGACGCCCTGCGCGCGCAGCTGCTCGAGCGCCTCCATGTTCTTGGCGTTGTAGTCATCGAGCATGTCGCCGTTCACGTCGCGCGCGGCGGCGCGGACGATGGCCTTGAGGTCGTCCGGCAGGGTTTCCCACGCCTTGAGATTGACGTCCAGCTCGAAGGTGACGTTCGGCTCCTGCCAGCCCGGGGTGTAGTAGTACTTGGCCGCCTTGTACAGGCCGAGGGCAAGGTCGTTGTACGGGCCGATCCACTCGGTGGCATCGATGGCGCCGGTCTGCAGCGCGGTGAAGATCTCGCCCGCCGGCAGGTTGACCACCGTACCGCCCATCTTCGTCAGCACTTCGCCGCCCAGGCCCGGGGTACGCATCTTCAGGCCCTTGAAATCATCGACCGAGTTGATTTCCTTGTTGAACCAGCCGGCGGTCTGCACGCCGGTCGCACCGCAGGCCATCGGCAGCACGCCAAAGGGCTTGTACACCTCTTCCCAGAGTTCGATGCCGCCGCCGCGATGCAGCCAGGCGTTCATTTCCTGGGCGTTCGGGCCGAACGGCAGCGCGCAGAAGAACTGTGCAGCCGGGACCTTGCCCTTCCAGTAGTAGGGTGCGCCGTGGCCGAGCTCGGCGGTGCCACGCGAGACCGCATCGAAGACTTCCAGCGCCGGGACCAGCTCGCCTGCCGCATAGACCTTGACGTTCAGGCGCCCGCCGCTCATCTCGTTGACCAGCTTGGCAAAGCGCTCGGCGCCAACGCCGACGCCCGGGAAGTTCTTCGGCCAGGAGGTGACCATCTTCCAGGTAAAGGTCTGCTGCTCGGCCGCCTGCTTGTCGGCGCCGGCGGTTTCGTTCTTGTCGTTGCAGCCGGCCAGGGCCGTGGCCGCCAGGCCAACACCGGCGGCGGCGAGAATGTCGCGACGTTTCATTCGATGCTCCTTGTTGTTTTGTCTTGTAACGCAGCACAGAGAAAGCTTGTTGCCTGGTCGATCGGCGAGCGATTCGACGCAAACTCGGTCGGGGCCGGCGCGCTCATGGCTTGGTCTCCTCGCACCTGCCCGCCTCGGCCAAGCGCAACGCCAGGCCGGACAACATTAGAGGCTCCAGCGTTCCAAGCCTAGCCCATACTTGGTATGAGACGCCGGCGATTGATGCAAAACGCCACTACTGCAAGAATCGCCAACCCGCCCACCCTTGCTGCCCTACAAGAAGGACTGCCAAATGTCCCCTAGCCACCCGCCCTTGCTCCGCGCGGCCGGCCTCATCGATGCGCTGAACCAGCGCCTCGGCCAGCTGTGCGCCTGGTTGACCCTGTTTCTCGTCGTCGGCACCGCGATCGTGGTGATCCTGCGCTACGGCTTCGGCATCGGCGCGATCGCCCTGCAGGAAGCCGTCATGTACGCCCACGCGCTGGTGTTCATGGGCGCCGCCGCCTGGACGCTGCAGCGCAACGGCCACGTGCGCGTCGACATCTTCTACCAGAAGTTTCCCGCCCGCCGTCAGGCGCTGGTCGACGGCCTGGGCCATGTGCTGTTCCTGTTGCCGGTCTGCCTGTTCCTCGCCTGGAACAGCTGGGACTACGTGGCCAATTCCTGGGCCACGTTCGAAAGCTCCAGCGAATCGGGCGGGCTGAAGTTCGTCTACCTGCAGAAGACGATCATCCTGGTGCTGGTCCTCAGCCTCGCGCTGCAGGCGATCGCCGACCTGATCAAGGTCGGCTATCGCCTCGCCGGCCGCCTGCCGGAAGAGCAAGCGGAGGTGAAGCATGGCTGAGATCATGGCGATCACCCTTTTCGTCAGCATCTGCATCGCGCTGATGTCGGGCTACCCGGTGGCCTTCACCCTTGGCGGCATGGCCCTGCTGTTCGCTGGCGCCGGCGTGCTCACCGGCACCTTCGATGTCGGCTACCTGCATGCGCTGCCCAACCGCATCTTCGGCATCATGAACAACCAGACGATGCTGGCCGTGCCACTGTTCGTCTTCATGGGCGTGATGCTGGAGAAATCGCGCGTCGCCGAGGACCTGCTCGAATCGATGTCACGCCTGTTCGGCACCCTGCGCGGTGGCCTGGCGATCTCGGTCTGCGTGGTCGGCGCGCTGCTCGCCGCCAGTACCGGCATCGTCGGCGCCACCGTGGTGACCATGGGCCTGCTGGCCCTGCCGACCATGCTGCGCCGCGGCTACGACCCGGCGGTCGCCACCGGCACCCTGGCCGCGACCGGCACCCTGGGGCAGATCATTCCACCGTCGATCATCCTCGTGCTGCTCGGCGACGTGATGTCCAGCGCCTACCAGCAGGCCCAGCTGAAGATGGGCATCTTCTCGCCGAAGACCGTCTCGGTCGGCGACCTCTTCGTCGGCTCGCTGATTCCCGGCCTGACACTGGTCGGCCTGTACATCCTTTACCTGATCGCAATCGCCATCTTCCAGCCGAAGAAGCTGCCAGCGCTGCCGCAATCGGAGCTGGGGCCGATCGAATGGGGCAAGCTGTTCCGTGCCCTGCTGCCGCCGCTGGTGCTGATCGCTGCGGTGCTCGGCTCCATCCTCGCCGGCTACGCCACACCGACCGAAGCGGCTGCGATCGGCGCGCTGGGTGCCACCCTGCTGTCGCTGGCCAAGCGCCAGCTCGATTTCGGCCAACTGCGCGAGGTCGCCCGCGGCACCACCGAGATCACCTCGATGGTGTTCCTCATCCTCATCGGCGCCTCGCTGTTCTCGCTGGTGTTCCGTGGCTTCGGCGGCGAGATGATGATCGAGCACGCGCTCAACCAGCTGCCCGGCGGCGTGCTCGGCGCCTTCCTGGTGGTGATGCTGGTGATCTTCCTGCTCGGCTTCATCCTCGACTTCATCGAGATCATCTTCGTCGTGGTGCCCATCGTCGGGCCGATTCTCCTGGCCATGGGCCTGGACCCGATCTGGCTCGGCGTGATGATCGCGTTGAACCTGCAGACCTCCTTCCTCACCCCGCCGTTCGGCTTCTCGCTGTTCTACCTGCGCGGGGTGACACCGCGCAGCGTGCCGACCAGCACCATGTACAAGGGGGTGATCCCCTTCATCGGTATCCAGATCGCCATGCTGGTGATCGCCTACCTATGGCCCGACCTCATCACCTGGCTACCCGAGCAGGTCTACGGCAACTGAGCCCACAACGCCCGTCACCCGACGGGCGTTTCATTTTCCGTACCGCTGTAATGCGCGACAATCGCAGCCCCGCCCGACCACCACACCGCCATGCCCAGCCGAACCCCGCTTGCCGAACGTTTCCGCGCGCTGGACGCGTTTCTTCTCGAACACCAGTCGCTCTGGCGACCGCGGCCGTTCGTCGAGCGGCGGCTGGCCTGGGAGGACGACCATCCGGAACTCGCGGCCTGGCTGCGCAGCCGCTCGCTGAACGATGCCGAAGCCGTCCAGCGCGACCCGGCCATGCTCAAGGCACCGGCCCCCTTTGCCGCGCTGGCCGAGCAGGCCCGCCGTCTGAGTGAGGTCGAGCCGCTGCCCGGCCACCCTGCGCCCGCTGGCGAGCATCGCCAACAGCTCGACGTCCCCGGCCGCAAGTGGCAGCAGATCGAGGCCTTCGCTGCACGCCTGCAATTCACCGAGCGCCCTGCGCACTGGCTCGACTGGTGCGCCGGCAAGGGCCACCTCGGCCGTTACCTGGCCCGCCAGGGCGCATCGTTGACCTGCCTGGAATGGGATGCCGAACTGGTCCGCGAGGGCGCCCGCCTGAGCGCCCGCCTCGGCATCTCCGCCGACCATCGCGGCCAGGACGTGCTCGCCGACAGCTGTGCCACGGTGTTGCAGCCGCAGCACACGGCCATCGCCCTGCACGCCTGCGGCGATCTGCACGTGCGCCTGCTGCAACTGACGGTCGTGCGCGAATGCCGGCAACTGGCGCTCTCGCCCTGTTGCTACAACCGCATCCAGGCGCCGACCTACCACGCATTGTCGCAGCTGGCGCGCGATTCGGCCCTGCGCCTGAGCCGAGACGACCTCGGCCTGCCGCTGAGCGAAACCGTAACCGCCGGCGCCCGCGAGCGTCGCGACCGCGACCAGTCGATGGCCTGGCGGCTGGGCTTCGATGAACTGCAGCGCCGACTGCGCGGCGTCGATGCCTACCTGCCGACTCCTTCGCTATCAACCGCCTGGCTGCGCAAGCCATTCGCCGACTATTGCCGCCACCTCGCCACGCTCAAGGGCCTGAACGCGCCCGGCGAACAGGACTGGGCAGCGCTGGAACAGCTCGGCTGGCAACGCCTGGCCGAAGTACGCAACCTCGAACTGGTTCGCGCCCTGTTCCGCCGCCCGCTGGAAATCTGGCTGCTGCTCGACCGCGCGCTGTTCCTCGAAGAAGCGGGTTACCGGGTACGCCTCGGCACCTTCTGCCCCAGCGACCTAACCCCACGCAACCTGCTCCTGCTCGCCGAACGCCCGGCCACGCAAGTACCTGGCCAATAACGGTTTACTCGCCGACGCCAATGGCTATAATGGCGCCCGGTTTGCCGGTATAGCTCAGCTGGTAGAGCAACTGACTTGTAATCAGTAGGTCCCGGGTTCGACTCCTGGTGCCGGCACCATCTCTATGCTTTCAGATGGGTTCGTATGATCCGAAAGCGTGCTCAAAGCCCCGCCATGTGCGGGGCTTGTCGTTTCTAGGTAGGTCTGTAAGCGTTCATATGGGGTTGTACAGCGCGCCGACTAAGGTATACGAGTGGGTATATGTCGATTCGACAAGGATTCATATACCTATGGCACGTGTTGTAACCCCGCTAACCGATCCCAAATGCGAAGCTGCCAAACCCCGCGACAGCGATTACACCCTGTTCGATGGACAGGGACTTTTCCTGCTGGTCAGGAGAAATGGCACGAAGGTGTGGCGCTTCAAGTACCGACGGCCTGATGGCCGTGCAGGGCTGGCGACCTTTGGCAATTACCCTGCCCTTGGCTTGAAAGCCGCTCGTGCTCGTCGGTCCGAAGCCCTGGGGTTGCTGGCGGCCGGGCATGACCCCATGGAAGCGGCCAAGGAAGCAAAAATTCAGGCAGCTAATGCCCGTATCAATACCTTCGAGGCCGTAGCCAGAGCCTGGCACAGCGTCTGCGCTCGGAAATGGAAGCCACACCACGCCACCACCGTTTTACGTCGGATGGAGCAGCACCTGTTCCCCACTCTCGGAGCGCGCCCTGTCTCGGAACTGAAAACGCGGGACCTGATGGCGCCACTTAAGGTAGCTGAGGGTCGCGATACCCTGGAAACGGCCAGCCGACTCCGTCAGTACATCACCAGTATCTTGCGTATGGCCGTACAACAAGGACTTATCGATACTAATCCTGCCAACGATTTGCACGGCTCTACTGCGACCCGCAAAACCGTTCACCGACCCGCTCTGCCGATGGAGCGACTGCCTGAGTTGCTAGCGCGCTTGGATACGTACCGCGGGCGACCGCTAACACGCCTGGCTGTTCAGATCACTCTGCAGGTATTCATCCGCTCTAGTGAGTTGCGCTTTGCGCGTTGGGATGAAGTTGATTTTGCACGCGCATTGTGGACGATCCCCGCCGAGCGCCAGGCTATCGAGGGCGTAAAACATTCCGGCCGAGGAGCCAAAATGGGTACTCCACATCTTGTGCCCCTGAGCCGGCAAGCACTGGCGCTGCTGGAACGTGTTCATCAGCTTACCGGGCGTTTCGAGTTGATCTTCCCAGGTGACCATTCGTACTGGAAACCGATGAGCGAGAACACGGTAAATGCTGCCCTGCGGCGCATGGGGTATGACACCGGATCCGAGGTTTGTGGTCATGGTTTCCGAGCTATGAATCGCCCCGGGTTTCGTGGAGGCTGTTTCGTTTAAGTCAGGCCGCTATGGCCTGACCTGTTTGTTGCTGGTGGAAGTTTGCCTCAGCCTCCGCAGGCGGGATATACCCGATTGAGCTCAACAGCCGCTGGTGGTTGTACCAGTGCACCCATTTCAAGGTCGCCATCTCAACAGCTTCACGACTCTTCCATGACTGACGGTAAATCAGTTCAGCCTTGTACAGCCCGTTGATAGTCTCGGCCAAGGCGTTGTCGTAGCTGTCGCCCTTGCTCCCAACTGAGGGCTCTATACCGGCCTCTGCCAGTCGCTCGGTGTAGCGGATTGAGACGTACTGACTGCCACGGTCGCTATGGTGAATCAGGCCACCCATACGATGTGGCTGTCGGGCGTACAGCGCTTGCTCCAGGGCATCGAGCACGAAGTCGGTCTTCATGCTGGTACTGACTCGCCAGCCGACGATGCGCCGCGCAAAAACGTCCACCACGAACGCCACATACAGCCAGCCCTGCCAAGTCGAGACATAGGTGAAATCCGACACCCACAGCTGGTTGGGGCGGTCGGCATGAAATTGGCGCTGGACACGATCCAGCGGACAGAGCGACTTGTCGCCGACCACCGTTGTCCGCACGACCTGACCGCGCCTTATGCCCTGCAATCCAGCTCGACGCATCAACCGTTCCACCGTGCATCTGGCTGCCTCGATACCTTCTCGCCGGAGCTGCTTCCAAATCTTCACCGCGCCATAGCACTGCATGTTGGTGTCCCACACGCGCTGGATCTCCAAGCTCAACGCCTCATCGCGCTGAGCACGGCAACAACGCAGTGCCGGATTACGCAGTTGGGCCGCATGTCTGCGGTAACCGGACGGGGCGATCTGCAAGACACGGCAGATCGACTCGACCCCGAGACGGTCACGGTACTGATCGACAAAAGCCCTCAGGACTTGGTGCGGCGGTCGAGCTCCGCCTGGGCAAAATACGCACTGGCCAGACGCAGAATTTCATTGGCCTTACGCAATTCCCGGTTCTCCCGCTCCAACGCCTTGATGCGTTCACGCTCTTCGGTGGTCGGGCCTGGACGCTGACCTGCGTCGGTCTGATGACGGCGAATCCAGCCATGCAACGTTTGCGCTGCACAGCCAATCTTCGGCGCGATGGCTTCAATGGCGGCCCACTCGGAGGCGTAGTCGTTCAAATGCTCCAGAACCATGCGCACGGCACGTTCACGGACTTCAGGGGAGTAGGTCGTAGTCTTTCTCATGGCCTCATCTTCTCAAGAGTTGAGGCCTCCACGAAACCCGGGGCGATTCACTATGGCTTGCTCGGCACTCATGGAGTCAGGATTGTGGAGCCGTGATGCAGTAGAACGACAGATGAGTCACCAGGAGCGCAACGGGGTGCGTGCTGCCTATATCCATAAGGCGGAACACTTGGAGGAGCGGAGGCTAATGTGCCAGTGGTGGTCTGATTATCTGGATGCCATCCAGGGAGGTTTCATAACGCCCTATGACTTTGCCAACCAGGCGACAGTTTCTCGAAACGTAGTGAGGCTCAAGATCCCTCGCCAAGGCGCGTGATATGGAATTGCCGGCAGCTCATCGCAAGTCAGTCGCATGCAAACAGGCTCAGCATGCTGAGAAAAGCAAGGGGGGAAACTTCGTGAGATGCGCAATTAGCCGTGACTCTGAGCCTCTGCGCATGCGGAAAATAACGAGCGTCATCACTATGGAGACGTTCAAATGTCATCACCGATCGCTTACCACGAGCAGGCTCTGATTCCCCAAGCGCAGCTGAAAGAAATTTACGGTCTCACCCCCGGCCGTATTAAAACGCTTCGCAAAAACGACCCCTCCTTCCCGAAGCGCATCAAGTTCGGTGATACTCGCCAAGCCGCGTGCTACTACGTCGCTCGCGAACTTGACGCCTGGCTGCTCGGTAAGATCAAGGAGCGGGATTCGGCGAACTGAAGCATGGTTTCTGGTTGCCCGGAGATTCTACCCAGGGATACCGCCAACGCAGTATTGAATTGGACGTTGATGCGCCTTGAGTCCATGGTTGCGAACGAGCAACGCTGTCTGCCGGCGTAGCTGGGCTTTCGGTCACGTCAGTCGATAACGACTCGTCATATCGCGAAAAGTGCGCGCGCCCCTGAGTCGGAGGCAAACCATTCAGGTTTAAACTCATGGCGCGCTGCCGGTGTTAAGGGCACCGCCGGCTGGCCCAGCCGCTTAACCGGCGACTTCGGCTGCAATTGCGCTCAATTTATCGGAACTCGCAGCTGTAGCAAGAGCGGCTCTGGAAGCTGGCCAGTTGCGTCACGATCTCGCTCGCCGAGCAGCCATCCGGTCTGCTTCAGACAGACAGCACCGCATAGTTTCTACTATCCGACTGGGCGTTCTCTCCAAGTTTATGAGCCGCCACACCAAAAACCGATCTGGTTATCCGCAAGGGCCGGGGCCGAATCCTCTTGCCTCGGACACACAAAGCGGCAACGCGCTGAATAATCGTGTAATCGCTATAGCCAGCGCTTCACCTAGGCGGCCAGCTGAATGCTGGCGAACAACTAACAGGCCCGACAGACGATCCGACTCTACCTATGCCATCTCGACCGGCTGCCGTACGACGCTTGCCGGAACAACTTGTAGGGCGAATCGATGGTTCCCTGGGAATCCATGGCTAAGTAATCGCGTAGCCACCCCGGGCCTACGATGCCGCCGCTGCGTCGTTGCGCCCCGACTGCCTGGCCGGATGGCCGTGGAACGGGTGACTGAATGGCGTGGAATACGCACGTGGAGCACGCATTCGGCACACCAGACAGTCCTGCGACAGCGGCGACGGCGGCGACGGCGGCGACAAGCCCCCTTTTACGGCGGGCATCGTGAGCGAGATAGCTGCGACACCCGGCGACATATGGGTAAGGCCGTGTCCCTGTCGCAGTAGGTCGCCAGCGCGTCGCCATCATTAGACCACCGTTCGCGGTTCAGTCGCCGATGTCGCCAAAGTCGCCAGTGGGTTCACTCGGAAGTGCTTACCATCCGCCGTTAAAACCTGGCGGTGTTGTGCCAGCACGGTCAGCAGAAGGTCGCGCTTTTTTGCGCTCTTCCGAACGAAGCGAGGTCCATCGCGCTGCAAACTTCTTGCGTCGAACATTAGCCAGTTTTTTTCAAGCAACCAGTCGAGCAGCTGCTGCGATAGCAGCAGATCAGGGTCGATGACCACCGGGCTTGTCAGGCGTAGTGCCTCGGTCAGATACCAGCGAACGAGTTCGGTAGCCTGGCTCAAATGCGGCTCAGCCAGCAGAGTGGTGTTTTCAACGATCGCCAGAATTCCTGCGATACGCAAAATGTGCTCTGCTCCTTTCGCAGCGGTGCCTTTTATTTCTTGGAAGTCACCTCCTCGCCCGAGAGCAGTCTCGATCTCATCATGAGCCTCGACCCAAGCTCTTTTTGCCGGCGCATCCATCGTTAGCGTTGGTGGATCCAGATCCCCCCGACTATCGATGCGAGGGCCTAGGCTCAAAAGCTGATTCATACGCTCCCAGTAGCGCACGAAGCGTGGGTCGTTGTTCGGGTCAGCACTGCGGTAAAGCCGAGTCCCCGCTAACGACTGCGGCCAAGCGATCAAAAAGCGAGCCAAGAAGCCTTGCCCTCGCATTACGGGGTTACGCAGCACGCTCTCAGCCACGATTGGCTGGATCATCAAATGAGCGCTTAGCCGACATCCACAACGGGCTGCGCTCTCGCCTTCAGCCGCGCGCATCCTGCTAATTGGCGCACCGTCCCAAAGCTTCGACAGACCCGCGACGCTCTTCAGCAGGTTCTCCGGCTTGGGGTTCTACCCCGTTAGTACGGACACTTTCGAGTAAGCTCATGTCGAGCTGAAGGAGTGTTCATGAAGCGCAAGAAATACAGCCCCGAATTCAAGCGGGAAGCCATCGAGCTGGTTCGTCGTTCAGGGGCGAGCTGCCGGCAGGTAGCCCTGGAGATTGGCGTTGCCCCCAACCTGCTCACACGCTGGGTGCGGGAGGCGCAACCAGGCACTGAGAAAGCCTTCCCTGGAACGGGAAGCCCGCGGGATGAGGAGCTTGCCCGCCTCAAGCGCGAGTTGGCCCGGGTCACCAAGGAACGTGATTTTTTAAGAGACGCGGCAGCGTACTTTGCCAAGGAGTCATCGAGCGGTACACGGTGATCCAGCGCTGCCGCAACGAGTACCCGGTACGACTGATGTGCCGTTGCCTGAAGGTTTCTGCCAGTGGCTACTACGCCTGGCAGGATCGCGATCCAAGCTCACGTGCTCAAGAGAATGCGCGCCTGGTGAGGCGCATTCGGGAGATTCACGAAGACAGCCGTGGTGTGATCGGAGCGCCACGCATGCACGAGGATCTGCGCGACGAGGGCGAAACCGTCAGCCTGAATCGCGTTGCTCGCCTGATGGCGGCTGAGCGGATTCAAGGCTGGCCACGCCGGAAACGACGTGGCTTTGGAAGAGCCGCCAGCGGTCGTCCAGCAGGCGTGAAAAACCTGCTGGAGCGCGACTTCAGCGCGCCGGAACCGGAGCGCAAGTGGGTCACGGACATCACGGAGATAGCCACGCTGGAAGGCAAACTCTTCCTATGCGTGGTGCTCGACTTGTACAGCAAGCTGGTGATCGGTTGGTCGATGCATCACCGACAGGATCGGCAGATGGTGATTCGAGCAGTGGAGATGGCGGTCTGGCAGCGCCAGGGTCACTGGTCAGTGATCCTGCATTCGGATCGCGGCAGCCAATTCACCAGTGCTGACTACCAGCGCTTTCTGAATCGCAACACGCTGGTCTGCAGCATGAGTGCCGTCGGTCATTGCGGCGACAACGCTGCTTGTGAGGGTTTCTTCGGTCAGCTGAAAAGGGAGCGCGTTTCCCATCAGTCGTATCGAACACGTGACGAAGCTCGGGCGGATTTATTCGACTACATCGAGCGGTTTCATAACCCACGAATGCGTCGTAGAGTCGCCCGGCAAGATTTGAAGTTTTCAGCCTTTTCAAAACCGTCCGTGGAAATGGGGTAGAACCCTTGCGTGCCAATCGTCGTATGGTCCATGGATCGCCAACCTACTGGACTAACAAACCCATTACTGTCCCTAGCGATTTCGAGAGCCCCCCTGGTCAGCAAGGCCGGTTTGTCGAACATCCGAACAGAAGCACTGTTTCCCTGCTGGGTCTTCCACTTCACAGGGAAGCCGACCAATGCGCTGATAGGGTCGGTCGACGTAACAGCTTCAACTTCTCCGATATTCACCGCCACAAGAAATTGCTCTGGCAGGTACGGATAACGGCTCGCCAACACTTGCCCACCGAGGACCATGCGGTAAATCCGGCTTGATGATTCACACCCGTAGAAGCAAGCGAGCTTAGCGTTCAGCGCTCCAGCAACCGACTGCAGGCGGCGATCCATCATTGTCATCAGCGCGCCCCGTACCTCTTCAGAGGTACGTAACGGCTTGCCATCGAATTCATCAGGCATAAATGCCTGGCTGATATACTTCAGGCTTCCGTCTCCGCTCAGCATTCCGAGCACTAGAACAGAGGCGCCCAACGCATCACCTGCTGCCGAGCCAAACTGCCCCACAGCCAAATCTGCCGACATGGATGTGAATGTTGAATGATCAACTGCATCCCATTGCCGCACATACTCCGTTTCTAAGACACGGCTCTCTAAGCGGGCCCGCGCATCCGCGTCCGCCAGATACCGTGCTAGGTAGCCAATGCGAATTTGCTCGTCTTGGTTATCAAACGAAGTCGCCGGCAACCTCACCGAAACGTCTTTCATCCAAGGGTCGGAGACACATCCTGAAAGCAGCATGGCCGCTGCGAGTGCACATAGGATGGTGAAACATTTCATCGGATCGCCTCCTTGGCATATTTGTCAGTACGTAGGCCTTAGGCCACTTCGATTGACAGTTCCGCGCCCTTATATACAAATGCTAATAGCGGCACAATGACACCACTCAAGTCCCTTTATCTAATCCGGACGCCGGATCCTTCGAGTACTGATGTGCGTCAACCGATGGGTATACGTTTGGGTATACATGAACGACATAAACAGTCTTTATCGCCGTATCTACGCGGTCTTAAGCCCTACTGTTCGACTCCTGGTGCCGCACCATCCTTTCCAAAGGCTCGCAGCGATGCGGGCCTTTTTTGTTATCGCGCGGACGGCACCCGGCCGAGCGCACCTGTTTCCAGATGCATCCATCCGCTGTGCGCTCCGGCGCCTTCGTGGTGCAATGCGCGCCCGTGTGGCTGGCGCATTGGAGTGACCGAGCATGTTCGAATCGATTACCGGGCTGATCGAGCAGGGAGGCTATTTCGGCATCCTGGCGCTGATGTTTCTCGAGAATCTGTTCCCGCCGATTCCCTCGGAAGTGATCATGCCGCTGGCCGGTTTTCTGGCTGCGCGCGGCGAGCTCAATCTGTTCGGCGTGGTGGTGGCCGGTACGCTGGGTTCGTTTCTGGGTGCGCTGCCCTGGTATTACGCCGGCGCGCGGCTCGGCGAGGAGCGCATGCGCCGGCTTGCCGCGCGGCATGGGCGCTGGCTGACCCTGTCGGGCGACGATGTGCTGGAGGCCGGGGTCTGGTTTCGTGCGCACGGCCGCAAGGCGGTGTTCTTTGGCCGCCTGGTGCCGGCGATCCGCACGCTGATTTCGGTGCCGGCCGGGATCGCGCAGATGCCCTTTGCCAGCTTTGCCTTCTACACGCTTGCCGGCTCGGCGATCTGGACCTTTGTGCTGACGCTCGCCGGCTATCTGCTGCATGCCGAGTACGATCGCGTGGCCGACTACCTCGACCCGGGCTCGAACATCGTGCTGGGCACGATCGTGGCGATTTACCTGTACCGGCTGCTGCGCAACGGGCGCAGGGCCGGCGAGCGACAGCGCTGAGCCTTAGCCGCCGCGGGCGAGGCAGCGGCGGCGGCGCTCGTCGACCCGCTGGGCGAACCAGGCGGTGGTGAGGTTGCGGGTGATCTTCGGGCTTTCCAGCTTGATACCCGGCACCAGCGCACGTGGCAGCCGCTTGCCGGCGCGCCGGTCGGCCAGGGCGAACACCTTTTCGTAGAGTTCGCTTTCCTCGAAGGCCAGGCTGTCGCCCTGCAACAGGGCACGGCGGATCTCGTCTTCATCGAGATCCAGCTGCTTGCCGAGTGTGCGCACCGCGCGTTCGGTGGCCCCCACGCGGCTGCTGCCATGAATGACCAGGTCGCCATCGAGCGCGAGCTTGATGCCGCTGGCCCGGGTCACGGCGTTCTGGAAGGCCGCGTTGCGGCTGGCGTACCAACCGGCATTGAAGTCGGCGTAGCGATACAGCGACTTGTCGTAATGGGCCGGGTAGCCGAGCAGGTGGGCGATACCGAAGTACATGCCGCCGCGGCGGCTGAACACCTCGTCGCGCACGCTGCCTTCGATCGGGTACGGGTAGTCGCCTGCGCGGCTTTCGGCAAAGGCGATGCTGACCTGCATCGGCCCGCCGGTGCGCACCGGGTTGAGGCTGCCGAACAGCTGGCGGCCGAGCGGCACCATGCCGGTGAAGTCGTCGAAGATGGCGCTCAGTTCCTGCTCGGTGCGCACCCGGCTCAGCCGCTCGGCGTAGGTCTTGCCGGTCGGCGAACCGAGGCTGAGCGCGCCGCGCACGAGAAACTGCGGGATATGCAGGCGCGCGGCTCGGCGGTCGATCTCGGCGCGCGCGATCTTCGCCAGCCCGGGTACGGGCGGCGCGACCTGGAAGGTCGACTCCTGCTCGGTGACGGCGATCACCGAGCAGAGGTTTTCGCGGCTCGGCTCGATCTCCAGCGTCGTGAAGGCCGCCTGGATGTCCCGCGCCCAGCCCTGGCGATCGCGCAGGTTGCCCGGCAACAGGCGCATGAGCTCGGCGCGCACTTCGGCGGGTGTCGGCCCGGCGGGCTGCGGCTCGCGCAGGCCGCAGCCGGCGAGCAGCAGGGTTACGAGAAGGCTGAAGAGCAGAGGAAGCGGTGTGCGCACGGGGCCATCCTGGTCGGGTGTTCGCTGGGTTTGATCCTGCCAGGCGGTGGAAGGTCCGCCGCTCAGTCGCCGGCCTTGCGCTCGCGCTTGCGAGTCGGCCGGTGGAACAGCCGCTGCACGGGCGCCTGGCTCTCGATCCCGGCCCAGCGACCGGATGCGAAGACCAGCTCGACGACGGCGCAGGTCGGCATATGCTCGATGCCCGCGCCCAGGCGCGTGGCCAGCTCGGTCAGCTCCGGGTTGTGGCCGACCAGCATCAGGCTCTGCAGGTCGTCCGGCTGTTCGCCGATCACCGCCAGCAGCGCGTCCGGCGTACAGGCATACAGGCGCGCCTGGTAGTCGATGGCCTCCGGCGGATAGCCCATCGCCTCGGCCAGCGGACGTGCCGTGGCCTGGGCGCGCGCGGCGGTACTGCACAGCAGGCGCTGCGGCCGCACGCCGCGCGCCGCAAGCCAGGGGCCGATCTCCTCGAGCTGGCGCAGGCCGCGCTTGGCCAGCGGGCGGTCATGGTCGGCCAGGGTCGGGTCGTCCCAGGACGACTTGGCATGCCGCACCAGATAGAGCGTTTTCATCGATTGCCTCTTTTCGCGTTAACGCCGGTCTCGATAAGGAGATCAAATCCCATAACTGGGAATGAGCTATCTATCCCGGATTCATGGACACCGCCGCTGACTCCGGCTGCTTCTATCCCACAAACGGGACGCAGCATGCCAGTGGGCATCCAGCATTCGTGCAAAATTCCTTTAAAAACAATAAGTTAGATCATTGGCACGAAACTGGCTATTCCGCCAGGCGCCCTGCGCAAACCACAACAACAAGAAGGTCTGCCATTGCCCCGCCGTGGTCAGGCCAGGAGATCGAACGATGAGTGTAGTCATCGCCCTTGCTGCTCTGGGGCTTCTGATGCTTGCCGCCTACCGCGGCTACAGCGTCATCCTGTTCGCCCCCATCGCCGCCCTCGGTGCCGTGCTGCTGACCGACCCCAGTGCGGTCGCGCCCGCCTTCACCGGCATTTTCATGGAAAAGATGGTCGGCTTCATCAAGCTGTATTTCCCCGTGTTCCTGCTCGGTGCGGTGTTCGGCAAGCTGATCGAGATGAGCGGCTTCTCGCGCTCGATCGTCGCCGCGGCGATCCGCCTGCTCGGCGGCGGCCAGGCGATGCTGGTGATCGTGCTGGTCTGTGCGCTGCTGACCTACGGCGGCGTCTCGCTGTTCGTGGTGGTGTTCGCGGTGTACCCGTTCGCTGCCGAGATGTTCCGCCAGAGCGACATCCCCAAGCGGCTGATCCCCGGCACCATCGCCCTCGGCGCCTTCACCTTCACCATGACCGCGGTGCCCGGCACGCCGCAGATCCAGAACATCATCCCGACCACCTTTTTCAACACCACCACCTGGGCTGCACCCTGGCTCGGGCTGATCGGCACGCTGTTCGTCTTCAGCCTCGGCATGCTCTATCTCAAGCGCCAGGCGAACAAGGCCCGCCACGCTGGCGAAGGCTACGGCACCAACCTGCGCAACGAACCGCAGACGCCGGACGACATCGCCCTGCCGAACCCCTGGCTGGCGCTCTCGCCGCTGCTGCTGGTGCTGCTGGCCAACCTGCTGTTCACCCGCTGGATCCCCGAACTCTACGGCAACAGCCACGTGCTGCAGCTCGCCGGCATGGCGGCGCCGCTGACCACCGATGTCAGCAAGGTGACCGCCATCTGGGCGGTGGAGGCCGCGTTGCTGCTGGGCATCCTGCTGGTGCTGGCATCAAGCTTCGCCACCTTGCGCGGCAAGCTGGCCGAGGGCACCAAGAGCGCGGTCAGCGGCTCACTGCTGGCGTCGATGAACACCGCCTCGGAATTCGGCTTCGGCGCAGTCATCGCCTCGCTGCCCGGCTTCATGGTGCTGGCCGATGCGCTGTCGGCGATTCCCAACCCGCTGATCAACGAGGCGATCACCGTCAACCTGCTGGCCGGCATCACCGGCTCGGCTTCCGGCGGCATGAGCATCGCGCTGGCGGCCATGGCCGAGAGCTTCGTCGCCGCCGCCAACGCCGCGCAGATTCCGCTGGAAGTGCTGCACCGGGTCGCCTCGATGGCCTCCGGCGGCCTCGACACGCTACCGCACAACGGCGCGGTGAT
This sequence comes from Stutzerimonas balearica DSM 6083, assembly GCF_000818015.1. Classification (NCBI taxonomy): domain Bacteria; kingdom Pseudomonadati; phylum Pseudomonadota; class Gammaproteobacteria; order Pseudomonadales; family Pseudomonadaceae; genus Stutzerimonas; species Stutzerimonas balearica. The sequence continues at coordinate 4,168,113 of NZ_CP007511.1, forward strand.
CACCCTGCTGGCGGTTACCGGGCTGACCCACCGCGAGTCCTACAAGGACATCTTCGCGATCACCCTGATCGCCACCACCGCGGCCTTTTTCATCATCGGTGTGTTCTACGCTACCGGTATCGTCTGACGTGCAGCGCGCCGGCCCGGGCCGGCGCCGTCAAGGAGAGCCAAACATGAACCTCGCAGGCAAGACCGCTCTGGTCACCGGCTCCACCAGCGGCATCGGCCTGGGCATTGCCAAGCGCCTGGCCGAAGCCGGCGCCAACCTGGTGCTCAACGGATTCGGCGATGCCGAGCCGGCGCTGGCCGCGGTGCGTGCCGCCGGCGGCCAGGTGCGCCATCACCCCGCCGACATGGCCCGGCCCAAGCAGATCGCCGAGCTGGTGGCCTTCGTCGAAAGCGAATTCGGCGCACTGGACATCCTCGTCAACAACGCCGGCATCCAGCATGTCGCGCCGGTCGACGAATTTCCGCCCGAGCGCTGGGACAGCATCCTGGCGATCAACCTGTCCTCGGTGTTCCACACCACGCGCCTGGCGCTGCCGGGCATGCGGCGCCGCGGCTGGGGGCGGATCGTCAACATCGCCTCGGTGCACGGGCTGGTCGGCTCGACCGGCAAGGCCGCCTATGTCGCGGCCAAGCACGGCGTGGTCGGGCTGACCAAGGTGGTCGCGCTGGAAACCGCGCAGGAGCCGATCACCTGCAATGCCATCTGCCCCGGCTGGGTGCTGACGCCGCTGGTGCAGCAGCAGATCGACGAGCGCGCCCGCGCCGACGGCGACCTCGAGCGCGCGCGCCACGACCTGCTGGCCGAGAAGCAGCCTTCGCTGGAATTCGTCACCCCCGAACAGCTCGGCGAATTGACGCTCTATCTGTGCAGCGACGCGGCCGCGCAGGTCCGCGGCGTCGCCTGGAACATCGACGGCGGCTGGGCCGCCCGCTGAACAAGACAACAACAAAGAGGGAGATCCATGAACAAGCTCTACCCCAACGCCGCAGCCGCCCTCGACGGGCTGGTTGAAGACGGCATGACGGTCGCCGTCGGCGGCTTCGGCCTGTGCGGCATTCCCGAGACGCTGATCGCCGCGCTGCGCGACAGCGGCCGCAAGGGCCTGACGGCAATCAGCAACAACGCCGGCGTCGACGGCTTCGGCCTTGGCCTGCTGCTGGAGACGCGGCAGATCCGCAAGATGATTTCCTCCTACGTGGGCGAGAACAAGGAGTTCGAGCGCCAGTACCTCTCCGGCGAACTGGAGCTGGAGTTCACCCCGCAGGGCACCCTGGCCGAGAAGCTGCGCGCTGGCGGCGCGGGCATCCCGGCGTTCTACACCAGGACCGGCTACGGCACGCTGGTCGCCGAAGGCAAGGAGACCCGCCAGTTCAACGGCGAGTGGTACGTCATGGAAGAATCGCTGACCGCCGACCTCGCGCTGGTCAAGGCGTGGAAGGCCGACAAGGCCGGCAACCTGCTGTTCCGCAAGACCGCGCGCAACTTCAACCCGCTGGCAGCGATGGCCGGCGAGGTCTGCGTCGTCGAGGTCGAGGAGATCGTCGAGACCGGTGAGCTGGACCCCGATCAGATTCACCTGCCCGGCATCTACGTGCACCGCATCGTGCACAACCCGAACCCGGAAAAACGCATCGAAAAACGCACGGTGAGGAGCTGAACATGGCCTGGACACGCGAACAGATGGCACAACGCGCCGCACGGGAACTGGAAGACGGCTTCTACGTGAACCTCGGCATCGGCCTGCCGACCCTGGTGGCCAACTACATTCCCGAAGGCATGGATGTCTGGCTGCAGAGCGAGAACGGCCTGCTCGGCATCGGCCCCTTCCCCAGCGAAGAGGAGGTCGACGCCGACCTGATCAACGCCGGCAAGCAGACGGTCACCGCGCTGCCCGGGGCGAGCTTCTTCGACAACGCGCAGAGCTTCGCGATGATCCGCGGCGGCCACATCAACCTGGCCATCCTCGGTGCCATGCAGGTCTCGGAAAAGGGCGACCTGGCCAACTGGATGATCCCCGGCAAGATGGTCAAGGGCATGGGCGGAGCGATGGATCTGGTGGCCGGGGTGAAAAAGGTCGTGGTGCTGATGGAGCACACCGCCAAGGGCGGCGCGCACAAGATCCTGCCGGCCTGCGACCTGCCGCTGACCGGGGTCGGCGTGGTCGATCGCATCATCACCGACCTCGCCGTGCTCGATGTCACCGAGCAGGGCTTGACGCTCGTCGAGCTGGCCGAAGGCGTGAGCTTCGACGAACTGCAGGCGGCGACCGGCTGCCCGATCGTTCGCTGAGCCCGGCGCAGCGGGCGCCGCTCAGGGCTGCCAGAGAATCAGCGGCAGTTCCAGCGGCACCCGCAGGCCGTCATAGGCCGCCGGGATCACCCGCGCGGTGTAGTGCGCCGCCGGGCGGCCGGCCGGCAGCGAGCCGCTGAACAGCCAGTGCGGCCCCGAACCGCTGCGCGCAGTCAGCGTCAGGCACTCGGCCGGCCAGTCTTGGCAGGCATCGGCGTACAGCTGCACGAGCAGGTCGTCGGCATACAGCTGCCCCAGGTCCAGCTCCACGCTGGCCTGGTAGCCCTCGCCGAGCGGCTCCAGTGCGACCCGGACGAACGCCAGCCGCGGCCAGTGGCGCTGCAGCCGGTGGATGCGGCCGGCCAGCGCGTAGGCGCGGGCCGAGCCGTCCGCGCTGCGCTCGCGGTAGGCGCGCGCCGCCGGCAAGTAGAACTGCTCGGTGTACTCGCGCACCACCCGGTCGGCGGAAAAGCGCTGCACCAGTTCGCCCATGCTGCGGCGGATGCGCTGCACCCAGGCACGCGGCAGGTTGGCCTCGTCGCGGCTGTAGTACTCCGGTATCACCTCCTGCTCGAGCAGCCTGTAGAGCTGCTCGGCATCGCGCGCATCGTGCGTTTCGTCGTGCTCCAGGCCGTCGCCAATCGCCCAGCCGAGGTCCGGCGCATAGGCTTCGGCCCACCAGCCGTCGAGCTGAGACAGGTTCAGCCCGCCGTTGGCCAGCACCTTCATGCCGCTGGTGCCGCTGGCCTCCCAGGGGCGCCGCGGCGTATTGATCCAGACGTCGACACCCTGCACCAGGTGCCGCGCCAGCCGCATGTCGTAGTCCTCGAGAAACACCACGCGCCCGCCGACGTCCGGCCGCGCGATGAAGCGCTGCCACTCGGCGAGCAGCGCCTGCCCGGCACGGTCGGCCGGATGCGCCTTGCCGGCGACGAGCAGCTGCACCGGGCGCTCGCGGTCGGCGAGGATGCGCGCCAGGCGATCGGGGTCCTGCAGCAGCAGGTTGGGCCGCTTGTAGGCGGTGAAGCGCCGCGCGAAGCCGATCGTCAGGCGTTCGGCATCCAGCCCGCAGCCGGCCGCGGCAATGCACTCGGCAGTCGCCCCGTGCACCGCCAGGCTGCGCGCCAGGTAGCCGCAGACAAAGGCGAGCAGCTCATGCCGCGCGTGCTGGCGGATCTGCCAGAGCCAGTGATCGTCGACCCGCGCCAGCAGGTCGGCTACCACGCTGTCGCCACCGCGCCAGGGGATCTCGTCGCCGTGCAGCTCGAACCAGTGCTGCTCGGCGTCGGACGACAGCCAGGTCGGCAGGTGCACCCCGTTGGTCACGTGGCCGATGGGCACTTCGGCCAGCGGCCAGCGGGGGTACAGCCCGCGGAAGATGAAGCGGCTGGTGGCCTCGTGCAGGCGGCTGACCGCATTCACCGCGCCGGAGCCGTGTGCGGCGAGGCAGGCCATGTTGAAGGTCGCCTGCGGGTCGTCCGCTGCCGCCCCGCCCAATGCGAGCAGCTCGCGCGCGGCGATGCCCAGCTCCGCCTCGGCATAGCGGCCCAGGTACTGGCTGACGCGGGCCGCGGGAAAGCGGTCGAAGCCGGCTTCGACCGGCGTATGCGTGGTGAACAGGTTGCCGGCACGGGTCGCGGCCAGCGCCACCTCGAAGGGCACGCCGCGCGCCGCCATGTAGCTGCGCGCCCGCTCGAGCACGGCAAAGGCGGCATGCCCGTCGTTGAGATGGCACACCTCCGGGGTCAGCCCGGCAGCCTCGAGCAGGCGCCAGCCGCCGATGCCCAGCACGATCTCCTGACGCAGGCGCATCTCCCGGTCGCCGCCGTACAGCTGGCTGGTGATCAGGCGAACCTGCGGTGGGTTGGCCGGCTCGTTGGTGTCGAGCAGCAGCAATCGGCAACGGCCGACGCGCGCCTGCCAGCCGCGAATCCACAGCTGCATCCCGGGCAGGCGAAAGGCCAGGCGCAGCGGCCGGCCGGCCAGGTCGGTGAGCGGTTCGACCGGCAACTGCCGCGTGTCGTTGACCGGGTACAGGGCCTGCTGCCGGCCGTCGGCATCGATGCCCTGGCGGAAGTAGCCGTGCTGCCAGAGCATGCCCACCGCGACCACCGGCAGGCCGAGGTCGCTGGCGGCCTTGAGCTGGTCGCCGGCGACGTTGCCCAACCCGCCGGAATAGATCGGCAGCGCCTCGCTGAGCATGTATTCCATGGAGAAGTAGGCGACGCAGGCGAGCGCATCATCGACGGCGCGCTCGGCGAACCAGGTCGGCTGCGCGGCCTCGGCACGGCGGCGCTCTACCAGTTCGCGCACCCGCCCATGGAATTCCGGCCGGCGCAGCAGCTCGGCCAGCTGCCGGTCGGGCACCGTGCTCAGGACCAGGCAGGGGTTGTGCGTCAGGTCCCAGAGGTCCTCGTCGATGGCCTGCCAGATGTCGTCATTGCGGCTCGACCAGCGGATCGACTGATCGAAGGCCAGCTCGCGCAGCGTATGCGGCGTGATCGGCGGTAGTCCGTTGCGTTGGGCCAAGGGCACCTCATGTGGTCAGTCGAGGGTCTGGATGCTCTGCACCTGGTCGCGGTTCACGCGGATGCGCCGGCCATCGGCCTGCTCGAATTCATAGAAGCCGGTGTCCTCGTCGTATTCGGGCGTATCCAGGCTCTGCATCTGCCGGCCATCGGTAAGGGTGATCTGGCTCGGCGAGGCACAGCCGCCGAGCAGGGCCATGCCCAGGGCGAGCATGGCGAAGGAGAATGTCCGGAACATGACGGCACCTCACGCAGGGGGTCATGCGCAAAGTGTGGCACGCCGCCGGGCGGGCGCCAGTCGGCAATGCCGCAGGGCGGTGGGAACATGCGCCGGCCGACGGGTTCCCAAGCTGATGACCCCTCGCAGGAGCCACCGATGAGCCAGCAGAACCGCAGCATCCACCTCGCCTCGCGCCCGCACGGCGCGCCCACGCCGGAGAACTTCCGCCTGCAGAGCGCAGCGCTGCCGGAGCCGGCCGAGGGCCAGCTGCTGCTGCGCACGCTCTACCTCTCGCTCGACCCCTACATGCGCGGGCGCATGAGCGAAGGGCCGTCCTACGCGCCGCCGATGGCCGTCGGCGAGGTGATGGTCGGCGGCACCGTGTCGCGCGTGGTGCAGTCGCGGCACCCGGACTACCAGCCGGGCGACCTGGTGCTGGGCGCCAGCGGCTGGCAGGAATACGCGCTGTCCGACGGCAAGGGCCTGCTGCGCCTGGCGCCGGACATGCCCAACCCCTCGCATGCGCTCGGCGTGCTCGGCATGCCCGGCTTCACCGCCTACATGGGGCTGCTCGACATCGGCCAGCCCAGGCCCGGCGAAACCCTGGTGGTCGCCGCCGCCACCGGCCCGGTCGGCGCCACGGTCGGGCAGATCGCCAAGCTCAAGGGCTGCCGCGTGGTGGGCATCGCTGGCGGGCGCGACAAATGCCTGCATGCAGTGCAGACGCTCGGTTTCGACGCCTGCATCGACCACCGCGCCGAGGATTTCGCCAACCAGCTCGCGCGGCAATGCCCGAAGGGCATCGACATCTATTTCGAGAATGTCGGCGGCGCGGTGTTCGATGCCGTGCTGCCGCTGCTCAACAGTCGCGCCCGCGTGCCGGTCTGTGGCGTGGTCGCCCAGTACAACGCCACCGGCCTGCCGGACGGCCCGGACCGCTTGCCGCTGCTGCTCGAAACCATCCTGAAGAAGCGCCTGCGGATGCAGGGCTTCATCATCTTCGACGACTATGGGCACCGCTACGACGAGTTCTACCGCGACATGAGCGCCTGGTACGCCGATGGCCGCATCAAGTACCGCGAGCAACAGGTGCAGGGCCTGGAAAACGCACCCGAGGCGTTCATCGGCCTGCTCGAGGGGCGCAACTTCGGCAAGCTGGTGGTAGCGCTCGGCGAGTCGTAGCCTGCCGCGACCAAGGGCCTACTGCCGCGTGCGCGGCAAGGGTCCAGAATTCGGTATCGATAACTGCAACGGAGCAGCAGCATGAGCAAGGCGATCTACGTTCAACCCGGTGGTGGCTACGACCAGGTGGTGGTCGGCATCCACGAGGCGCCGGCACCCGGCGCGGGCGAAATCAGCGTGCGCCTGCACGCCAACTCGCTCAACTACCACGACTTCGCCGTGGTCAGCGGCATGTGGGGACCGAGCGAGCCGCGCATTCCGATGGCCGATGGCGCCGGCGAAGTGATCGCCGTCGGTTCCGGGGTCGAGGGCTTCAAGGTCGGCGATGCGGTGGTCAGCACCTTCTTTCCCGACTGGCTGGACGGCGAGCCCTGCGTCGAAGGTTTCGTCCGCGTGCCCGGCGATGGCATCGACGGCTATGCACGCGAACAGGTGACCGCGCCGGCCACCGCCTTTACCCACGCACCCAGGGGCTGGAGCCACGCCGAGGCGGCGACCCTGACCACCGCCGGGCTGACCGCCTGGCGCGCGCTGATGGCCGATGGTGCGCTCAAGCCCGGCGAGACGGTACTGGTACAGGGCAGCGGCGGCGTATCGATCTTTGCCCTGCAGTTCGCCCGCATGGCCGGAGCCACGGTGATCGCCACGTCCTCGAGCGACGACAAGCTGGCGCGCATGGCCGAGCTCGGCGCCAGCCATCTGATCAACTACCGCAGCACGCCGAACTGGGGCGAGCGGGTGCGTGAACTGACCGATGGCCGCGGCGTCGACCACGTGATCGAAGTCGGCGGCCCGGCGACACTCGCCCAGTCGATGACCGCCACGCGCATCGGCGGGCATATCGCGGTAATCGGCATCCTCACCGGGGTCGGCGGCGAGCTGCCTCTGGTCGAGGCCCTGGTGCGCCAGCTACGCCTGCAGGCCGTGCTGGTCGGCAGCCGCACCCAGCAGCAGCAGATGATCCGCGCGATCGACGCCAACGGCATGCGCCCGGTGATCGACCGCTGCTTCGCCCTCGACGAGATCTGCGACGCCTTCCGCTACCAGGAGAGCAACCGCCACTTCGGCAAGATCTGCCTGACGTTCTGAGCGCTCAGCCCGGCCGCGCCACGCCGAGCTGCTGCAGGCGTGCCTCGAGCAGCTCGGCGAAGCGCCCGTACCAGGCCAGGTTGCGCGGCGAAGGGTGCGGCAGCGGGTGCAGGACGAATTCGCGGCTGCCGCCCCGGTCGTCTGCCAGGCGGACCGGCAGGCTGCGCTCGAAACGCCGCTCGTCGGCCCAGAAGGCCTCCAGGCGCCGACGCTCCTCGCGCGGCTGATCGATGCCGAACCAGAGAAAGGCTTCGCGCCCGAGGGTGACGATGTCGCGCCCCTGCCAGGATTCGATCAGCAGCTCACGCATCAGTGGGTGGAAGCGCCGCTTGACCGCCATCGACCAGGCCCGGTTGCCGAGCGGCTTGTAGGGCACGGTGTTGGCCCAGAAGAACGGCCGGCCGACCGCCAGCGAGGCGGCGAAATCCGGCAGTTCCGTGCCGTACAGGTGCCGATGCAGCCCACCCCGCACCAGCTGCCCGCCGGCGCCGACGAACGGCTCGCCGTGACGTACCTCCTCGCGCCCCGGGTCGCGGCCGAAGAAGGCGAGCGGCGCCTGCGCATCGCCCAGGCCGATGATCGGCTCCAGCGGGTCCTTGTCGAATTGCGCATAGACCGCCCGGTCGATGCCCTCGATCGTCGCGGCCAGCTCGCGCAGGCGCTGGCGCAGGTTCGCAGCGAGCGGCACGCGGGGCTTACTCCAGGTCCGCTTCGTCGACCGGGACCACGGCGTCGGCATCGATGGCGTAGGCGGCCTCGGCAAGCGCATTGCTCACCGGCTCGATGCGCAGCACGCCGTCGACCCAGAGCGGCGCGTAGATGTCGCCCAGCTCGATGCCCTTGGCCAGGCGCACCAGCACGATCTGGTTGGGCGGCGGCGGCGGCACGTGGATGCAGGCCCCCGGATAGGGCACCAGAAAGAACTCGGTGCTGCGCCCGGCGGCATCGGTCTCCAGCGGCACCGGGTAGCCGCCCAGGCGAATGGCACGCCCGGCGAGCGCCGGCACCGTCCGCGCCGAATACATCACCTCGGGCAGCCCGGCGCCCTGCTTGAGCCCGCCGGCATCGCTGAAACCCAGGTTCTCGGGCGAGTCGTGCTCGATCTCGGGCATCTCCTCGAGCGCCTTGCGGTCCTCGGCGGGCATCAGTTCGAGCCAGTCGAGTTCGGCCGGGGCGGCGTGGGTCAGCGAGGCGAAGCAGAAGAGCAGGCAGGCAAGGAATCGGCGCATGGCGGCAAAGGCTGGCTGGCGTAAAGGGGGCCGCCGGGAGCGGCCCCGGCGAAATCAGTGCTTACGGCTGGTCACCGCGCCGTAAATCACCAGCAGGATGATCGCACCGACCACCGCGCCGATAAAGCCGGCGCCCTCGCCCGCCTCGTACAGGCCCAGCGCCTGGCCGCCGTAGGTCGCCAGCAGCGAGCCACCGATCCCGAGCAGGATGGTCATGATCCAGCCCATGCTGTCGTTGCCGGGTTTGAGAAAGCGTGCGATCAGGCCGACGATCAGGCCGATGATGATGGTTCCGATGATGCCCATGGCTCAGTCTCCGAGGTCCGAAAAGGTAAGCAGTGGACCCCGCCCCGGCACCGGCAGTTCTACGACGGCACTTGCAGGCCTGACGACCGGGCGGACCCGGCACGGCTGCGCCTGGCCGCCGGTACACGCACTGGCCGTTCCCGTAGGGTGGAAGAACGCGCCCCGGCGCGCCTCCACCCCCGCGGCCTGCGCTCAGCCGCGCCCGATCAGCGACTCGACGGCGGTGATCTGCCGGTCCAGGGTGGCCCGGTCCGGGCAGCGCAGGGTGGCGTGGCCGACCTTGCGCCCGGCCTTGAAGGCCTTGCCGTAGTGGTGCAGATGGCAGTCTTCGATGGCGATGACCTTGTCCACCGGCGGCACTTCGCCGATGAAGTTGAGCATCGCGCTCTCGCCGAGCTTGGCGGTCGAGCCCAGCGGCAGGCCGGCCACCGCGCGCAGGTGGTTCTCGAACTGGCTGCACTCGGCGCCTTCGATGGTCCAATGCCCGGAGTTGTGCACCCGCGGCGCGATCTCGTTGGCCTTCAGGCCGCCGTCGACCTCGAAGAACTCGAAGGCCAGCACGCCGACGTAGTCGAGCTTGTCCAGCACCCGCCCGACGTAGTCCTCGGCGAGCTTCTGCAGCGGGTGATTGCTGCTGGCCACCGACAGCCGCAGGATGCCGGTCTCGTGCGTGTTGTGCACCAGCGGATAGAAGGCGGTTTCGCCATCGCGGCCGCGCACGGCCACCAGCGAGACCTCGCCGGTAAAGGGCACGAAGCCTTCCAGCAGACAGGGCACGCTGCCCAGCTCGGCAAAGGCATCGGCCACGTCGGCCGCGCTGCGCAGGACCTTCTGGCCCTTGCCGTCGTAGCCGAGGGTACGCGTCTTGAGCACGGCCGGCAGGCCGATGCTGGCCACCGCGGCATCGAGGTCGGCCTGCGACTGGATGTCGGCGAACGCCGGGGTGGGGATGCCCAGCTCCTGGAACATGCTTTTCTCGAACAGCCGGTCACGGGCGATGCGCAGCGACTCGGCACTCGGGTAGACCGGCACGAACTGCGAGAGAAAGGCCACGGTCTCGGCCGGCACGCTCTCGAATTCGAAGGTCACCAGATCGACCTCGTCGGCCAGCCGGCGCAGGTGGTCCTTGTCGTCGTAATCGGCGCGCAGGTGCTCGCCTAACGCCGCGGCACAGGCATCCGGCGCCGGGTCGAGGAATGCGAAGGTCATGCCCAGCGGAGTCCCCGCCAGGGCCAGCATGCGGCCCAGCTGGCCGCCACCGATCACACCGATTTTCATGGTTCCACCTGCTTTGTCGATGACGAGCCGATCGGCTCAGGGCTGACGCGGGTCCGGATTGTCGAGCACGGTACGCGTCTGCTCGTCGCGGAAGCGCTTGAGCGCGGCGTGGTACTCGGGGAATTCGTGGCCGAGCATGCTCGCCGCCAGCAGCGCGGCGTTGATCGCACCGGCCTTGCCGATGGCCAGAGTCGCCACCGGCACGCCGGCGGGCATCTGCACGATCGACAGCAGCGAGTCGACGCCCGAGAGCATCGACGACTGCACCGGCACGCCAAGTACCGGCAGGTGCGTCTTGGCCGCGCACATGCCCGGCAGATGCGCCGCGCCGCCGGCGCCGGCGATGATCACGCGCAGCCCGCGCTGCTCGGCCTGCTCGGCGTACTGGAAGAGCAGGTCCGGCGTGCGGTGGGCGGAAACCACCGTCACCTCGTGGGGAATGCCCAGCTTCTCGAGCATGTCGGCGGTGTGGCTGAGGGTGGACCAGTCGGACTTGGAGCCCATGATCACGCCTACCAGTGCGCTCATCGTCGTGCCTCTCGTCGGGCGCCCGAGGGCGCGTCAATAAACGACGAACCACGCAGAAAGGCGTGGTTCGGGGAAGTGTCGCGGCGGCAGCGCCTGCCGTTTCGCGGGCCGCGCAGTATAGCGCCTAGGCCAGCAGGCCGCGATCCCCGGCGCCGGCGGGCGGCTCGTCCGGCAGCCGCTGCAGCAGCAGCTCGATCGGCTCGACCAGGCGGCAGAAGATTTCCACCAGGGCCGGGTCGAAATGCCGCCCGGCCTGCTCGCGCAGCAGCTCCAGCGCACGCTCGCTGCTCCAGGCCTGCTTGTACGGCCGCGACGAGCGCAGCGCGTCGTAGACATCGCACAGCGCCACGATGCGCGCCGACAGCGGAATCGCCTCGCCGACCAGACCGCCCGGGTAACCGCTGCCATCCCACTTCTCGTGATGGTGCATGGCGATCTCCGCCGCCAGCTTGAGCAGGGGCGACTGTCCGGCCGCCATCAGGATCTCGTAGCCGATGACCGGGTGCCGGTTCATCTCCACGCGCTCGTCATCGCTCAGCCGCCCGGGCTTGAGCAGGATGTGGTCGGGAATGCCGATCTTGCCGATGTCGTGCATCGGCGCCGCCAGACGCAGCAGCTCTACGGACGACGGCGCCTGGCCGAGGGCTTCGGCGATCATCGCGGCGGACTCGCCGATGCGCAGGATGTGGTTGCCGGTCTCGTTGTCGCGAAAGGTCGCCGCCATCGACAGGCTGTGGATCATCGCTTCGTAGCTCTGCCGCAGCTGCTCGGTGCGACTGGCGACCTTGCGCTCGAGCTCGGCACGTTCGTGCTTGAGCGCGCGGCTGGCATGGCAGAGCTGCAGCTTGCTGCGCACGCGCAGCATCAGCTCGGTCAGGTCCAGCGGCTTGCTGACGTAGTCGTCGGCGCCGAGTTCCAGGCCCTTGCGGCGATTCTCGACGTCGCTCAGCGCGGTGACGATGATCACCGGCGAGCAGCTCGGATCGCGCCCGGCCAGCTGCGCGAGCAGCTCGAAGCCGTTGGGCTGCGGCATGTCCAGATCGAGCAGCAGCAGGTCCCAGGGGTTGCTCTGCAGCCAGTCGAGGCCCTCGCCCGAATCGGAGAAGCCGACGATGCGGCGCATGCCGAACGCCCGCAGGCTGGCCTGCAGCAGGCGCAGGTTGGCGCGCACGTCGTCGATGACGACCACCGTCAGGTCACGCAGGGTTTCGTCAAACATCGCAGTACTCCCGCGAGAGCAAGGCGCCGACCAGCGCGCGCAATTGTTCGAGGTCCAGCGGCTTGCGCAGCAGGCCCTGGCAGTCGAGGCCGACCAGCCGCGCATCCTCGGCCACGGCACTGAGGATCAGCACCGGCACGTCGCGCGTCTGCTCATGCTGGCGCAACTGGCGCAGCACCTCGACGCCGTCCATTCCCGGCAGGTTGAGGTCCAGCAGCACCAGCGCCGGCGGCACGGCCAGCAGGCGCTCGAGCGCGACGCGACCATTGCCGACCACGCTCACCTGGGCCAGGTCGCCGAGCGCGCGGCGCACCAGCAGCTGGCTGGCGGCATCGTCCTCGACGTAGAACACGTGCGGCCGCGTCTCGCCGTTCGCTTCGCCGGGCTGCGTCACGCGCGGCAGCTCGATCCAGAAACTGCTGCCGATGCCCGGCTCGCTGCGCAGCCCCATGCGCCCGCCCATCAGGCCGGCCAGCTCCTGGCTGAGCGAAAGGCCGAGGCCGGTGCCCTGGATCGCCGAGTTTTCCCGGCCCAGCCGCTGGAAAGGCTCGAACAGCTGCTGCTGCAGGCCCGGTTCGATGCCCATGCCGGTGTCCTCGACCAGCAGGCGTACCTGGCTGCCGAGCAGGTCGTAGCTGAGCGTGACCTGGCCTGACGGCGTGTTGTACTTGATCGCATTGGACAGCAGGTTGAGCAGCACCTGGCGCAGGCGGCGCGGTTCGGCGGTGACGTAGAGCTCGCCGTCGGGCAGGTCCAGCTCCAGGCTCAGGCCGTGGCGGCGGACCTCCAGCGCGACCAGCTCGGCACAGCCGCGCATCAGGTTGCCGACCTCGACCGCTTCGAGGGTCAGCCGCGGTTTTTCCGACTGCAGGCTCGACCAGTCGAGTACGTCGCCCAGCAGCTGGTTGAGGTGACGGCTGGCCAGGAGAATCTCGTCGAGGTAGTCGGCGGCATCGGACTGCTCGTTCTCCGGATGTTCCATGCGCATCAGCTGGGCGAAGCCGAGGATCGCGTTGAGCGGCGTGCGCAGTTCGTGGCTGATGCTGGAGATCAGCCGGCTCTTCGCTTCGCTGGCGGCATTGGCTTCGACCGAGGCCACGCGCAGCTCCGCCTCGACCCGCTTGAGCGCATCGATGTCGACGTGGGTGCCGACGATCAGCAGCGCCGCGCCGCTCTCGGGGTCGCGCTCGAGCACGCGGCCGCGGCTGAGCAGCCAGTGGTATTCGCCGAGGGCATCGGCGAAACGGAATTCGGTCTCGTAGCGCAGCATCTTGCCGCCGCCGGCGCGCTCCAGCTCGTCATGCATGCCCGGCAGGTCGTCCGGGTGCACGCGCTGCAGGAACTCGTCGGTCGCGAGGGTCGAGGCGGGCAGGCCGAAGCGCTGCACCAGGCGCCCGCGCAGGCGCACGGTGTGCGTGCGCAGGTCGTGCTCCCAGAGGCTCTCGGTGGCGCTCTCCAGGGTCAGATCGAGACGCTGCTGGGCGCGCTCGCGCTGCGCCTCGCTGTGCTCGAGCTGGGCCCCGATGGCCTGGGTGTGGCGCGACATATCGTCGAGCTCGCGGATCTCGGCGCGAATCGGCTGCGGGCGCCAGTGGCCCAGACCGATCTCGCCCATCATCCGCGATACGCCGCGCATCGGCGTCAGCAGCGACTGGCTGAGCTGGCGCGCGCGCCGCCACATGAAGCCGAAGAATAGCAGGTAGAACAGCGCCAGGCCGGCGATCAGCAGATAGCCGATCTGCTGATAGCGCGAGGCAAGCAGGTTGGTCTGGGCGAACACCTGCGCCTCGTCGACCACCGCCAGCAGGTGCCAGCCGGTCTGGCCGACGGTGTTCCAGGCCACCAGCTGCGGCCGACCGCCGAGCTGCACGCGGAGCACGCCGGAAGCCTGCGTGGCGATCGCCGTGGCCAGCTCGCGGGTCTCCGGGCGGCGCTCGAGGTTGAAGTCCTCGGGCTTGAAGATTTCCCGGCGCACCGCCTCGTCATAGGAGTGGTCGGTGAGTTCGTTGAGGCCGAAGTCGGCTTCGCCATCCTGCGGCAGGGCCATGATGTTCAGATCGCGGCTGACCAGCATGGCGTAGCCGTTCCAGGGCACATGGAGCTGGCCGATCTGCTCGAGAATGCCGCTGACGGTGATGTCGACGCCGCTCACACCCTCGAGGAAGTCGCCGCGGTAGACCGGCGCGATGGCCGACATCATCCAGCCATGGCCGGCCGGATCGAGATAGACGTCGGTCCACACCACCTCGCGCGCCGGATTGTGCTCGGCATCGGCGAGGTAATAGAAGTTGTAGTTGGGGATCACCATATCGTGCGGGTACTGGTCCGGCGTGAGGAACCAGGGGTAGATATGGTTGAGGCTGTCCCAGCTGTTGAAGTACAGGCTGGCGACCAGCGGATGACGGGCCTGCAGCTCCTTCATCAGCGGATCGAGCCGCGAGAGCCGGGCGACCTTGTCCAGGTCCTGCCGCTCGGCTGGCGTGGAGTTGGCGTAGAACACCGCGGCGCCGCCTTCGTCGCGCGGGGTGTAGCGCACGCCATCGGCGCTCAGCGCCAGGCCTGGCCGCTGGGCCGGCGGCTCCTGTTCCAGGGCGCGGGCGGTGAGGTTGCGATACAGCTCGGTGAGCGCCGAGATCTGGCCAAGCTGCTCATCGATCACGCGCGATTCGAGGTTCGCCGCGACCTTGAGGTCGGTCAGCGCGGTCTCGCGCAGGTGCTCGATCTGCGCATCGCGGATCGCATTGTTGGTCAGCAGATAGATGGCGATGAGCGCCGTTTCCACCAGCACCAGCGGGATCAGGGCACTCTGTACGAAGGCTCGCCAGATCCATTGACGCAACCCGAGGGGGCTTTTCGTTGACACGGCTGGGCTCCAGCGAACCACGGACGACACGCTGAACGGCATGGCTAGATTGGGCGCGCGATGATAGCACGCAGCCACGCCCGGAAAGCCCCCGGATCAGCCAATCGGACGGGCTGCAGGCGCTCAGGCTTCGAGCGCGGCCGGGCGCCTGCTGCGCTTGGCCATGGCCGCCAGACGTACCGCCACGTTGGCCGTGCCATAGCCGCTGTAGCCACCGCGGCGCTGGAGGATCTCGAAGAAGAAGCGCCCTTCGAACGACTCGGTATAGACGTGGAACAGCTCGCCGCCGCGCGGGTCGCGGTCATACAGCACGTTGTTGCGCGCCAGCTCGGCGAGCATCCGGTCGTCCAGGTCGAAACGCACCGCCAGGTCGTCGTAGTAGTTGCGCGGGATCTCCAGCAGCGGCACGCCGGCCGCCTGGGCACGGGCGACCTCGGCGAAGATGTCGTCGCAGGCGAAGGCGACATGGTGCACGCCGGCCCCGCGATAGCTCGACAGCGCCTGGGCGATCACGGTGTTGCGGTCCTGCGAGGTGTTCAGCGGCAGGCGCACCTGGCCGCAGCGGCTCTGCACCGCGCGGCACTTCATCAGGCCGTAGGGGTCGGGGACCAGCAGCTCGTCGTCGGCCTCGAAATCGAACAGGCTGCGATAGAACAGCACCCAGCTGGCCAGGCTGTCGGCCGGCAGGGCGGTGGCCATGTGGTCGATGCGGCGCAGGCCACCCCCCTCATGCCGCGCAGGCTCAAGGCGGAAATCCACGTCATACAAGGTCTGCCCCGGCGCACCGGGTTCGACCAGGTAGATCAGGCTGCCATCCGGCGCACGCACCGCCGGCACCCGGCGCTCGTTCGGGCCGACCAGCCCGCGGTAGGGCTGTGCGCCGAAGGCGCAGGCACGCTCGAGAATCGGCGTCTCGCGGTCGACCTTCAGGGCGGTGGCGCAGACCGAGGGACCGTGGGCGAGAAAGTAATTGTGGGCAAAGGAATAGGGTTCGGCATTGAGCACCAGGTTGATGCCGCCCTGGCGATACAGCTGCACGTCCTTGGAGCGGTGCAGGCCGGCGCGCACGAAGCCCAACCGCTGCAGCCAGCCACCCAGACGCGTGGCGTGCGCTTCGTCGACGGCGAACTCGAGAAACTCGATGCCCTCGTAGCGCGCCGGTGGCGGCGGCGCGAACAGCGCGGCGTCCACGCGCGGCGGAAAGCGGCCCTCGGCGCGCAGGCGCACGCGGGTCTGTTCCTCCAGATACTGCAGCGCGCGCAGGCCGTCACCGGCGATGCCCAGCGGCGGCGCGGCGCGAAAGCTGTCGTTGAACACCTCCAGCGACAGCGGCCCGGCGTAGCCGGCGCGCAGCACCGGCGCGAGAAACCCGGCCAGATCGAACTCGCCTTGCCCCGGGAAGCAGCGGAAATGCCGGCTCCAGTCCAGCACATCCATCGCCAGCAGGGGCGCATCGGCGAGCTGCACGAAAAAGATCTTCTCGCCCGGAATCGCGGCAATGCCGCTGGGGTCATCGCGCAGCGCCAGGGTATGAAAGCTGTCGAGGATCACCCCCAGGGCCGGATGATCGACCTGGCGCACCAGCGACCAGACCTGCTGCCAGGTGCGCACATGGCGCCCCCAGGCCAGGGCCTCGTAGCCAACGCGCAGGCCGCGGGCACCGGCGCGCTCGGCGATCCGCGCTAGGTCGTCGAGCAGGATCTGCTCGTCGCCCAGCGCATCGGGCTGGACATTGCTGCACAGCAGCATCAGGTCGCAGCCCAGTTCCTGCATCAGGTCGAACTTGCGCTCGGCGCGCTCGAGGTTGCGCGACAGCCGCTCACGCGGGCAGCCCTCGAAGTCGCGGAACGGCTGGAACAGCGTCACGGCGATGCCCAGCTCCTCGCAGCGCCGGCGGATGTTGCGCGGGCTGCCGGAGTAGTACAGCAGATCGTTCTCGAACAGTTCGATGCCGTCGAAGCCGGCCGCCGCGGCAGCCTCGAGCTTTTCCGGCAGGGTCCCGCTGAGGGAAACGGTCGCGATCGAGCGCTTCATAAGGTCATCCTGCGACTTGTGTCCCGGTCACTAGCGACGCACCGCTGCGTCCCGTTCGCTGGCATCGGCCAGCGGCATCAGGCCGTTCGCTTCGCCGGCAGCACCGGAGGACTGCTCGAGCAGCGCGCGCAGCGGCGTGGCGATCGATGCGGTGTAGTCCTTCACGCAGCGGTGATGGCCACCCTCGACGTCGTAGCTCTCGAACTGCGTGCCCATGTTGCGCCAGGCGCGGCTGGTGTAGTCGGCCGAGAAGTACACCACCGGCGCGGCGATGCGCTGCGGCAGATAGCGCGCCATCACCAGCGAGTAGCGCAGGAAGCGCGCGCGCACCAGTTGATCGCGCTCCGACGGCGGCTCCGGCCGCTTGCCGGCCAGGCGCTGCTGCAGGCCATGCGCGGCCTTGCGGCCGAGCTTGCCGGCGAGATTGGCCAGGCGCTTCGGATAGGGCCACTTGCTGGTCTCGCCGAAGCGGCTGAGCGCCTCGTAGGCCTGCGCCAGACGCGCATCGGGCAGTACCCGGTCCAGCGTGCGCAGGATCGCCCGCGACCAGGGCCGCACATTGGCGGTCGGCGGGTCGATCAGCGCGACGATCTCGACACTGTGCCCGGCCTCGATCAGCAGGCGCGCCGCCTCGAAGGCCACCAGCGCGCCGTTGCAGTACCCGCCGATGCGATAGGGCCCGCTTGGCTGGCGCTGCAGGATCAGCGGCAGGCGCTCGCGCGCCATCGCCTCGACCGAAGCCGGAATCGGCTCGCTGCCCATGCCGTGCGGCGCGATCGCCGTCAGCGGCTGTTGCTGGCCGAGCAGCCGGGCCAGGCGCCGGATGTAGTAGCCGCCATGGGCGAAATCGCCGTGGAACCAGAACAGCGTGGTCTGCCCGGGCTGCGGGTTGAAATCGATCACCGGGATCGCGTCGGCAGCCAGGTTTTCCAGCTGCGCGGCCAGTTCGCGGGCGGTCTCCGCCTCGACCAGCACCGACTCGGGGATCACCCGGCCCAGCAGGCGTTCCAGTTCGGCGAGCATCTCGGTGGCCAGCAGCGAATCACCGCCGCAGTCGAGGAAATTGTCGTCCGGGCCGACCGCGTCGGTCTTCAGCAAGCGGCGCCAGAGTCCGAGCAGCTCCTGCTCCAGGGGCGAAACCGGCTCGCCAGTCGCGGCCTGGGCGCGCTCCTCGCGCTGCGAGGCGTACTGTTCGGCCAGCCGATGGCGCAGCACCTTGCCGGTCAGGCCGCGCGGCAACTGGTCGACGACAAGCACCCGCCGCGGCACCTTGAAGTACACCAGCACGCCGCGCAGGAAGGCCTGCAGCTCGCTTGCCGATGCCGTTGCGCCGGCACGCAGCACCACCGCGGCGGCGACGTCCTGGCCCAGACGCGGATGCGGCACGGCGAAGGCGGCGGCGTCGGCCACCGCCGGGTGACGCAGCAGCGCGGCATCGACCTCCGGCAGGCTGACCTTCTCGCCGCCCCGGTTGATCACCTCGCGCAGGCGCCCATGCAGGTGCAGAAAGCCATCGGCATCGAGGCTGCCGATGTCGCCGGTATGGAACCAGCCGTCGCGCATCACGTCGCGGTTGAGCGCTTCATTGCCCAGGTAGCCGGGCATGACGGTCGCGCCGCGCACGCGGATCTCGCCGCGCTCGCCTGGCGTCACTGGCTGCCCGGTTTCGTCGACGATGCTCAGCGTTCCCGGCCAGGGCCGGCCCACGGTGCCGGCGCGGAACTCGCCGGCGAACGGCGTATTGACGGCGATCTGCGCGGCCTCGCTGGAGCCGTAGTGCTCGACCAGTGGAAAGCCGAGCACGCGCTCGAAGTCCGCGATGATGTCCTGCGGCAGCAGCGCACCACCGGACGAGGCGAAGTCCGGCCGGTGCTGCTCGGGGTCGTCCGCGCGCGCCTGCGCCGCCTCGAGGATCGCCCGGTGCATCGCCGGGCCGGCGGAGTACCAGCTCGGCTGTAGCGTGTCGAACCATTCGTGCAGGTCGATCACCGCCGGGCTCAGCGGAAAGGCGACGCTGCCGCCGGTCAGCATCGGGGTCAGGATGGTGACCTTCAGTCCGTGCGAGTAATAGGGCGCCGAGATGCACAGGCAACGATTGCCGGTCGGCAGGCGAAACCAGCTCTGCCATTTGCGGGCGGCGGCCAGCATGCTGCGATGGCTGAACGGAATCAGCTTGGGCAGTGCCGTGGTGCCCGAGCTGCGCAGGATGAAGGCCGGCGCATCGGCCAGCGGCAGTTCGTCGGCGGCGGCACGCGGCGCACGCGGTGCACGCAGGCGCATGGCCGGCGTGCCGTCTTCGGCAGCCTCGGCCATGATCAGCGGCAACCCGCGGCGGCGCGCGGCGGCCAGCGCTTGCCTGCCCTCCTCGCTGACCAGCATGGCATCGAGGCTGAGCTGCTCGAGAAACTGCTCCAGCTCCACCGGGCCCAGGCGCGGGTCCAGCGGCACCGCCACTGCCGAACAGGCGATGGCCGTGATGGTCACGGCCGCCTGCGCCGGCTCCGGCAGGAGGATGCCGATTCGCGCCTCGCGACCGAGGCCGGCCTGGCGCAATTGGCTGCGTGACTGCTCGATGGCCTGTTGCAGGGTCCGGAAATCGAGCGTCGCAAAGCGCGTCGAGCAGACCGCCGGATGCTCGGGAAACAGACGAGCCAGATGCTCGAAGGCGGCATGCAGGGTGATCGCCCGTCCGCAGGCGTCCGGCCCATCGAACATGGGCGAGACCGGCCCTGAGCAGGGCCCGGTCGAGAGAAGTTCAGTGTTCAAGGCTGTCTTTCCTTGGGCGAGATTCGGCCTGGCCATGGCACGAGTTGCTCAGCTAAGACAGCAAGCGAGACGGAAGTTGCCCGAGGCGGCGAATTTTTTCCGGGGCCATGGGAAAAGCCAGCCTGGTCTGGCAGGAGTCGGCGCGATTCCCGGCATTCGCCGAGATTCGCCGCAGACCTGTTTCACACCTCGCTGGCGGTACGCGCGCGTTCGTCCAGGCGCCGCCAGAGCAGTCGCACCGCGCCCTTGCGCATCAGCGCGCAGCGATACAGGCGGATTTCCAGCGGCACCCGCCATTGCTCGCCGCCACAGACCACCAGCTCGCCGCGCTCGAGCTCGGAGCACACCGACAGGCGTGGCACCCAGGCGATGCCCAGGCCCTGCAGCGCCATGCTCTTCAGGCTGTCGGCCATCGCCGTCTCGTAGACGGTGGTCGAGCGCAACGCACGCTGGCGCAACAGCAGGTTCACCGAACGCCCGAGAAAGGCGCCGGCGCTGTAGGCCAGCAGCGGCACGCTCTGCCCGCTGTCGATGTCGTACAGCGCGCGGCCGTCCTCGCCCGTGGCACAGACCGGCAGCATTTCGGTGCGCCCCAGGTGCAGCGACGGGAAGAGTTCCGGGTCCAGCTGCAGCGCGGCGTCCGGGTCGTAGTAGGCGATGATCAGGTCGCAGCCGCCTTCTCGCAGCAGGTGCACCGCATCGCCGACGTTCGCCGCAACCAGGCGCGTGGCCAGGTTGAGGCCCTCGCGGCGCAGCCCGGCGACCCAGCCGGGAAAGAAGCCCAGCGCCAGCGAGTGCGCCGCGGCGACCTGCAGCACCTCGCCCTGCTGGCCTTCGAGGTGATGCAGATGGCGCACCACATCGCCGAGCTGCTCGACCAGGCTGCGTGCGGTGACCAGAAACAGCTGCCCCGCTTCGGTCAGCTGGACCGGCGTGCAGCTGCGGTCGACCAGGGTCAGCCCCAGCGCTTCCTCCAGCGAGCGGATGCGCCGGCTGAAGGCCGGCTGGGTGACGTAGCGCCGCTGCGCGGCCTGGGAAAAGCTGTGCGTGGCGGCCAGCGCAATGAAGTCTTCCAGCCATTTGGTTTCCAGATTCACAGGCCCCTCCGCCACGCTCGCCACGACCGGCAAGTCACGCCGCCATTATGCCGTTCCTGCATAGGGCAGCAAGCAACGGCATTGGCCGCCGGACGGCAGCAAGCCCTATCGTAGCGCCACTGCAGCCAAGCCTGCGCCAACCCGAACCAAGCGACCATCATGTCCGAACCTGCATCATTCCGTATCGAGAAAGACCTGCTGGGTACCCTTCCGGTGCCCGCCGACGCCTATTACGGCATCCAGACGCTGCGCGCGCTGAACAACTTCCGCCTGTCCGGCGTGCCGCTGTCGCACTACCCGAAA
Organism: Stutzerimonas balearica DSM 6083; assembly: GCF_000818015.1. Classification (NCBI taxonomy): domain Bacteria; kingdom Pseudomonadati; phylum Pseudomonadota; class Gammaproteobacteria; order Pseudomonadales; family Pseudomonadaceae; genus Stutzerimonas; species Stutzerimonas balearica. Next base: position 4,189,054 of record NZ_CP007511.1, read on the forward strand.
CTGGTCACCGCCCTGGCAATGGTCAAACAGGCCGCCGCCGACGCCAACCGCGAGCTCGGCTACCTCAGCCCGAGCAAGCACGAGGCCATCAGCCAGGCCTGCGCACGGCTGATCCGCGGCGAGTTCCACGAGCAGTTCGTCGTCGACATGATCCAGGGCGGCGCCGGCACCTCGACCAACATGAACGCCAACGAAGTGATCGCCAACCTCGGCCTGGAGGCCATGGGCCACACCAAGGGCGACTATCGCCACCTGCACCCGAACAACGACGTGAACATGGCGCAGTCGACCAACGACGCCTACCCGACGGCCATCCGCCTCGGCCTGCTGCTCGGCCACGACACCCTGCTGGCCAGCCTCGACAGCCTCTGCCAGTCGCTCGCTGCCAAGGGCGAGACCTTTGCCCAGGTCCTGAAGATGGGCCGCACCCAGCTGCAGGATGCGGTGCCGATGACCCTCGGCCAGGAATTCCACGCCTTTGCCACCACGCTTGGCGAAGACCTCGGCCACCTGCGCCGCTTCGCACCCGAGCTGCTGCTGGAGGTCAACCTCGGCGGCACCGCGATCGGCACCGGCATCAACGCCGACCCGCGCTACCAGGCCATCGCCGTGCAGCGCCTGGCGCAGATCAGCGGTCAACCGCTGCGCCCGGCCGCCGACCTGATCGAAGCGACCTCGGACATGGGCTCCTTTGTGCTCTTCTCCGGCATGCTCAAGCGCCTGGCGGTAAAGCTGTCGAAGATCTGCAGCGACCTGCGCCTGCTCTCCTCCGGGCCCCGCACCGGGATCAACGAGATCAACCTGCCGCCGCGCCAGCCGGGCAGCTCGATCATGCCCGGCAAGGTCAACCCGGTGATTCCCGAAGCGGTCAACCAGGTCGCCTTCGAGGTGATCGGCAACGACCTGGCGCTGACCCTGGCGGCCGAGGGCGGCCAGCTGCAGCTCAACGTGATGGAGCCCTTGATCGCCTACAAGCTGTTCGATTCGATCCGCCTGTTGCACCGCGCCATGGACATGCTGCGCGAGCACTGCATCGAGGGCATCACCGCCAACGAGGCACGCTGCCGCGAGCTGGTGGAAAACTCCATCGGGCTGATCACCGCGCTCAACCCCTACATCGGCTATGAGAACAGCACCCGCATCGCCCGCGAGGCGCTGCTCAGCGGGCGCAGCGTGCTGGAACTGGTGCGCGAGGAGCGCCTGCTCGACGAAGCCATCCTGGCCGACATCATGCGGCCGGAAAACATGGTTGCGCCCCGCCTGACGCCGCTGACCGCCTGACCCCAGCGCCGGGCCGCGTCACGCGGCCCGGTGCAGCAGAACAAGAACAACAGGAACGACCATGACCCCGAGTACGACCCTTGCGGCGCCCCTGCGCCTGCTCGTCCGCCTGCCGCTCTGGCAGCAGATTCTCATTGGCCTGACGCTCGGCATCGCCACCGGCCTTGGCTTTGGCGAAGGCGCGCAGACCCTCGCGCCGCTCGGCACGCTGTTTCTCAATGCCATCAAGATGCTCATCGTGCCGCTGGTGTTCGTCTCGCTGGTCGCCGGCATCACCTCGATGCACGACAGCGCCAAGCTCGGCCGCATCAGCCTCAAGACCATCGCCATTTACCTGGTAACCACCGCCTTCGCGGTGAGTATCGGCCTGCTGTTCGGCGCCCTGTTCAGCCCTGGCGAGGGCATGCAGCTGGTCGCCAGCGGCCATGAGCAGGCCAGGCAGGCGCCCTCGCTGGTGTCGATCCTGGTCGGCCTGGTGCCGCCCAACCCGGTCAGCGCCTTTGCCGAGGGCAATATCCTGCAGATCATCGTCTTCGCCATCGCCCTGGGTGTGAGCATCAACCTGATCGGCGAGCGCGGTGCGCCGGCGGTGCGCCTGTTCGATGCACTGGCCGAGAGCTTCTACAAGCTCACCGACCTGGTGATGCGCGTCGCGCCGATCGGCGTCTTCGCCCTGACCGCCGGCGTGGTCGGCAGCCATGGCGCCGACGTATTGCTGCCGCTGGCCGGCGTCATCGGGGTGATCTACCTGGCCAGCCTCGCACACGTGCTGCTGGTCTACGGCGGGCTGCTCGGCGGGCTGGCGCGACTCAACCCGCTGCGCTTCTTCCAGGGCATCGCCCCGGCGCTGGCAGTGGCCTTCAGTACCTCGAGCAGCTCCGGCACGCTGCCGGTTTCCATCGAGTGCGCGCGCAACAATCTGGGCGTATCCGAGGGTGTCGCGGGCTTCGTCTTGCCGGTGGGCGCGACGATCAACATGGATGGCACCGCGATCTACCAGGGCGTGCTGGCGCTGTTCATCGCCCAGGCCTTTGGCATCGAGCTGGGCGCCGGGCAGTACGCGATGATCATCCTCACCGCGACGCTGGCCTCGATCGGCACCGCCGGCATTCCCGGCGCCGGGCTGATCATGCTCGGCCTGGTGCTCAGCGCCGCGGGCCTGCCGCTGGAAGGCGTGGCGCTGATCGCCGGCATCGACCGCATCCTCGACATGGCGCGCACCACGGTGAACGTCGCCGGCGACCTGATGACCACGACCCTGGTCGGCCGCAGCGAAGGCGAGCTCGACCGCGAACGCTACGACAGCCGGCAAAAGGTGTGATGGCCCCCTGGAGCCTGTCGCTATTCGGGCGGCAGGTTCCAGGCTCGTCGCAGGCGCTGCAGCGCGGCGACGATCTCACCTTCCGGCACCGCGGCGAAGCCCAGCACCAGCCCGCCGCCTGCACCTGGCGGCGCCTGGCCGTCCAACCAGTAGTCGGCCAGCCCGTTCATTTCCACGCCGGCCGCCCGCGCCTTGGCCACCAGCTCGGCTTCCCGTGTCGGCGAGTGCACCGGCACGCACAGGTGCAAGCCGGCGTCCACGGCCGGTAGCGCCGCGCAGCCGGGAATCTCCGCCGGCCAATGCCGCAACAGCGCATCGCGGCGTGCCCGCGCGGCCTGGCGCATGCGCCGCACGTGACGCTGGAAGTGACCGGCGGCAATGAATTCGGCCATCACCGCCTGGCTGCCGATGTCCGAATGGCGCATATCGAGCGCGCGGCGGCGGGCGAAGGCCTCGGCCAGCGCTGGCGGCAGCACCAGGTAGCCCAGGCGCAGCGCGGGAAAGGCGATCTTGCAGAAGGTGCCGACGTAGAGCACCCGCCCCTGCCGATCCAGCGCGGCCAGAGGCGCCAGCGGCGTGCCGTTGTAGCGGTACTCGCTGTCGTAGTCGTCCTCGACGATCCAGCCATCGCGACGCTCGGCCCACGCCAGCAGCTCCAGGCGCCGCGCCAACGACAGCGTGACACCGCTGGGGTACTGGTGCGAGGGCGTCACGTAGGCCAGCCGACAACCCTCGATTCGCGCCAGGGCGGCGCTGTCCAGGCCTTCGCCGTCCACCGCCACGCCGCACAGTTGGGCACCGGCCACGGCGAAGGCATGGCCGGCGGCGCGATAGCCGGGATTTTCCACCGCCACCCGATCACCCGGCTGCACCAGCAGCTGGGCGCAGAGGCTGATGCCCTGTTGCGCACCGCAGGTGATCACCACCTGGCTCGCGTCGCAATTCAGGCCACGGCTGCTGCGCAGATAGGCTGCCACCAGTTCGCGCAGGGTCGGATCGCCGGCCGGGTCGCCATAGCCCAGGCGCGCCGGCGAAGGCCGGCGCCAGAAGCGCGCCGACAGGCGTGCCCAGGTCTCGAAGGGAAACAGGTCGAACGCCGGCACACCGATGCGAAAGGCCCGCGGCGCACCGCCGAGCGGCGGCGCCAGATGATGCACCTCGAGCCGCCGCAGCGGCTCGGTGGCAAGGGCCGCGCCGGCGCCCGGGCGCGCCTGTGGTCGCTGGCCGTCCAGCTGCGCCACGAAGGTGCCGGCCCCGACCCGCCCCGCGACGTAACCCTCGGCATACAGCTGGTCGAAGGCGCGCGTCACGGTATTGCGCGATATGCCCAGCAGGGCGGCGAGGTCCCGGCTGGCCGGCAACCGGCTGCCGCCGCGCAGGCGCCCGTCGAGGATGCGTTCGCGCAGCGCCTGGTAGAGCTGACGCGCCAGCCCCTGGCCCGGATCGAGGCGGATACCGGACAGATCGACCGGCAATGGGGGTAGCGTGGGCATGGTGAATTGGCTCTATCGAAGTAGTCGCCAATGGATCTTACAGCGGACCAATATCCTGCCTAGCATGGCCCCATCGCACCAGAGATCCACGCCATGTACCTGCCCGCCGCCTTCCGCCAGGACGATCTCGGCGAACTGCACCGCCAGATTCACGCCACGCCGTTCGCCCTGCTCGCCAGTGCAACCGCCGCTGGCGTGCAGGCCAGCCATCTGCCGCTGCTGCTGGAGCCGGGTGAAGGCGAGCTGGGCACGCTCTACGGCCACTTCGCCAGGGCCAACCCGCACTGGCGCGCGCTGCACGATGGTGGCGAGGCGCTCGCGGTGTTCAGCGGCCCCGACGCCTACATCAGCCCGGGCTGGTACCCGAGCAAGGCAGCGCACGGCAAGGTCGTGCCGACCTGGAACTACATCGCCGTGCACGCCCGTGGCCCGGTACAGCTGATCGAGGAGCGCGACAGCCTCCTACGCATCGTCAGCCGCCTCAGCGACCGGCATGAAGCCGGCCGACCGCAGCCCTGGGCCGTCAGCGATGCGCCCGATGATTATCTGGACGCCATGCTGCGCGCGATTGTCGGCTTCGCCCTGCCGATCAGGCGCCTGGAGGGCAAATGGAAACTCGGCCAGAACCGCTCGCCGGCAGACCAGGCCGGGATTCGCCAGGGCCTGGCCACCTCGCCCGACCCGCACGGGCAGGCGCTGGCCACACAGATGCCGATCACCGACTGAGAGAGGACCGCAACGTGTTTCAGATCCGCCCGATTGCCGCCGCCGACCACGCCGCCTGGGACGAACTCTGGCAGGGCTACCAGCGCTTCTATGCCGCCGAGATTCCCCGCCCCACCAGCGAGCTCACCTGGCAGCGCCTGCTCGACCCGGCCGAACCGATGCATGCGGCGCTGGCTTGGCAGGCGGGCCGCGCCGTCGGCCTGGTGCACTGGATCTTTCATCGCAGCTGCTGGACCCCTGGCGACTACTGCTACCTGCAGGATCTCTACGTGGCCGAGGACGTCCGCGGCGCGGGCATCGGTCGCGCGCTGATCGAGCACGTCTACGCCCAGGCGGCCGCCGCCGGCGCTTCGCGCGTCCACTGGCTGACCCAGGAGACCAACTACGCCGGGCGCATGCTCTACGACCGCATCGCCGAACGTTCGGGCTTCATCCAGTACCGCAGGCTGCTCTGACGCTTCACGCGAAGCCGAACAGCCCGTTCTCCACATGGGGTGTCGCCAGGCGCTCGCGGATCTCCGGATCGATGCGCGGGTCGTCCGGCGCATAGAGCATCACCTGGCGATAGGCGCTGACGCGGTTGATCTCCCTGCCGAGGAATTCCCAGACCACGCGGGTGCAGGCCGGGGTGCGGCGGTCGCCGGAGGAGACGCCGGTCTTCAGGCCGTTGAGCCGGGTGATGCGGCTCTTGAAGCTGGGGATGAGAATGGTCTGGCTCATCTCGTTGAGCGTCAGCGATTCGTAGTCGATCAGAAACAGCCGGTCCTGCAGGCCGAAGGCCGCGCCCAGGTAGCGACAGCGCACCCAGTCCTCGGCCTGCCCGAGGGTCGGGCTGGCGCGTTCCTGGCGCTCCTGGCGCTCGAACAGGTACAGGCCGTTTTCCTCGCGCAGTTGCAGCAGCGAGACCAGCACGCTGCCCGGCACCGACATGCAGTTGGCATATTCGAAGTAGTAGCCGCAGTAGCGGGTGAGGTCGGCGCACTGCGCCCGCAGCGGCGCCATCAGCTCGAGCAGTGGATCACCGACGACCGCTTTCTGCGCGTCCGGGTTGCGTGCGCCGACCAGGCGCGAGAACTGCTCGGCAGGCAGCTCCAGTTCGTAGGGCTCGACGCCAAAGAAGTCGCCGATGCGCTTGAGGTTGTAGGGCGTCGGCCGGCTCTGCCCGCTGAGGTACTTGTTGAACTGCGCGCGGTTGATCGACAGCCGCCGGCAGACCTCGGCGATCGAGCGGTAATGCCGACACAGCAGTTTGAGGTTTTCGCTTAGATGGGAAGTCACGGCACGGCCCGGATAGCTGACGCGAGTGACGCAAATATAGCATCAGGTCGCGCCAGTTCGCGGCCGCCCGCGAAATTGCCCGGCGCGCCGTGCCTGATCGACCATCCCTGCCTGGCTCGCCCCGCCCCGGCGGGGCCCTGCATACAACAACGACAAAAAGGTGAACATTGCCATGCTCGACCTTCTGAATGACCTCATCTGGAGCAAGGTGCTGATCGTGATGCTGATCGGCCTGGGCCTGCTCTTCACCATCCGCTCCGGCTTCGTCCAGTTCCGCTACTTCGGGCGGATGTTCAGCATTTTCAGCCATGCCTTCGAACGCCAGCCCGGCCAGCTGTCCTCCTTTCAGGCCCTGATGCTCTCGGTCGCCGGGCGCGTCGGCGCCGGCAACATCGCCGGGGTATCGGTGGCGATCATGCTCGGCGGCCCCGGTGCAGTGTTCTGGATGTGGGTGGTAGCCCTCGTCGGCATGGCCACCAGCTACTTCGAATGTTCGCTGGCGCAGCTGTTCAAGCGCCGCGAGCCGGACGGCACCTACCGCGGCGGCCCGGCGTTCTACATCCAGCATGGCCTGGGCCAGCGCTGGCTCGGCATCGTGGTTTCGATCCTGCTGCTGATGACCTTCGGCTTCGGCTTCAATGCCGTGCAGTCCTTCACCGTCGCCAGCTCGCTGCACGACACCTTCGGCGTGCCCACCGTGGCCAGCGGCATCGCCCTGACCCTGGTGATCGGCCTGATCATCTTCGGCGGCATCCGCCGTATCGCCAAGTGGGCCGACGTGCTGGTGCCGGTGATGGCGTTCTCCTACCTGGCGATGGCGCTGTTCGTCATCGGCAGCAACATCGGCTCGGTACCCGAGACCTTCGGCCTGATCTTCCGCAGCGCCTTCGGCCTCGAGCAGGCTTTCGCCGGCGGCATCGGCGCGGCGATCCTGATGGGCGTCAAGCGCGGCCTGTTCTCCAACGAGGCGGGCCTGGGCAGCGCACCGAACGTCGCCGCCGTCGCCGAGGTCAAGCACCCGGTGGCGCAGGGCATCGTGCAGTTGCTGTCGGTGTTCATCGACACCATCATCCTGTGCAGCTGCACCGCGCTGATCATCCTGCTCTCGGGCGTCTACGAGCCGGGCATGGACCAGGCCGGCGTGGTACTGACGCAGACCGCCATGGCCGCCGTGGTCGGTGAGTGGGGCCGGGTGTTCATCAGCATCGCCCTGTTGCTGTTCGTGTTCACCACGCTGATCTACAACTACTACCTGGGTGAGAACGCCCTGGGCTTCTTCACCGAGAAGCGCATGCCGGTGGCGATCTATCGCGTGCTGGTGATCGCTCTGGTGCTGTGGGGCTCGATGCAGGATCTGGGGACCGTATTCGCCTTCGCCGACGTCACCATGGGCCTGCTGGCGATCGCCAACCTGATCGCCGTGACGCTGCTGTTCAAGGTCGGCCTGCGCCTGATGCGCGACTACGACAGCCAGGTGCGTGCCGGCGTCGAAGAGCCGGTGTTCGACCCCCGCCAGTACGCCGACCTCGACATCGACCCGGCCGCCTGGCCCGCCGTCGACGCCACGGTCAGCCAGCCTGCGCCTGCCTCGGCCGTGCCGGCACGCAGCTGACCGCCCTGCCCGGCCAACGCGCCGGGCTGCAGCCGGGCCGCCGCTCGCGCGGCCCGCTCGGCTTGGCTCCGGCCAGGAAACCGGCTAGGGTCTGTGCCGCCCGGTGCGTTACGCGCCGGCGCGGGCACAGCGCCCGCCAGCTCCCCTTCCCACTTCCTGCGGCGCTACGCCGCGTGAGCGAGGACCGCGCGTGACGCAATCCCCCACACGTCTGCTGGTGCTGTACACCGGCGGCACCATCGGCATGCAGCAGAGTGCCGCCGGCCTGATGCCTGCCTCCGGCTTCGAGACACGTCTGCGCGAGCGCCAGGCCGAGACGGGCGAGGCCCTGCCGGACTGGATCTTCCGTGAGTTCGTCCCGCCGCTGGACAGCGCCAACATGCAGCCCGCGAACTGGCTGCAGATGGCCGCCACGATCCGTGCGGCGGTGGACCACGACGGCTGCAATGCGGTGTTGGTCCTGCATGGCACCGACACCCTGGCCTACAGCGCGGCGGCCCTGTCGTTTCTGCTGCTCGAGCTGCCGGCACCGGTGCTGCTGACCGGCTCCATGCTGCCGGCGGCGGCGCCCGGCAGCGACGCCTGGGACAACCTGTTCGGCGCCATGCGTGCCCTGCAGGAACACCGGGTCGAAGGCGTGTGCCTGTTCTTCAACGGTGCGCTGCTGCACGGCGCCCGGGTCAGCAAGTTGCGCAGCGACGACTTCGATGCCTTTGCCGAGGCGCCGCGCAAGCGCCAGGGGCCACGTGCCGATCGGCGCCTGCCGATGAGCTACCGCAGCGCCTGGCAGCCGCGCGGCGTGGCAGTGCTGCCGTTGTATCCCGGCGTGGCCGCCGCACAGTTGACGGCCCTGGCCGACAGCGGGGTGCAGGCGCTGCTGCTCGAGTGCTACGGCAGCGGAACCGGCCCGGCCGATGACCCGGCCTTTGTCGCCGCCCTGCGCGAGGCGCATGCGCGCGGGCTGGTGCTCGGCGCGATCAGCCAGTGCCCGGGCGGGCATGTGGAATTCGGCGTCTACGCCGCCGGTAGCGGCCTGCGCGATGCCGGCCTGGTGTCCGGTGGCGGGATGACCCGCGAAGCCGCCCTCGGCAAGCTCTTCGCGCTGCTCGCCGCCGGCCTCGACCAGGCCGACGTCGAGTACTGGTTCGGCCACGACCTGTGCGGCGAGATGGCGGGCTGAGCCCGCCTGCTCAGGCCTGCGGGTAACGCGGCTTCGGCGTGGCCATCGGCAGCGGCCCATCGCCGATCAGGCGGAACTCGCCGCGCTCGGCATCGTAGGCACGGATGGCGCTGGTCTCGATGTCGTAGACCCAGCCGTGGATGAACAGCTGGCCGCTGGCCAGCCGCGCGGCGACCGACGGGTGGGTACGCAGGTGGTCGAGCTGGGCCACCACGTTTTCCTCGGTGAGGATGCCCAGGGTGTGCTCGTTGGCGCAGCCGCAGTTCTGCGCGACGACCGTCTTGGCGACTTCGGAATGGCGCAGCCAGGCCTTGACCGTCGGCATGCTCTCCAGCGTCACCGGGTTGAGCACCGCCTTCATCGCGCCGCAGTCCGAATGACCGCAGATGATGATGTGCTGCACGCCGAGCGCCATCACCGCGAACTCGATCGCCGTGGACACGCCGCCGAGCATCTGGCCGTAGGGCGGCACCACGTTGCCCACGTTGCGGGTAACGAACAGGTCGCCCGGCGAACTCTGGGTGATCAGCTCGGGGATGATGCGCGAGTCGGCGCAGGTGATGAACATCGCCCGCGGCGTCTGCTCGTGGGCAAGCTTCTTGAACAGCTCGCGCTGCTGCGGATAGATCTCCTCGCGAAAGCGCTTGACGCCCCCGACGATGGCGTCGAGGGCTTCCTGCGCGGTTTCGCTCGTCCTGTCATCGTTCATTTCGTTTCTCTCCAAGGGTTTGTTCAAAGGGTGGGACGTGGCGGCGGCACGCGTAGACACAGCCGTGCCGCCGCGCATCAGAACACCGACCAGTCGATGCGCTGCGACAGGGCCTCCAGCGCGGCCATGCCGATCAGCGAATTGCCGGCGGCGTTGAGTTCCGGTGACCAGACGCAGATGCTGAAGCGCCCCGGGACCACCGCGACGATGCCGCCACCGACGCCGCTCTTGCCCGGCAGGCCGACGCGGTAGGCGAAGTTGCCGGCCTCGTCATACAGACCGCTGGTGGCCATGATTGCGTTCACCTGGCGCGCCTGGCGCGGCGTGAGCACCGCCTCGCCGCTCGACAGGCAATGCCCGTCGCGCGCGAGAAAGCCGAAGGCGCGGGCCAGGTCGACGCAGTTCATGCGCAGCGCGCAATGGTGGAAATAGCTGCGCAGCACCGCCTCGACATCGTTGTGGAAATTGCCGAACGCCTGCATCAGGTAGGCCATGGCCGCATTGCGCGCCCGGTGCTGGTATTCGGACTCGGCCACCCGCGCATCCGAGACGACGTGCGGGTTGCCGGACAGACGCCGGACGAAGTCGCGCAGCGAGATCTCCGGGGTGGCGAAGCGCGACTGGTTGATGTCGCAGATCACCAGTGCGCCGGCATTGATGAACGGATTGCGTGGCCGCCCACGCTCGAATTCCAGCTGCACCAGCGAATTGAACGGCTGCCCCGACGGCTCGTGCCCGAGGCGCTCCCACAGTGATTCACCACGGTGGCCGATGGCCTGGACCAGGCTGAAGACCTTGGAGATGCTCTGGATCGAGAACGGTGTGCGCGCATCGCCGGCCTCGAACAGCTCGCCCTCGGCGCTGCACACGGCAATGCCCAGCTGGTCGGCGGCCACATCGGCCAGCGCCGGGATGTAGTCGGCGACGCGCCCGCGGCCGAGCAGCGGCCGTACCTCGTCAAGTATCTGTTCAAGCAGGGCTTGCATCAGGCAGCTCCCATCGGTCCTGGCTCTGGGTGTGGACGCCGGTGGCCCGGCCGGCATCACAGGCCGTTCAGAACTTCTCCGGGCGCAGCACTTCGACCTCGGCCAGGTAGCAGACCATGGCGAAGTCCTCGTAGTAGCGCTGTTCGAGATGCGCGGCGATGCGCTCGGCGATCTCGCGGCTGCAGATGACCTCCAGGCGAATGTTGCCGTCGGTATCCCAGCCGGCGCTGCGCACGCCGCGGCTGCCGCTGCCGCGTGCGTCCGACAGGGTCCAGCCGGGCGCGCCGAGCGCCTGCAGGTCGGCGACCAGCTTGTGTTCCAGTGCGGCCTCGCAGATCACGGTGAGCAGGGTGCGGGTATGGCCAGGCATGTCAGAACCCCCAGGCGATCAGCTGTTCGGCCAGGGCCAGGTACAGCGGAATGCCGATCAGGATGTTGAATGGAAAGGTGATACCGAGCGAGGCGGTCAGCGACAGCGATGGATTGGCCTCCGGCACCGCCAGGCGCATCGCCGCCGGAACCGCGATGTAGGAGGCGCTGGCCGCCAGCGTGGCGAGCATCGCCGTGCCGCCGAGCGACAGCCCCATGAAGCGCGCCAGCAGCGCGCCGATCAGCGCCCCGAGCAGCGGCATCAGCAGGGCGAAGGCGGCGAGCTTGATGCCGTAGCGCCGGAGCGAGCCGAGCTGGCCGGAGGCGATCAGGCCCATCTCCAGCAGGAAGAACGCCAGCACCGGCTTGAACATGCTGGTGTACAGCGGCTCGAGCGGCTTGATCGCTTCCTTGCCGGCGACCACGCCGATCACCAGGCCACCGAGCAGCAGCATGATGCTCTTGCCAAGAAAGATCTCGCGCCCCAGCTCCTTCCAGTCGGTGTCCTTCGATACGCCCTTGGCCAGCAGAATGCCGACCAGGATCGCCGGAATCTCGAGAATCGCCACGAACAGCGGCATGTAGCTCTCGAAGAAGACCTCCCGCGCCGCCAGGTAGGCCACCACCACCGCGAAGGTACCGGCGCTCACCGAACCGTAGTGCGCCGCCACCGCCGCCGCGTTGATGCGGTCGAAGCGCAGCCCGCGCAGCAGGCCGAAGGCGATCACCGGCAGCACGATGCCGAGCAGCAGCACCAGCAGCGACTGGCCAAGCAGCGCGGCACTGGCCTGTTCGGCCAGTTCCACGCCGCCATGCAGACCGATGGCCAGCAGCAGGACGATGGACAGGGTGTCATAGAGCGCCGGCGGCAGCTTCAGCTCGCTCTTGACCAGACCGGCCAGCAGGCCGAACACAAAGAACAACACGACTGGGTCGATTCCCATCGCTCACTCCGCTAGACGAACTTGCAAGGCGACCTTCCGTGGCGTTATTCCGGCCCGAAAAAAGGGAGCCACAAGGGCTCCCGAGGGGACTTTCCGGTCGGCGTCAGGCCTCGATCTCGATCAGGACTTCGCCGGGGTTGACCCGGTCACCCTTGCCGACGTGAACCACCTTCACGGTGCCGGCGATCGGCGCCTGGATCTCGGTCTCCATCTTCATCGCTTCGCTGACCAGCACGGCCTGACCGGCCTTGACCACGTCGCCTTCCTTGACCAGCACCTCGACCACGTTGCCGGGCATGGTGGTGCTGACGTCGCCCGGCGCGCTGGCCTGGCGGCGGCCGCCACCGCTGCCGCCGACGAAGTCGTTGAGCGGCTCGAAGACCACTTCTTCGGGCATGCCGTCGATGGACAGGTAGAAGTGGCGCTTGCCTTCGGCCTTGACGCCGACGCCGGTGATGTCGACGCGGTAGCTCTCGCCGTGCACGTCGATGACGAACTCGGTCGGCACGCCGCCCTGCGCCGGCGCCGCGGCCGCGCCCGGCATCGGCAGCAGCACTTCGGGCTGCAGGGTGCCGGCTTCACGCTCTTCGAGGAACTTGCGCCCGATGTCCGGGAACATGGCGTAGGTCAGCACGTCCTCTTCGCTCTTGGCCAGCTCGCCGATCTCCTTGCGCAGCTTGTCCAGCTCGGGCTTGAGCAGGTCGGCCGGACGGCAGTCGATGACCTCCTCGCTGCCGATGGCCATGAAGCGCAGGCGCTCGCAGACCGGCGCCGGCGCCTTGCCGTAGCGGCCCTGCAGGTAGTACTTCACCTCGGTGGTGATGGTCTTGTAGCGCTCGCCGGCAAGCACGTTGAAGAAGGCCTGGGTACCGACGATCTGCGAGGTCGGGGTGACCAGCGGTGGGTAACCGAGGTCCTTGCGTACCTTCGGGATCTCGGCCAGCACGTCGTCCATGCGGTGCAGCGCGCCCTGCTCCTTGAGCTGGTTGGCCAGGTTGGAAATCATCCCGCCGGGGACCTGGTTGACCTGCACGCGGGTGTCGACGCCGGTGAATTCGCTCTCGAACTGGTGGTACTTCTTGCGCACCGCATAGAAGTACAGGCCGATCTCCTGCAGCAGCTCCAGATCCAGCCCGGTGTCGTACGGGGTATCGCGCAGCGCGGCGACCATCGACTCGGTGCCCGGGTGGCTGGTGCCCCAGGCCATCGACGAGATCGCGGTGTCTATGCGGTCGGCCCCGTTCTCCACGGCCTTGAGCTGGCACATGCTGGCCACACCGGCGGTGTCGTGCGAGTGCACCACCACGTCGAGCTCGGGCAGCGCCTGCTTCAGTGCCTTGACCAGCTCGCCGGTGGCGTAGGGGGTCAGCAGGCCGGCCATGTCCTTGATCGCGATCGAGTCGATGCCCATCGCCGCCATCTGCCGACCCTGCTCGACAAACGCCTCGACCGTGTGCACCGGGCTGGTGGTGTAGGCGATGGTGCCCTGGGCGTGCTTGCCGGCCTTCTTCACGGCGCGGATGGCGGTTTCCAGGTTACGCACGTCGTTCATCGCATCGAAGATGCGGAACACGTCGATGCCGTTCTCGGCGGCCTTGGCGACGAACGCCTCGACCACGTCATCGCTGTAGTGGCGGTAGCCGAGCAGGTTCTGCCCGCGCAGGAGCATCTGCAGGCGCGTGTTGGGCAGCGCCGCCTTCAGCTGGCGCAGGCGCTCCCAGGGGTCTTCCTTGAGGAAGCGCACGCAGGCGTCGAAGGTGGCGCCACCCCAGACTTCCAGCGACCAGTAGCCGACGCGGTCGAGCTTGTCGCAGATCGGCAGCATGTCCTCGGTGCGCATGCGGGTCGCCAGCAGCGACTGGTGGGCATCACGCAGGATGGTATCGGTAACGCTGATTTTCTTGCTCATGGGTGTGGTCCTCACAGGCCTGCGTGGGCGGCAATGGCGGCGGCGATGGCCAGGGCAAGTTCGCCCGGCTTGCGTTTGATCGAGTAGTTCAGCAGTTCCGGATGGTTGTCGACGAAGCTGGTGTTGAACTGCCCGCTGCGGAATTCCGGGTTGGCCAGGATCTGCTGGTAATAGGTGGCGGTGGTCTTCACGCCCTGCACGCGCATGTCGTCGAGCGCACGCGAACCGCGCGCCAGCGCCTCTTCCCAGGTCAGCGCCCAGACGATCAGCTTCAGGCACATCGAGTCGTAGTACGGCGGGATGGTGTAGCCGGTGTAGATCGCCGTGTCGGTGCGTACGCCCGGGCCGCCCGGGGCGTAGTAGCGGGTGATCTTGCCGAAACAGGGCAGGAAGTTGTTGCGCGGGTCCTCGGCGTTGATGCGGAACTGCAACGCGTAGCCGCGGTACTGGATGTCTTCCTGCTTGATCGACAGCGGCAGGCCCGAGGCGATGCGAATCTGCTCGCGGACGATGTCGATGCCGGTGATTTCCTCGGTGATGGTGTGCTCGACCTGCACGCGGGTGTTCATTTCCATGAAGTACACCTCGCCGTCGGCGAGCAGGAACTCCACGGTGCCGGCGTTCTCGTAGCCGACCGCCTTCGCCGCCTTCACCGCCAGATCACCGATATAGGCACGCTGCTCGGGCGTGAGCTGCGGGCTCGGCGCGATCTCGATGAGCTTCTGGTTGCGCCGCTGGATCGAACAGTCGCGCTCGAACAGGTGCACGGTGTTGCCGAACGAGTCGGCCAGCACCTGGGCCTCGATGTGCTTCGGGTTGACGATGCACTTCTCCAGAAACACCTCGGCACTGCCGAACGCCTTGGTCGCCTCGGAAATGACCCGCGGGTAGGCCTGGGTCAGTTCTTCCTTCGAGTTGCAGCGACGGATGCCACGGCCACCGCCACCGGAAGTCGCCTTGAGCATCACCGGATAGCCGATGCGTTCGGCTTCGCGCAGCGCTTCCTCGAGATCGGCGACGTTGCCTTCGGTACCGGGCGTGCAGGGCACGCCCGCGGCCATCATGCTGCGCCGGGCCTCGGTCTTGTCGCCCATGCGGCGGATCACCTCGGCCTTCGGGCCGACGAACTTGATCCCGCGCTGCGCACAGATTTCCGCCAGCTCGGCGTTCTCGGAGAGGAAGCCGTAGCCCGGGTGCAGAGCATCGCAACCGGTCTCCACGGCCAGGTTCACCAGCTTGCGCGGGTTCAGGTAGCCGGCCAGCGGGTCCTCGCCGATGAAGTGGGCCTCGTCGGCACGCTTGACGTGCAGCGCATGGCGGTCGGCCTCGGAGAATACCGCCACCGAGCGAACGCCCATCTCGGCGCAGGCACGCACGATGCGTACGGCGATTTCCCCTCGGTTGGCGATCAGCAGCTTCTTGATCACGCTGTCTTCCCTCGGATCGATGATCAGGCGGCCCGTGCAGGGCCGGTAGGCACGCGTAGGAGCGTTTTTTCACCCTACGCCGAGGGCAGCGATCAGCGAAAATGAATAATTGTTTGCCCGACCATAAGAAAAGACTTATACAAGCGCAACGACGGTGCCTGAAGCGCCGCTCACGAGCCATTTCCTGATCGTTCGGTCAGCGTTTCAACGCCGGGAGGCGAGCCAAATGCGAAAGTCGCTGATGCGCATGACCCTGCGCCAGCTGCAGGTTTTCAACGCGGTCTGCGAGACGCGCTCCTACAGTCGCGCCGCCGAGGACATGGCCCTGACCCAGCCGGCGGTCAGCTCGCAGATCCGCCAGCTCGAAGAGCTGGTCGGCCAGCCGCTGTTCGAATACGTCGGCCGCAAGCTCTACCTCACCGAGGCGGCCGAGGTACTGCGACGCGCCAGCGGCGACATCTTCGGCCGCCTGGAGAGCCTCGACATGCAGCTCTCGGACCTGCGCGGCTCGCTGCAGGGCCAGCTCAAGCTGGCGGTCGAATCGAGCGCCAAGTACTTCGTCCCGCACCTGTTCGCCGCCTTCAAGCAGCAGCACCCGGACGTCGGCCTGCAACTGACCGTGGTCAACCGCGCCCAGGTGATCAAGCGCCTGACCGATAACCGCGACGACCTGGTGATCATGTCGCTGATGCCCACCGAGGTCGCGCTGGAGTTCCTGCCGTTCCTGAACAACCCCATCGTCGCGGTGGCACCGCCGGAACATCCGCTGTGCAGCGCGACCAGCCTCACCCTGCAGGACCTGACGGCCTATCCGCTGCTGATCCGCGAGCAGGGCTCGGGGACGCGCAAGGCATGCGAAGAGTACTTCCAGCAGAAGCGCGCGCATTTCGCCCAGACCGTGGAGATAGCCTCGCTCGACGCGCTGCGCGAGGCGGCCATCGCCGGCCTCGGCGTGACCTTGCTACCGCGCCACGCGGCGAGCCTCGAACTCGGTCACGGCCTGCTGCGTGAACTGCCGGTCGAGGAATTGCCGCTGTACCGCAGCTGGTGCGTGGCGCATGCGCGCGGCAAGCGCCTGACGCCGGTGGCGCAGGCGTTCTTTGCCTTCATCCGCGACCGGCGCGCGCAGATCAGTGCGCTGGCGACACGCTTTGGCGGTTCTGCACCCAGGCCTGCTGCGCAGTAAGCGCCGAGGGCTCGGCGAAGGGATCGAGCAGCGCCTGCAGCCGGCGCTGCTCGGCATAGCTCTCGATGGCGCGGCGATAGCGCATGCGACGCACATCCTGGGCCTTGCGGCGGGCCTTGGCGTCGAGTGGCGAAACGGATTCGTCGATGTTCGGCAGCATGGCGTGTCTCCCGGCGAGAGGTTTCGGGAGTTCCAGCTTCCACCGGCGAGATGACCGGGTGATTGCAGCTTGTCGACAGGCCGATGACGGCAGCCGTGGCCGGACCGGCGGTCGCAGCGGACCTGGCCCGGCACCCGCCTGCCGAGCGCGCCTCAGTCGTCGTGCTTCACCGTCTTGGGCGACAGGCGCAGGCTGCGCAGGCTGCGCTTGACGCTCTTGAGGTGGTTGACCAGGCTCGGCCCGCGCGCCATCGCCACGCCCATCGCCAGTACGTCGATCACCACCAGGTGGGCGATGCGCGAGGTCAGCGGCGTGTAGATCTCGGTGTCTTCCTGCACGTCGATCGCCAGGTTGATGGTCGCCAGCTCCGCCAGCGGGGTCTGGCTCGGGCACAGGGTGATCAGCGTGGCGCCGGTCTCGCGGACCACGTTGGCGGTGATCAGCAGGTCCTTGGAGCGACCGGACTGCGAGATGCAGATCGCCACGTCCGAAGGCTTGAGCGTCACCGCCGACATCGCCTGCATGTGCGGGTCCGAATAGGCCGCCGCCGACAGCAGCAGGCGGAAGAACTTGTGCTGCGCGTCGGTGGCCACCGCGCCGGAGGCGCCGAAGCCGTAGAACTCCACCCGCTCGGCGCGGGCGATGGCCGCCACGGCGCGCTCCAGGGCCTGGAGGTCGAGGCGCTCGCGCACTTCCATCAGGGTGTGCAGGGTGGTGTCGAAGATCTTCTGGCTGATGTCGCCGATGGCGTCCTGCTCGCTGATCGAGAACTGCCCGAAGCTGGCGCCCGCCGCCAGGCTCTGCGCCAGCTTGAGCTTGAGGTCCTGGAAGCCCAGGCAGCCGATGGCCCGGCAGAAACGCACGATGGTCGGCTCGCTGACGCCAACCGTATGGGCCAGATCGGCCATGGAGCTGTGCATGACCGCCGCCGGATCGAGCAACACATGATCGGCGACCTTCAGTTCCGATTTGCGCAGCAGGCTTCGGGATTGGGCGATGTGTTGCAGCAGATTCACGGGGCTGACTCGCTATGATCGGCTGGCGACCGCCGGATGCAGAGCGTCCGGCCACCCGGCCAGCGGGTTGTAGTGGGTCGGTAGTTATACTACAAGCCCTCTGCCGGCGCCCAACAATCCGGCCATTTTTTGCCCACTTACGCACCTGGAGTGATGCCGTGTCGATTTCCTGTGACATGCTCGTGTTCGGCGGAACCGGTGACCTGGCTCTGCACAAGCTGATCCCCGCGCTCTACCACCTGCATCGTGAAGGCCGACTGCACCGCGACGTGCGCGTCCTCGCGCTGGCACGCAAGAAGCTCGATCGCGCCGCCTACCTGGCCCTGGCCGAACGGCATTGCCGCGCCCAGGTCGCCCGTGGCGACTTCACCAGCGAGGCCTGGCAGGCCTTCGCCACCCGCCTGGACTACCTGCCGCTGGATGCCACCCAGCGCAGCGAATTCGTCCGCCTGGCGCATCACCTCGGCGAAGCCGGCAAGCGCGTGCGGGTCCACTACCTGGCCACCGCGCCGGACCTGTTCGAACCCATCGCCGCCAACCTGGAAAGCGCAGGGCTGGCCGGTGACGATGCACGCATCGTGCTGGAAAAGCCGATCGGCCACTCGCTGGACTCGGCACTGGAAATCAACGAGGCGATCGGCGCGGTATTTCCCGAATCGCGCATCTACCGGATCGACCACTACCTGGGCAAGGAAACGGTGCAGAACCTCATGGCGCTGCGCTTCGCCAACGCGCTGTTCGAGCCGATCTGGCGCGCCGGGCATATCGACCACGTGCAGATCACCGTGGCCGAAACCCTCGGCGTGGAGAACCGCGGCGGCTACTACGACCATGCCGGCGCCATGCGCGACATGTTGCAGAACCACCTCCTGCAGCTGCTCTGCCTGGTGGCGATGGAGGCGCCGGTGCGCTTCGACGCCAAGCACATCCGCGGCGAGAAGGTGAAGGTGCTCGAGGCGCTCAAGCCGATCACCGGCAACGACGTGCTGGACAAGACCGTGCGCGGCCAGTACGGCGCCGGGCGCATTGGCGGGCACGACGTGCCGGCCTATTACTTCGAGCCGAACATCGACAACGACAGCGACACCGAAACCTTTGTCGCGGTGCAGGCCGAGGTCGACAACTGGCGCTGGGCTGGCGTGCCCTTCTACCTGCGCACCGGCAAACGCATGGCGCGCAAGCGTTCGGAGATCATCATCACCTTCAAGCAGGTGCCGCACCTGCTGTTCAAGAAGGGCGAGGTCAACCGCCTGGTCATCAGCCTGCAGCCGGAGGAATGCATCAGCCTGCAGCTGATGGCCAAGGCACCGGGCAAGGGCATGCAGCTCGAGCCGGTGGAGCTGGATCTCAACCTGGCCCATGCCTTCAGCAGCACCCGCCGCTGGGAGGCCTATGAGCGTCTGCTGCTGGACGTGATCGAAGGCGACTCGACGCTGTTCATGCGCCGCGACGAGGTGGAGGCGGCCTGGCGCTGGGTCGATCCGATTCTCGAAGGCTGGCAGGGCCACTACCGCAAGCCGCGCCCCTACCCGGCGGGCGAGGACGGCCCCGAACAGGCGCGCCAGCTCGTCGAACGGCATGGCCACCAGTGGTGGCGCTGAACTTGCCGGACAACTTCCGAGCATATCGCCGTGAACTCCCGTGCCAGACGGCCTGCAACTTCCTGCGCATGCGCCGGACAGCGCCACCTGAACTTCGCCGGATCAGACTTTTGTTGCAGGATTTTGTCCGCTGAATCTACCGATGAACTATGCCGTGAACTTCCGCCTGCACAGGAAGTTCACGGCGTAGTTCTCGCACGCTCAATTGGCCAATCTTCAGCACCCCTCACGCCGGCCCGTTCCGCTGCACGCGGCATCAGCCATTTCGGCTGCGCAACCCAGCAAATTCGCGGCTTCCAGGCCACCTCTGCACGCCCCGGCAGGACGCGCAGGAGGCGCCGCACGGCGCGACGAACATTCGTCGGGAACCTTGGGCAAACAGCACGCTCGAACTAACCCGCGGAAGTATTTGAAACTTCGCCGATATCGCGCGATATCAGCGCGGCAACTGCAAGACGCTCGGGAAGTTCGGGGTTGAGAAACTTTTCCCGATGTGCCTACCCTAAAAAGGAATTCAATCAACAACCCAAAAGGCTTTGTTTTGAGTTTCTCCACCGTACAGCTCCGTCGCCCAACCGACGGCGACGGTTACAACCTTCATCAGCTGGTGGCGCGCTGCCAGCCCCTCGACACCAACTCGGTGTACTGCAACCTGTTGCAGTGTTCGGACTTCGCCGACACGGCCATCGCCGCCGAGACGTCCGATGGTCAGTTGGTCGGTTTCATCTCCGGTTATCGCCCGCCCCAGCGGCCCGACACCCTGTTCGTCTGGCAGGTCGCGGTCGACGCCTCGATGCGCGGTCAGGGCCTGGCCCTGCGCATGCTGCTCGCGCTGATCGGCCGGGTTGCCCGCGAACAGGGCGTGCGTTACCTGGAAACCACCATCTCGCCGGACAACGCGGCCTCGCAGGCGCTGTTCCAGCGCGCCTTCGCCCGCCTCGGCGTCGAAGCCGAAACGCGCACGCTGTTCTCGCGCCAGACCCATTTCGCTGGCAAGCACGAAGACGAGGTGCTGTATCGCGCCGGTCCTTTCGACGCTTCCCGTCTAGAAGAAGAGATCAAGGAGCAAGCATGAAAACTTTCGAACTCAATGAATCCAAGGTTCGCAGCTACTGCCGTTCCTTCCCGGTCATCTTCAAGCAGGCCCGGGGCGCCGAACTGATCACCCAGGACGGCAAGCACTACATCGATTTCCTCGCCGGTGCCGGCACGCTGAACTACGGGCACAACCACCCGCTGCTCAAGCAGGCGCTGCTCGACTACATCGAGCAGGACGGCGTGACCCACGGCCTGGACATGTACACCGCCGCCAAGGAGCGCTTCCTCGAAACCTTCAACCGCGTGATCCTCGAGCCGCGCGGCATGGGCAGCTACCGCATGCAGTTCACCGGGCCGACCGGCACCAATGCGGTGGAAGCGGCGCTGAAACTGGCGCGCAAGGTCACCGGCCGCAACAACATCATCAGCTTCACCAACGGCTTCCACGGCTGCAGCATCGGCGCACTGGCGGCCACCGGCAACGGCCATCACCGCGGCGGTGCCGGCACCGGCCTGACCGACGTCAGCCGCATGCCCTACGCCAACTATTTCGGCGACAAGACCAACACCATCGGCATGATGGACAAACTCCTGTCCGACCCGTCCAGCGGCATCGACAAGCCGGCGGCGGTGATCGTCGAGACGGTGCAGGGCGAAGGCGGGCTGAACGTCGCCTCGACCGAATGGATGCGCAAGCTGGAAAAGCTCTGCCGCAAGCACGACATGCTGCTGATCGTCGATGACATCCAGGCCGGCTGCGGCCGCACCGGCACCTTCTTCAGCTTCGAGGAAATGGGCATCAAGCCGGACATCGTGACCCTGTCCAAGTCGCTCTCCGGTTACGGCCTGCCGTTCGCCATGGTGCTGCTGCGCGAGGAGCTCGACCAGTGGAAGCCGGGCGAGCACAACGGCACCTTCCGCGGCAACAACCACGCCTTCGTCACCGCTGCCGCTGCGGTCGAGCATTTCTGGCAGAACGATGAGTTCGCCAGCAGTGTGCGCGCCAAGGGCAAGCGCATCGCCGACGGCATGCAGCGCATCATCCGCCGACATGGCCCGGATTCGCTGTTCCTCAAGGGCCGCGGAATGATGCTCGGCATCAGCTGCCCGGATGGCGACATCGCCGCCGCGGTGTGCCGCCAGGCGTTCGCCGACGGCCTGGTGGTCGAGACCAGCGGCGCCCACAGCGAAGTGGTCAAGTGCCTCTGCCCGCTGGTGATCAGTGAGGAGCAGATCGACAAGGCGCTGAACATTCTGGACAAGGCCTTCGCCGCCGTGATGGGCGAGCAGGCCGCCAACCAAGCTTCCTGAGGACCCCGCGATGATCGTAAGAACCCTGGCCGAATGCGAAGCCACCGACCGCAAGGTCCACAGCCAGACCGGCACCTGGAACAGCACGCGCATGCTGCTCAAGGACGACAACGTCGGCTTCTCGTTCCACATCACCACCATCTACGCCGGTAGCGAGACCCACATCCACTACCAGAACCACTTCGAGGCGGTGTACTGCATCAGTGGCAACGGCGAGATCGAGACCACTGCCGACGGCAAGATCTACCGGATCGAGCCGGGCACGCTCTATGTGCTCGACAAGCACGACGAGCACCTGCTGCGCGGCGGCAGCGAGGACATGAAGCTGGCCTGCGTGTTCAACCCGCCGCTCAACGGCCGCGAAGTCCACGACGAAAGCGGTGTCTATCCGCTGGAGGCCGAAACCATCGCCTGACCCAGGACCCGCGGGGCGCGCGCCGCCCCGCATTCCCAACCGAAAGGAGGACGACATGAGCACCGCACGAGACGACCAGTATCCATCGCGCCACGAAGACCAGCCCCGCTGGCAGGAGCGCCTGGACCCGGTCGTGTACCGCAGCGACCTGGAGAACGCGCCGATCGCGGCCGAGATGATCCAGCGCTTCGAGCGTGACGGCTATCTGGTCATTCCCAACCTGTTCAGCGCCGAGGAAGTGGCGCTGTTTCGCGCCGAACTCGACCGCGTACGGCAGGACCCGGCCGTCGCCAGCTCCGGCAAGACCATCAAGGAACCCGACAGCGGCGCGATCCGCTCGGTGTTCGCCATCCACAAGGACAACGCGCTGTTCGCCCGCGTCGCGGCGGACGAACGCATTGCCGGCATCGCCCGCTTCATCCTCGGCGGCGACATTTATGTCCATCAGTCGCGGATGAACTTCAAGCCCGGCTTCAGCGGCAAGGAGTTCTACTGGCACTCGGATTTCGAGACCTGGCACGTCGAAGACGGCATGCCGCGCATGCGCTGCCTGTCCTGCTCGATCCTGTTGACCGACAACGCGCCGCACAACGGCCCGCTGATGCTGATGCCCGGTTCGCAACGCCATTACGTGCGCTGCGTCGGTGAAACGCCGGAGAACCACTACGAGAAGTCCCTGCGCAAGCAGGAGATCGGCGTGCCGGACGAAAACAGCCTGACCGAGCTGGCCAGCCGCTTCGGCATCGATTGCGCCACCGGCCCGGCCGGTAGCGTGGTGTTCTTCGACTGCAACACCATGCACGGCTCGAACGGAAATATCACACCCAGCGCACGCAGCAATCTGTTCTACGTGTACAACCACGTGGATAATGCCGTGCAGGCGCCGTTCTGCCAGCAGGCACCCCGCCCGGCCTTCGTTGCCGAGCGCGAGGACTTCACCCCGCTGCGAATTCAGCCGCAACAGTATCTCTGATGCCTGCCGGGTCGTCTGATCGACGAACCCGGCTCCCCTACCGGCCATATGCCCTTCGCCATTCGCTGACGAAGGGTCCGGCCCAGGGATGACTCTCACCAAGGTTGTCGACCGCGCGAGCGCCACCCTGCGCCCGGCCCGTCCACGGCCTGCAGAATGGGACGCAACGAAACGATGCATACCGTAGAAAAAATCGGCGGCACTTCGATGAGCCGCTTCGAGGAAGTCCTCGACAACATCTTCATCGGCCAGCGTGAGGGCGACGCGCTGTACCAGCGCGTGTTCGTCGTCTCGGCCTACAGCGGCATGACCAACCTGCTGCTCGAGCACAAGAAGACCGGCGAGCCAGGCGTCTACCAGCGCTTTGCCGACGCGCAGAACGAGGAAGCCTGGCGCGAGAGCCTCGAGCAGGTTCGCCAGCGCATGCTGGAAAAGAACGCCGAGCTGTTTGCCAGCGAATACGAGCTGCATGCCGCCAACCAGTTCATCAACAAGCGCATCGACGATGCCGCCGAGTGCATGTACAGCCTGCACAAGCTGTGCAGCTACGGGCACTTCCAGCTGTCCGAGCACCTGATGAAGGTGCGCGAGATGCTCGCCTCGCTGGGTGAGGCGCACAGCGCCTTCAACTCGGTGCTGGCGCTCAAGCAGCGCGGCGTGAACGCCCGCCTGGCCGATCTCACCGGCTGGCATCGCGATACGCCGCTGCCGTTCGAAGAGATGATCCGCGACAGCTTCGCCGGCATCGACTTCAACCGCGAACTGGTCGTCGCCACCGGCTACACGCACTGCAGCGAAGGCCTGATGAACACCTTCGACCGCGGCTACAGCGAGATCACCTTCGCCCAGATCGCCGCCGCCACCGGCGCGCGCGAGGCGATCATCCACAAGGAATTCCACCTCTCCTCGGCCGACCCTAACCTGGTCGGGGCCGACAAGGTGGTGACCATCGGCCGTACCAACTACGACGTCGCCGACCAGCTGTCGAACCTCGGCATGGAAGCGATCCACCCGCGCGCGGCCAAGACCCTGCGCCGTGCCGGTGTCGAGCTGCGCATCAAGAACGCCTTCGAGCCGCACCACGCCGGCACCCTGATCAGCCAGGACTACAAGTCGGAAAAGCCCTGCGTGGAGATCATCGCCGGGCGCAAGGACGTCTTCGGCATCGAGGTGTTCGATCAGGACATGCTCGGCGACGTGGCCTACGACATCGAGATCACCAAGCTGCTCAAGCAGCTCAAGCTCTACGTGGTGAACAAGGACTCGGACGCCAACAGCATCACCTACTACGCCTCCGGTTCGCGCAAGCTGATCAACCGCGCGGCCAAGCTGATCGAAGAGCAGTACCCGGCGGCCGAGGTCAGCGTGCACAACGTGGCGATCGTCTCGGCGATCGGCTCGGACCTCAAGGTCAAGGGCATCCTCGCCAAGACCGTCGCCGCGCTGGCCGAGGCCGGCATCAGCATCCAGGCGGTGCACCAGTCGATCCGCCAGGTGGAAATGCAGTGCGTGGTCAATGAGGAAGACTACGACGCCGCGGTTGCTGCGCTGCACCGCGCGCTGATCGAGCCGGAGAATCATGGCGACGTGATCGCTGCCGCCTGATCTTCGCTGTCGCACAGACGCCGGGCCCGGTAATGCCGCGCCCGGCGTTTTGCCGTCTGCCGGCCGCGTCGGCGGCCTGATGTCGATCAATAAACCGCGCGGCGCGGCGGACCAGTATGGAATCGGGCGCCGGGACCGGCGCTCTTGCCATCACAGGAGTCCGCATGTTTCCCGAATACCGTGAGCTGATCACCCGCCTGAAGAACCAGGACCCGCATTTCACCCGCCTGTTCGACGATCACAACGCGCTCGACCAGCGCATCAAGAACATGGAAGCGCACATCGTCCACGGCACCGAAACCGAGGTCGAGAACCTGAAGAAGGAAAAGCTGCGCATCAAGGACGAGCTGTACGCCATCCTCAAGCAGGCCGCCAGCGCCTGAGTCGTCGCACCCCGCCGGTTTGCGGCGGGGTGACACGCCCCACCGCTCGCCCGGGCATGGCGCACTCGACGGCGTTCGGCGGTAGAATCGCCGCTTTTCCGCCTCGCCGAGTCACCGCACCATGTCCACCACCTTTCGCCCCGAGCTGCTGTCGCCCGCCGGCACGCTGAAATCCATGCGCTACGCCTTCGCCTATGGCGCCGATGCCGTGTATGCCGGGCAGCCGCGCTACAGCCTGCGCGTGCGCAACAACGAGTTCGACCACGCCAACCTCAAGCGCGGCATCGACGAGGCCCACGCGCTGGGCAAGCAGTTCTACGTGGTGGTCAACATCGCGCCGCACAACGCCAAGCTGAAGACCTTCATCAAGGACCTCGAGCCGGTGGTGGCGATGGGCCCGGATGCGCTGATCATGTCCGACCCGGGGCTGATCATGCTGGTGCGTAAGCACTTCCCGCAGCAGACCATCCACCTCTCGGTACAGGCCAACGCGGTGAACTGGGCGACGGTGAAGTTCTGGGAAAGCCAGGGCGTCAGCCGCGTGATCCTGTCCCGTGAGCTATCGCTGGAGGAGATCGGCGAGATCCGCGAGCAGGTGCCGGGCATGGAGCTGGAGGTGTTCGTCCACGGCGCGCTGTGCATGGCCTATTCCGGCCGCTGCCTGCTGTCGGGCTACATCAACAAGCGCGACCCCAACCAGGGCACCTGCACCAACGCCTGCCGCTGGGAATACAAGACCCACGAAGCGAAGGAGGACGAACTGGGCAACTCGGTTCACCTCTACGAGCCCATCGCCGTGAAGCCGGTCGAGGCGCAGGGCAACCCGACCCTGGGTGCTGGCGCGCCGACCGACAAGGTGTTCCTGCTCGAGGATGTCTCGCGCCCCGGCGAGTTCATGGAGGCGACCGAGGACGAGCACGGCACCTACATCATGAACTCCAAGGACCTGCGTGCCGTGCAGCATGTCGAGCGGCTGGTGCAGATGGGCGTGCATTCGCTGAAGATCGAGGGCCGCACCAAGAGCCACTACTACGTGGCGCGCACCGCCCAGGTGTACCGCAAGGCCATCGACGATGCGGTGGCCGGCCGGCCGTTCGACAGAAGCCTGATGGACACCCTCGAGTCGCTCGCCCACCGCGGCTACACCGAGGGTTTCCTGCGCCGCCACGTGCATGACGAATACCAGAACTACGAGCGCGGCTTCTCGCTGTCCGAGCGCCAGCAGTTCGTCGGCGAACTGACCGGCGAGCGGCGCAACGGGCTGGCCGAGGTCAAGGTGAAGAACCGCTTCGCGGTCGGCGACCGGCTGGAGCTGATGACTCCGCAGGGCAATCTCAATTTCCGCCTGGAAACCCTGGAAAACAGCCGCGGCGAGCACACCGAGGTCGCCCCCGGTGACGGCCACACCGTGTACCTGCCGGTACCGGACGATGTCGAACTGGCCTACGGGCTGCTGATGCGCGAACTCGACGGCGGCAGCACGCGCGGCTGATCAGCCGGCAGCGAAGCGCACCCGGGCATTGACCTGGCCGTCGCCGACGCGCTCCAGGCTAACCTCCGCCAGGCGCACGCCGAGCGCCTGCAGCTCGTCGAACCAGCGCAGCAAGAGCGCTGCCGAGGCCCCCGGCAGGCTGACCTGCAGGCTGCCGTCGGCGCCATTCTCGAAGCTCTCGATCAAGAGGTTGCTCTGCTGCGCGCTCTGCGTGATCAGCCCCTGCAGCTGGTCGGGGGCCAGGCTCGGGCTCTCCCCGCCGCCCAGCTGGCGCGCCAGGTCGGTGTTCTGCTCGAGGTAGGCATGCAGCTCGCGCTGCTCGAGGTAGGCCTCACGCGCCTGCTGCGCGGCGCGCTCGGCCGGCAGCCAGAGCCAGAGCCAGAACAGCACGCAGACGACAAACGCCGCCAGCAGCCCCAGCGCCAGGCGTTCGCGCGGCGCCAGCCGCTGCCAGCGCTGCCATAGCGGCGAATCGGCCAGGCGCACACCCAGCTGCTGGCGCAGATTCATGCTTCACCTCCAATCACCAGCCGTGCACTGACACCGGCGCCATCGCGACTGGCCGAGCCGAGCTGCACGGTCTGCCCGGTCTGTGCCAGCTGCTGGCGCAGCTGTTCGAGCGCGGCGAAATCCCCCGCCTGCACCTGCAACGCCAGGTCGCCACGGTCGGCGTTGTAGTCGAGCCCGCTGACCGTGACCGGAGTACCCTGGGCGAGTGCGTCGGCGACGTACCCGAGCAGGCGCATGAACCCCACCTGCCCGCCACCCTCACGGGCAATGTGATCGGTGAACTGCGCCCGCAGATTGACGATCCGGGTGTCCTCTGGGAACAGCTCGCGGTACAGCGCCAGGCTCGCCTCGGCATAGGCCTCGGCCTGACGCCCGAAATACCAGCCCTGCGCCAGGTTGAAGCCCAGCTGCACCAGGAGGATCAGCCCGAGCGTAGCCAACAGCGGCTTCCAATAGGCCAGCCCGCTACCGCCCAGTTCGACGGCGAACTCACCCTGCGCCAGGTTGACGGCTGCCGCCCGCTGGGAGGCGAGCAGGCGGTAGGGTTCGTCGACACGCGCATAGTCGTCGACCATCGGCGGCGCCTGCTCGGCATCGCCGCTCGCGTGGCGAGGCGCCGGGCAGCCCTCGGCCAGCGCCGGCCACTGCTCGATGGCGAACGCCAGGCGCGGCTCGGGACTGCCGCCGAGCAGGCCGCGCCCGCCGAGCAGCAGCAATTGCGTGCCCTCACGCGGCAGCAGGTCCGCATCGACATGAATGGCGACCACCGCAAGGCCCATCTCACGCAGCGCGGCAAGCCAGCCGGCGAGCAGCCCGCGGCGAATGGCGATCACCCGATGACGGCCATCGTCGAGCGGCTCGCCAAGGCTCAGGTGCAGCTCGTCAACGCTCTCGGCGAGCAGCTCCTCGGCGGCATAGGCCAGGGCCTGTGCCAGCCAGCGGGCCTTGCGGGTGGGCAGGGCGACGGCGAAGGCACTGCAGCATTCGGCCGGCAGAATCAGGCTGATCGCCCCGGGCTCCGCCGCGGCGACCTCGGCCAGCGGCACCTCGCGCGACGGCCCTTCGGCCGGCAGCCAGACGACCGGCAGGCCCGGCGTCAGCTGCGCGGGGCAATCGGCCGGCAGGAACAGGCAATCCATGGTCATGGTTCTCCTTCAACGGATGACGGGGGCAGGCGCGGCAGCTGGCCGAGGTTGCGCCAGAGCACACGGACGCTGCCGTCCTGCTCGCGCTGCAACAGGCTGACCAGCGCCAGGCGCCGATCGCCCAGGTGCACTTCCGAGGTCGCCTGGAAGAATTGACTGCCGACGGCGATCGCGGTGCCCTGCAAGGTGGTGCCGGCCATGGCCGGCTGGGCGAGAAAGGCGGCGGTATCGGTAAAGGGCGCGCCTTGCCGCTGCAGCACCAGCGCCTCGGCCGCGCCCAGGCTGAGGCTGTCGCTCAGGGTCGACAGGACCACTGCGCTGGCGGTGTTGACGTTCAGCGCGGCGTCCGCCGGCAGCGCGGCGACATAGGGCGCCAGACGCTGGTAGTCCTCCTCGCGCATGCCCAGCAACAGGCGCAGCTCGGAAAGGTCGAACAGCCGGCGGTTGGCGGCACGGTACGGCGGTTCGGCGAGCAGGTAGGCGCCGTCCTCGGCCCCCTGGGCACCGCTCGGTTCCTGATCGATATCGAGCCAGTCCACCAGCCGCTCGGCATAGGGCTCGCCGATCTGCAGACGGGCCAGCAGACGGCGGAACTGGTCGACACCCGCAGCCTCGGCCTGGCCGTTCTTCACCAGGCTGTTGAGATTGAAGCGCCCGGCCATGTCCTCGATCCGCAGCCGAATCTCGCCGCCCTCGATGGCGTAGGCCGGCAACGGCTGTGCCCAGGCTTCGCCAAGATGATCGACGGCGGCCTGCTGCTGAC
Source organism: Stutzerimonas balearica DSM 6083 (assembly GCF_000818015.1). Classification (NCBI taxonomy): domain Bacteria; kingdom Pseudomonadati; phylum Pseudomonadota; class Gammaproteobacteria; order Pseudomonadales; family Pseudomonadaceae; genus Stutzerimonas; species Stutzerimonas balearica. Next base: position 4,217,887 of record NZ_CP007511.1, read on the forward strand.
CGCCGTCGCGCAGGTCGCGCCTGAGGATGGCCTGCGCCAGCGCCTCGCCACCCAGCGCGTAATGCCACGCCTGGCGCGCCTGCAGCTGGTTGCTGCCCGAGCGGATGGCCAGCTGCTGGCGGGCGACCATGCCGGCACTGACCACGGTGACCAGCGCCACCACCAGCAGCACGGTGATCAGCGCGACGCCGCGCTGCGCCTTCATTGCGGCACCACTCCGGGCGGCTCGGGTGCGCCCTCGTCCGGCGAGCCGGGGACGCCCTCGGCGCCCGGCAACGCCACCTGACTCTGCTGCGACGGCGGGTCGGGCAGCCGCACCAGCCGGCTGAGGCGCCCGTAACGGGGCACCTCGAGGATCAGTTCGACCGCCTGCGGCAGGCGCTCGGCAGCATTTTCGGTGCCGCCACGGCCGAATTCGAACGGCGGCCACTCCTCATGCCAGCCGCCGTTCTCGTCGAGGTAGCGCAGTTCCAGCGCCGTCACATCGTCCAGCACGCGTTGCTCGCGCGGCGCGCTGTCCAGGTCGCGGTCGAGCACGACCCAGTAGAGCCGTTCGAGCCGGCCGCCAGCCAGCCGCCAGCGCACGCGCTGCAGGTTCGCCCGGCGCAGCCCGGTCGGGTTGCGCCAGCCACTGCGGGTCAGCTCCAGCAGCGGTGCGCCGTCCTCGCCGGCGGTCTGGCCGATGAAGGCGTTGGCTTCATCACCGAACGCATCGCGGATCGGCCGCGGCGACACCTGTTGCAGGTCGCGCTCGAACAGCCAGACCGCCCGGCTCAGCGCACGCAGCCGCTGCTCCTGCTCGGCGGTCGCCTGGTCGCTGCGCAGCACCGCCTCGAGCATGCGGTAGGTGCCGAGCCCGAGCAGCGCGAACAGGGCGATGGCGATCAGCAGTTCGAGCAGGGTGAAACCTGCGGTGCGCCGGCGAACGGGCATCTCAGCGCACCCCGATGAAGCCGGACAGGCTGGTCACGGCGCGTTCTGGCAACGGTCGGTTGCGGCGCCGCCCCTCGTCCAGCGCGACCCAGACAGTGACCTGCAACAGCCCGGGGTCCGCCGCCGCGCGTATCTCGCTGAGCGTCTGCCATTGGCGCCCGGCGTACTCCAGCTCGGTCGTCTCGCGCCCCGGCGTCGGCGGCGTGCGTTGCAGCTGCAGCTCGGTGATGCGGTTGTCGGCTATCCAGCTGGCGAGGGTCAGCTCTTCCAGCCGGGCGGCGTTCAGCGTGCTGCGCCCGGCCGCGGTCAGCACCACCGCCGAGACCATGGCGAAGATGGCCAGTGCCACCAGCACTTCGAGCAGGGTGAAGCCGCCGGCCCTGGCGCTCCTGCGCCTCATCGCCGCGACTCCAGCGGCTCGGCCTGCGGCAGCCGCAGACCGTCGCTGCTCAGGCGCCAGGCATTGCCGTCGGCGCGTCGCTCGGACAGGCGCAAGGTAAAGGGCGAGAGTTCGCCGCTGGAGAGGATCAGCAGTTGCGGCTCCAGCCGCGGGCGCCGCTTGGAGCGCTGCGGCGCTTGGTCTTCGCGCGACAGCCCGGCGCGGTCGCTCTCGCCCCTTGCCGGGTCGAGCAGGCGCAGCGGCGTGCCGTCGAGCTCCAGCTGCAGGCGCATCCACTCGGGCAGCTGCCGACCACGCGAACGGTCGGGTTCGTCCCAGCGCCCGGTCGCCTCGTCCAGACGCAGCACCCGGTAACCCGCGTCGCTGACCAGCAGGCCGTACTCGCGGCTGTCGAGCACCGCCTCGTCCGACAGCACGCCGATCAGCGCCGCCAGGCGCCGGGCCTCGTCGCGCAGCTCGCGCGAACTACTGGAGCTGCCGCTGGCCAGCACCGCCAGGCCGACAAGAATGCCGAGCAGCACCAGCACCACCAGCAGTTCGATCAGCGTGAAGGCGCGGGCTCGCCGGCGCATGGTTCAGAGTTCCCAGTTGCCGATGTCCGCATTCAGCTCCGAACCGCCGGGCTTGCCGTCGGCACCGTAGGAAAACAGGTCGTAGGGCCCCTTGGTACCGGGCGCCAGGTATTGGTACTCGTTGCCCCAGGGGTCCTTCGGCAGGCGCTTGAGATAACCGTCGGCATTCCAGTTACGCGGCTGCGGGCTGCCGCTCGGCCGGCTGACCAGCGCCTCGAGGCCCTGCTGGGTGCTCGGGTAGCTGAAGTTGTCCAGCTTGTACATGTCGAGCGCCGCGGCGATCGCCTTGATGTCGCCCTTGGCGACGGTGACCTTGGCCTGGTCCGGCCGGCTCATCACCTGCGGCACCACCAGCGCCGCCAGGATGCCGAGGATGACCACGACCACCATGATCTCGATGAGGGTAAAGCCCCCCTGCCTGTATCGTTGCAACTTCATGTCGTTACCCCACCAGTTGGTTGAGAGAGAGGATCGGCATCAGGATGGCCAGCACGATCACCAGCACCACCGCCCCCATGAACACCAGCATGAACGGCTCGAACAGGCCGACCAGCAAGGCAATCTGCGCGGCCAGGTCGTTCTCCTGATTGCGCGCCGTCCGCGCGAGCATCTGGTCCAGTTCGCCGGACTTCTCCCCGCTGGCGATCATGTGCAGCATCATCGGCGGGAATTCTCCGGTGGCCTCCAGCGCACGGGTCAGGCTGGTGCCCTCGCGCACCTTCTGCGCCGCCTCGACCACGCGCTCGCGGATGCGCAGGTTGGCGATCACCGCGGCGGCAATCGACAGCGCCTCGACCAGCGGCACGCCGCTGCGCGTGAGGATCGCCAGGGTCGAGGCGAACCGCGCGGTGTTGGTTGCCCGGCTCAGCCGACCGACCAGCGGCAGGCGCAGCAGCAGGGCATCCCAGCGTCGCCGGAGCGCCGTGTCGCGCAGCGCGGCGCGCAGGCCCAGCACGCCGGCGACCAGCACGAGGACGATCAGCCAGCCCCAGCTCTTGACCAGATTGCTGGCGGCGATCAGCCCGCGGGTCAGCGCCGGCAGCTCCTGGCCGGTGTTGACGAAGACCTTGACCACGTCGGGCACCACGTAGCCGAGCAGCAGCGAGACGATCGCCAGCGAGGCGACCAGCAGGATCACCGGGTAGAGCAGCGCCAGCTGGATCTTCTGCCGCGACTGCTGGCGCTGGTCGGTGTAGTCGGCGAGCTGGTCGAGCACCAGGCCCAGATGCCCGGCATGCTCACCCGCGGCGACCGTCGCGCGGTACAGCTCGGGAAACGCCGACGGATATTCGCGCAGCGCCGCGGCCAGGCTGTGCCCTTCCATGACGCGGGCCCGCACGGCCAGCAGCATCGACTTGATCTTCGCCGAGCTCGACTGCGCTGCCGTCGCGCGCAGCGCTTCTTCGATCGGCAACGCCGCCTGTACCAGTGTTGCCAGTTGACGGGTCAGCAGCGCCAGATCGCGCGCCGATAGCCCGCGGCCAAAATTCAGCCCGGGCCGCGTGCTGTCCTCGCGTGCACGGGCCGGCTTCACCTCCAGCGGCGCCCATTGCTTGTCGCGCAATAGCTGGCGCGCCTGGCGCGGGCTGTCCGCCTCGATCAGGCCCTTCTGCTGGCGCCCGCGCGGGTCGAGGGCGAGGTATTCGAACGCGGCCATCAGGCTGCCCTCGCCGCCCGCGGCTCAGCCAGGCGGTCATCGCCGTGCCGCGCGGCGCTGCTTGCCTGGCTCGGGCAAGCGCTCATCCACTCATTCCTCACGCGTCACCCGCAGCACTTCCTCGATGGTCGTCACACCTTCGCGCACCTTGCGCATGCCGTCCTCGCGGATGCCCGGGCCGAGCTCGCGGGCGTGGCGGAGCATGTCCTGCTCGCTGGCGCGGGTGTGCACCATGCTGCGCAGGCGGTCGTCGAAGACCACCAGTTCGTAGATGCCGGTGCGCCCGCGGTAGCCGAGATTGCGGCACACCTCGCAGCCCTCGGCGTGATAGAGCGTGGGCGGCGTGGCCGGATCGGCGCCAACCAGCGCGCATTCGGCGGGGTCGGCGACGTAGGGCCGCTTGCAGTCGTCGCAAAGCACCCGCACCAGACGCTGGGCGAGCACGGCGAGCAGCGACGAGGCGATCAGGAACGGCTCGACGCCCATGTCGACCAGCCGCGTGACCGCACCGATGGCACTGTTGGTATGCAGCGTGGAGAGCACCAGGTGGCCGGTCAGCGAGGCCTGTACCGCCATGTCGGCGGTTTCCTGGTCGCGGATCTCGCCGACCATCACCACGTCCGGGTCCTGGCGCAGAATCGCGCGCAGGCCGCGGGCAAAGGTCATGTCGACCTTGGTGTTGACCTGGGTCTGGCCGATGCCCTCGAGGTTGTATTCGATCGGGTCCTCGACGGTGAGGATGTTGCGCGTGCGGTCGTTGAGCGTGGTCAGCGCGGCATACAGCGTGGTGGTCTTGCCTGAACCGGTCGGGCCGGTGACGAGGATGATGCCGTGCGGCTTCTTCACCGTCTGTTCGAGCAGGCGCCGGTCCTGTGCGCTCATGCCCAGGTGGCGCAAGGTCAGGCGTCCGGCCTGCTTGTCGAGCAGACGCAGCACCACGCGTTCGCCGTTGGCCGAGGGCAGCGTGGACACGCGGATGTCCACCTCGCGGCCGCCGACCCTGAGCGAGATGCGCCCGTCCTGCGGGATACGCTTCTCGGCGATGTCGAGGCGCGCCATGACCTTGATCCGCGAGACCAGCAGCGCGGCCAGCTCGCGCTTGGGCTGGACCACCTCGCGCAGAATGCCGTCGACGCGGAAGCGGATCACCAGGCGCTTTTCGAAGGTTTCGATATGGATATCCGAGGCGTTCTCGGCGATGGCTTCGCCGAGGATGGCGTTGATCAGGCGGATGATCGGCGCGTCATCCTCCTGCTCAAGCAGGTCCTCGGTCTCTGGAATCTGATCGGCCAGGCTGTGCAGGTCGAGGTCGTTGCCGATGCCCTCGACCATCAGCATCGCCGCGGAAGAATCGTGCTGATAGGCCGCGCCGAGGGCCTGGTCGAACGCCTCCGGTGCCAGCCAGGTCACCGGCAGGCGCCGCCCGAGCACCCGCTGTGCCTCCTGTACCGCGGTCAGCGCCGCCCCTTGGCGCAGGCCCAGCCGCGGCGGGTCTTCCCGATCGAGCACGATCACCCCATGCCGGCGAGCGAAGGCGAAGGGCAGCCTTCGCTGTGCCGGCTCGTCCAGCAGGGGAGAAAGGAGATCGGCGTCCGTTTCGGCCATGCATGTCGCTCCTGGCTGCACTGCATCCGCGCCATCGGCCAGTTGCCGGACGGCATTTCAGAGTGGTTTGACTACAAGGACTGCATGACATTTCATGCGTTGCGACTTTTTTCCCCACCTTTCAGGCGAAACGGCGAACATCCGGACCGGCACCAAGGTCGAACCTGCCACCTTCGCCAGACGAATAGCCGGTTGATGCCGCGTCATTCATGATCCGGCCGGACAAAAAGTCGCGCGCCAGGGCTGCTCGTCTGTAGCCCAGCAATGATGCGGGCTACAGACCGAAAGAGCCCATCCCAGTCACGTTTTGACCATCCGCCAGGGAAGTATTCAGCATTAAAACAGTTGTTTGATTTTTTTGGCGCTTGCAGAATGCCAGGCCGCCGCATGCCTTCAGGGGCCTGCGGCACTTGTTCATCGGATCAGAAAAACCGGCCGCCAACGTAGTGGCCGGACAAAACACCAGCTTGCATCGCCTGGCGCGAGCGGGCTGGGTCGGATCACGCAGGAGAACAACAACAATGCACATCGGTGTACCTCTCGAAACCCATCCCGGGGAGACGCGCGTCGCCGCGACCCCGGAGACCATCAAGAAGCTGATCGGCCAAGGGCACCGGGTCACGGTGCAGAGCGGTGCCGGTGCGCAGGCCAGCGTGCCGGACAGCGCCTACGAGGCGGCAGGTGCAGCCATCGGCGATGCCGCCGCGGCGCTCGGCGCCGAGCTGGTGCTGAAGGTCGCCGCGCCGGACGAAGCGGAGCTGGCCCTGATGCAGCCGGGCAGCGTGCTGGTCGGCATGCTCAACCCCTTCGACAACGCCAACATCGCGCGCATGGCCGAACGCGGCATCGTCGCCTTTGCCCTCGAAGCCGCGCCGCGTACCTCGCGGGCGCAGAGCCTCGATGTGCTGTCCTCGCAGGCCAACATCGCCGGCTACAAGGCGGTGATGCTGGCGGCCAACCATTACCCGCGCTTCATGCCGATGCTGATGACCGCCGCCGGTACCGTTAAGGCCGCGCGCGTGCTGATCCTCGGCGCCGGTGTCGCCGGGCTGCAGGCCATCGCCACGGCCAAGCGCCTGGGCGCGGTGATCGAAGCCTCGGACGTACGCCCGGCGGTGAAGGAACAGGTCGAGTCGCTCGGCGCCAAGTTCGTCGATGTGCCCTGCGAGACCGACGAGGAGCGTGAGTGCGCCGAAGGCGTCGGCGGCTACGCGCGGCCGATGCCGGCCTCGTGGATGGAGCGCCAGGCCAAGGCGGTGCACGAGCGTGCCAAGCAGGCCGATATCGTCATCACCACTGCGCTGATCCCCGGGCGCAAGGCGCCGACCCTGCTGCACGAGGCCACGGTGGCGGAGATGAAGCCGGGCTCGGTGGTCATCGACCTGGCCGCAGCCCAGGGCGGCAACTGCCCGCTCACCGAAGCCGACCAGGTGGTGGTCAAGCATGGCGTGACCCTCGTCGGCTACAGCAACCTGGCGGCGCTGGTGCCGGCCGATGCGTCGGCGCTCTATGCGCGCAACCTGCTCGACTTCCTCAAGCTGGTCATCGACAAGGACGGCCAGTTCCACCTCGATCTCGACGACGACATCGTCGCCGCGTGCCTGATGTGCCGCGACGGCCAGGTCGTGCGGACCAACGCTTAAGGGAGCCCCGACATGGATCTGATTTCCGACGGCATCTACAACCTGATCATCTTCGTGCTGGCCATCTACGTCGGCTACCACGTGGTCTGGAACGTCACCCCGGCCCTGCACACCCCGCTGATGGCGGTCACCAACGCGATCTCGGCGATCGTCATCGTCGGCGCCATGCTCGCCGCCGCGCTCACCGTCACCCCGCTGGGCAAGGCCATGGGCACGCTGGCCGTGGCGCTGGCCGCAGTCAACGTGTTCGGCGGCTTCCTGGTCACCCGCCGCATGCTGGAAATGTTCAAGAAGAAGGACCGCAGCGCAGCCAAGGCGGAGGGCAAGTAAGCCATGAGCATGAACCTGATTACCCTGCTCTACCTCATCGCCTCGGTGTGCTTCATCCAGGCGCTGAAGGGCCTGTCCCACCCCACCACGTCACGCCGCGGCAACCTGTTCGGCATGATCGGCATGGCGATTGCCGTGCTCACCACCGTGGCGCTGATCTTCAAGCTCGGCAGCGAGCTGGCGGTCACCGGCATCGGCTACGTGATCGTCGGCCTGCTGATCGGCGGCACCGCCGGTTCGATCATGGCCAAGCGCGTCGAGATGACCAAGATGCCCGAACTGGTCGCCTTCATGCACAGCATGATCGGCCTGGCCGCGGTGTTCATCGCCATCGCCGCGGTGGTCGAGCCGCAGTCGCTGGGCATCGTCGAGCAGATCGGCTACGCGATTCCGGTGGGTAACCGCCTGGAGCTGTTCCTCGGCGCGGCCATCGGTGCCATCACCTTCTCCGGCTCGGTGATCGCCTTCGGCAAGCTGTCGGGCAAGTACAAGTTCCGCCTGTTCCAGGGCGCCCCGGTGGTGTTCAAGGGCCAGCACATGGTCAACCTGGCCGTGGGCCTGGCGATCGTCGCGCTCGGCCTGATCTTCACCTTCACCGGCAACCTCAGTGCCTTCGCCCTGCTGGTGGCGCTGGCCTTCGTCATCGGCGTGCTGATCATCATCCCCATCGGCGGTGCGGACATGCCGGTGGTGGTGTCGATGCTCAACAGCTACTCGGGCTGGGCAGCAGCCGGTATCGGCTTCTCGCTGAACAACTCGATGCTGATCATCGCCGGCTCGCTGGTGGGCTCGAGCGGCGCGATCCTCTCGTACATCATGTGCAAGGCAATGAACCGCTCGTTCTTCAACGTCATCCTCGGCGGCTTCGGTGCCGACGCCGATGCCGGCGGCCCGGCGGGCGCGCAGCAGGAGCGCAACGTGAAGTCCGGCTCGGCCGACGACGCCGCCTTCCTGCTGACCAACGCCGACACCGTGATCATCGTGCCCGGCTACGGCCTGGCGGTGGCCCGCGCGCAGCACGCGCTGATGGAGCTGGCCGAGAAGCTGACGCACATGGGCGTGACCGTGAAGTACGCGATCCACCCGGTCGCCGGGCGCATGCCGGGGCACATGAACGTGCTGCTGGCCGAAGCCGAGGTGCCCTACGAGCAGGTCTTCGAGATGGAGGACATCAACTCCGAATTCGGCCAGGCCGACGTGGTGCTGGTGCTCGGCGCCAACGACGTGGTCAACCCGGCGGCGAAGACCGACCCGAAGTCGCCGATCGCCGGCATGCCGATCCTCGAGGCGTACAAGGCCAAGACGGTCATCGTCAACAAGCGCTCCATGGCCAGCGGCTATGCGGGCCTGGACAACGAGCTGTTCTACATGGACAAGACCATGATGGTCTTCGGCGACGCCAAGAAGGTGGTCGAGGATATGGTCAAGGCCGTGGACTAAGCCGCCCGGCCGCGCCAGCAAACCCCTCCCGGCGCCGCCGCGAGGGGTTTCTTTTTGTCCGCTCAGGCTTCGCCGAGAAATACCTTGAAGGCCTGCCACAGCGGGCTGCGGTAGCGCTGCGGATGCCAGACCAGCGAGAAGCTGCGACTCAGCGGCAGGTCGCTGGCCAATGCCACCAGTTCGCCGCGCGCGATCTCTTCGGCAACGCACAGTTGCGACAGGCAGCCCAGGCCGAGCCCCGCACGCACCGCCTGCTTGATCGCCTCATGCTGGTTCAACGCCATGCGTACCCGCAACCGTGGCGTGCGCATCCGGGCAGCCGCCTCGAATACCGCCCGCGAGCCGGAGCCCGGTTCACGCAGGATCCAGGCTTCGCCGGCAAGGTCCTCGTCGCTCAGGTAGCCGCGCGCAGCCAACCGATGTTGCGGGGCGCAGACGATCAGCATGCGATCCTCGCGCCAAACCTCTGCACTCAGCCGAGGGTCGTTGCACGGACCTTCGATCAGGCCGAGATCAGCCTCCAGATGCAGCAGGTCGGCAATGACTTCCCCCGTGTTGCGCAGCCGCGTGGTCACCTCCGCACCGGGATAGCGCTCGGTGAAGCGCCCGACCAGCGAGGGCACCAGGTGCGTGCCGATGGTCGCACTGGCCACCAGCGTCAGCTCGCCGTGCAGTGCGCCATCGGGCTCGCGTGCCGCTTCGACGAAGGCCTCCAGCTCGTCCAACAACCGCTCGGCACGCGGCAGCAGCCGGCGCCCAGCCTCACTGAGCTGCAGGCGCTTGCCGAAACGATCGAACAGCGGCACCTCCAGGCGCCGCTCCAGTTCGGCCAGCGAACCGCTGCTCGCCGATTGCGACAGGTTCAGCCGGTCCGCCGCGGCGGCCAGGCTGCCTCCGCGGGCGACGGCCACAAAGACCTGCAATTGACGAAAGCTGACGGCGGGATGCATGTCGGTTTTTCCGTTGAGTTATATCGTTATAACCATTTTTACAAGACGCTACCTTGCCCCTAGCCTGCGCGAACCACAAGCAGGAGCAAGCAACCATGTGGCAAGGCCTCATCCTCTGCGCGGCGCTGACCGGCGCCGGTTACATCCTGACCCAGCTGCCCGGCGTCCACGACCTGGGCATCAGCCCGCTGGTCTGCGCCCTGTTGCTCGGTTTCGTCGCCGGCAACCTGCCCGGCGGCACCGCCCTGGCCACCCGTGCACGTGCGGGCCTGCAATTCTCCACGCGCTGGCTGCTGCGCGGCGGCATCGTGCTGTTCGGCCTGTCGCTGACCTGGCAGCAGATCACCGCCCTGGGCCCGCGCATCCTGCTGCTCGATGCGCTGGTAGTCGCAGCGGTAATGCTGATCGGTTACCAGGTCGGCACCCGCCTGCTCGGGCTCGATCGCGAAACGGCACTGCTAACCTGTGCCGGCAGCGCGATCTGCGGCGCGGCCGCCGTGCTCGCCACCGAGGCGACCATTCGCGCACGGCCCGCTTCGACCGCCATGGCAGTGGCCACGGTGGTGCTGTTCGGCAGCCTGGCGATGCTGGTCTATCCCCTGCTCTACCCGTTGACCGGGCTCGACGAGGGGCTGTTCGGCATCTATATCGGCGCCACCGTGCACGAGGTGGCGCAGGTCGTCGCAGCTGGCGATGCGGTCGGCCCGGCCGCGCTCGATGCTGCGGTGATCGTCAAGCTCGTCCGGGTGATGCTGCTGGTACCGTTCCTGCTGATCGTAGGCCGCTGGTGGGCTGCGCGAGACACGGGCGGCGAGCCGGGCCGGCTGACGATTCCCTGGTTCGCCCTGGGCTTTCTCGGCATGGTGCTGTTCAACAGCCTCGTCCAGCTGCCTCCCCAGCTGCACAGCGCGCTTATCGTCATCGGCCAGCTGGGTATGACCATGGCCATGGCCGCACTTGGCTATGAAACCCGCCTTGAACGGCTGGCTGCGTTGGGGTTGCGGCCATTTCTCCTCGCCCTCGGCCTGTTCCTGCTGCTGACCGGGGGCGGGCTGCTGTCGGTCCGCGGCCTGCTAGGCGGCTGACGATCATCCACCGGCGGCACAGTTGGCGACGCCCAGAGCAGCACAGTTTGCCGTTCTGACGACACTGTACCGGTACAAGCGCACGACCCTGTGACTGTTGCGTAACAGTGGCAGGCGCGAAGCTGTAGACCCCCTACAGCCCCCTTGCGAAGAGGGAAAGGAGCGCCCCATGGAGCGCGCCATCATCCGCCTGCAGACGCTTGCTCGCCCCGCCACTGGCTTGCGCGCCCGCCTGCACCTGCTGCCGCTGTTGCGCCTCTGGCGGCAGCGCCTGCGTACCCGGCGCCAACTCGCGCAGCTGGACGATCGTCAGCTCGCCGATATCGGCATCAGTCGCAGCGAGCGCAGTGCCGAGCTGGACAAGCCGTTCTGGCGCTAGCTCGGCTCGCGTGGGCGGAACTAATCTTCCGGTAACGGAACGCCGAGGCGCTCCGGCTGTCCAGAGCCGAACCAGACAGGAGAACCGCCATGCCACGCCACCTGCCCCTACTGCTTGCCACTACCCTGCTGACCGCCGGTACCGCCTCGGCGGCCAGTTTCACCGGCACCACCGACATGGTGGTCGGCGGCGTGACCAACACCGTGGACGCGACTTCCGACATGACGTCCTCGCTACGTGACGACAAGCTGGTGGTCGAGGCGCGCGAGGACGCAGCACGCTTCGTCGCCAGCCAGGGCGAGCAACGCGGCGCCCGGCTGGAGGCGGCCCTCGTGCATATCCGCAGCCAGGCGCCGGCGCTCACCGGCAGCGATCTGGAACTGGCCGAGGCAATCCTCGCCCGTTGAGCCGCATGATCGCCGCGGTCGCAGCCCTTAGGCTGGCCGGGGCCGTCGGGTTTCGCTAGCCTTTGCGACCGGATTAATCCGTACCGGAAGTACCATGCGATCGCTTTACCTGCCCGTTGCCTTGGCCTGCCTGCTGGCCGGCCCGGCCCAGGCGCTGGAAACCACCACCGGCGCCCTGGTCAAGACCAGCTATGTCAGCAGCCGCCTGACCAGCGCCCCGTTCGACCGAAAGCTCATACTCGCCGCCCGCGAAGACGCCGCCAGCTTCGTTGCCAGCAACGGCCAACGACTCGGTGTACGCCTGCAGGCCGCCATCCGCGAGCTACGCCACGCCCATCCTGAGCTGGACGCCAGCGATCTGGAACTGGCCCAGGCCATACTCGTCCAATGACCCGCCGGCCGAGGCCGGCGCCAACTCCGAGAATCATCGACATGAACCGACTCCTGATAGCCGCCCCGCTGGCCATTGCCCTTCTCGCTGGTGCCGCCCAGGCCCAGACCCTGGTGGCCACCAGCAACATCGTGGTGAAAGCGCTGGACCGCAGCATCGACTTCACCTCCGATACCACGACCTCGATTCGCGACATGAAGGTGGTCAGCGAAGCCCGTGACGACGCCGCAAGCTTTGTCGCCAGCGCCGGCGCGGTTCGTGGCGCCCAGCTGGAGGCGGCCTTCGGTAGCCTGCGCGAGCGCTTCGCCGAAGCGCGTGAGGCCAGCGACCTGCAGCTGGCCGAAGCCATTCTCGCCCTGTGAAACGACGCTGCGCCTGGCTGCTGGTCAGCCTGCTGGCGCTCGCCAGCAACGCTACCCAGGCTGGGCTGCGGCTGATTCTCGACGAAACCGATCTGCGGCCGACCGAACGCAGCGCCAGCACGGCACTGCTGGACGAAGCCGCATCCGCCCTGCCGCCGCGACTGGTCGCCAGCCTCGACCGCCAGGTGCAGGTGCGCTGGCTCGATGGCCTCCCCTCCGCAACTTATGGCCGCGCCGGGCCGGATGTGCTGGAACTCAATCGACGCCTGCTGCCGTCACTCGCCGACGGCAGCGCGGCGCACCAGGCCACCGCCCGTCCGCATGGCACGGTACGCCAGGAATTGCTGGCCACCGTCATTCACGAAATTGCCCACCTCTATGACCGCGCCCGCCTCTGGCCTGCCGACCAGGCGCTGGAGCAGGCCCGCTGTCGCCAGCAGGCCGCAGGCCTCGGCCTGGTCGGGTTGCGGGACGGCTGCCGGGGCCAGACCGCACGCCGCTTTACCCTGAGCGACGACCCTCGCCTGCTCGACCTCGCCGGCTGGCCCCAGCAGGTCGGCCGGCGCGGCGCGCGAGAACAGACCAACGCGCAAATCGCCCGCAGCCCCGACCGCTACGAGCTGAGCAACCCGCGCGAGTTCGTCGCGGTAAATCTCGAATACTTCCTGCTCGACCCCAGCTATGCCTGCCGCCGCCCGTCGCTGCATGGCTATTTCCGCAAGCACTTCGGCTGGCAACCGGTAACAGCCCAGCCCTGCGAGACGGGCTATCCGATCCTCAATGCCGGCCGCGACTTCGGCCGCACGCCGCTACTGCGCCTGGACCCGGAGCGGGTCTATCAAGTCGACTACCTGTTCGCCGAGGCCAACGATGCCTGGGTCAGCCGCTGGGGCCACAGCATGCTGCGCCTGGTGATTTGCAAGCCCGGGCGCGTGCCCGGCCCGGAGTGCCGGCTGGACCTGGATCAGCACCTGGTCCTGTCGTTCCGCGCCTTTGTCGACGATGTGCAGCTGTCGAGCTGGGACGGGCTGACTGGCGTCTATCCATCACGCCTGTTCGTTCTGCCGCTGGATCAAGTCATCGAGGAATACACCAAGGTCGAGCTGCGCGGCCTGGCCTCGGTGCCGCTGAAGCTCACCCGCAAGCAGATCGCCCAGCTCGTCGCGCGTAGCGCCGAACTGCACTGGAGCTATGACGGCGACTACTACTTCCTGTCGAACAATTGCGCGGTGGAAACGCTCAAGCTGCTGCGCAGCGGCACGGCACGTAGCGAGCTGGTCGCACTGGACAGCATCCTGCCCAACGGACTGCTGGAGCTGCTGATCCATCGCGGCCTTGCTGACGCCAGCGTGCTTGAAGATCCTCGCGAAGCCTTGCGCCTGGGTTATCGCTTCGACTCCTACCGCGATCGCTACCAGGCCATGTTCGCCGTGCTGCGCGAGCGCCTGGCGCTAACGCAGCAGGACGTCGAACAATGGCTGGACCTGCCGGCACGCGAACGCAGCCGCTGGATCGACTCAGCCGACCTGCGGGCCGCGGCCGCGATGCTGCTGGTGGAACAGGCCGCCCTGCGCCGCCACCTGCTGCTGGCTCAGGACGAGCTGAAAAATCGCTACCTTAGCGGGCGTGGTCAGGACGCCAGCCTGGAGCGAGCCGACAGCGCCCTGAAGGAAATCCTCGCCAGCAGCGGCTACCTCAGCCGCCCGGCCGAACTGCTCGACGGCAATGGCTACGGCCTGCCCCAGCCCAGCGAATGGACCCGACTGGAACGCGAGAGCGAGGAACGCCAGCTACGGCTGAACGAACTGAGCGAAGAACTCGACCGGGAAGTCCGCCTGCTGCTGGGCGATGAGCGACGCGAGGAACTCGAAGCGATCGAAGTGAACCTGGCCCAGATCGGCGAGCGTCTGCGTAGGTTGCACAAGGCTGGGGGTGGGTTGGAGTTGCCGTAAGGCCGATCTGCCGATGCCTGCTTACACCTCCATATCAGGCCCACGCGCCGGATCGATCAATCGTATCGCCGGGCCGCCGGGTGACGAGTTGAGGCCAACGACCAACCAATCTCTGCATTCAGCGGAGGCGGAAGATTCTATAAACCAGCGCCCCTAGTATTTGGCGGCTGCAAAGGATGATCGCGAGTGCGTGAAGAAAAAAAACAGAAGTTTTGAATTCGGAAACTAGCATTGCAGCACTAAAGTACTTCTTCTTTCAGGGGCATCCCTTTTAGCCGTTTCCGGATGAGACTAACGTGTTACTCGAAATTTCGCTTGCCCGAGAAAACATAAACGGCCAACCCGCATACTGATGCAAAAAAGATAACAGCTATAAATAATGCATCCCAAGATAACTTTTCGAATAAAGGACCTGGCGCTCTTGAAAAACATAAAAATAACAGGCACCTAGCGCGACGACCATCATGCACCAAAAGATACCATTCGCGACCACATATAAGGCCTTGCCTTAACTCTCCATTCAAACATTTTATCTTTATTTGCGTGCCCCACTGATAGTAGTCTAAAAGCCTAATTAGCTGGTTCCAAGGAGATCCCGGGTAAATTTGTTAAAGGTCCTGCCAAAAAGCAATCATTACTCGCTTTTGGCGCTTGCCCAGATGGAGTATTCGTACCTTTGTAAATTCCGTTCTGCCTCTGCTGCAGTCACGACCAGAGTACATTAGTAGATGTCAAATGGTTCATTGATCGGTTTCAGATCAGGTCGCTTTCGAGATAGTTCTCGTAGAGCGGTTGCTAACTGTTGCTTTCTGCAGAATAAGAACAGAATGCCTTTGTCCATAGTTTGGAGATGTGTGTTGAAGTAATCGAACTGCAGCCCTATGACTGGGCGACCTGTATGGATAGAGATTTTTTTATACCTTTCCCACTCATGGTCACGATGATGATACTCGGTGTGCATTTCTTGGAATTTGCTGGAGTTAGCCAGCCCCAGATAAAGCAGCCCCATACCACCAGGCCCAGCGAGTGCCACCCAAAAGGCCGATGGATCAAGTGCAACAACGAATATAACGGCGATAGAGGCAATAACCGTCAGCCATTTCAAGGCGATCAACCAGCCTTTACCTGGCGCTTTCCACTCGCAGACCTCTATCCCTGTTTCGGTCAGGCGATAAGCAAATTTTGTTTTTTGATGAGTTGTGCCATATAGAGCCAAAAAGAAAACAGAAAGAAATATTGCGCTCCAGGACAGCTTTTCAATCAAAGGAGAGTTGTCGTTCTTGAAAAACATTAAATAGCAGGCGCCTAAGGCTATGCTCATCATGAACCAAAACATGCCATTGGCAACTGTTGTGTTATAAGGCCTTGCCTTGATTTCCCATTCTAACAGTGCGTTTTGATTGGCGCACTTCCAGTTGTGGTGGTCTGGAAGTTTGATGGGCTGGTTCCAAGGAAGAGCCTGGATAAGTTTGTTCAAGGTGCTGTTCATAGGCAATTATTTGCTCGCGCGTGGTACTTGCAAGGGAGCAGCTGCGCGCTCTGTAAACATGGCGCCATGTCGGCATTGAATTTATATTTTTAGAATTGTAAGACCTCTACTTTTTCGCGTGCGTGGGGAGTTCCTGTGTTTTTTGAAAGTATGGTTTCAGTAGTGGTTTCAAAATCTTTTTTGTGACAGAAAATATATGTCCACCACGGTAGTGTCTTGTTGAAACTTTCGTTGAGCCATTCATATTCCAAGCTGATTAGATGACGTGATTTATCTATGTAGATGTGCTTTATTTCATTCCAGGTAAATACATTGTGTCTATATAGGCTGTGCATTTCTTGGAATTGCTTTGAGTTAGCCAGGCCTAGATAAAGCAAGCCCATGCCGCCAGGCCCGGCGAGTGCTACCCAAAAGGCCGATGGGTCAAGTGCGACAATGAATAGAACGGCGATAGCGGCAATAACCGTCAGCCATTTCAAGGCGATCATCCAGCCTTTACCTGGTGCTTTCCACTCGCAGACTTCTATGCCTATTTCGGTCAGGCGATAAGCGAATTTTGTTTTTTGATGTGTTGTGCCATATAAAGCCAAGAAGAAAAGAAAAAAACCCGGCACTGCAATAAATGTGGTTTCAATTAGCGCGAAGTTTGCGTTCTTATAGAGTAAAAAGTAACTAAATATCAGAGTTGTGCATAATAGGAAGATAAACATCCCATTGGCGACGGTTGTGTTGTAAGGTCGAGCTTTGATCCTCCATTCCAGTAAGGCACGTTGGTTGGCGTGCTTCCACTGGTGGTTTGCTGGAAGCTCGATGGGCTGGTTCCAGGGGAGAGCCTGTAAGAATTTTCTGAATGGACTGCTCATAAATAAATCATTTACTCGTATGTGGTACCTGCAAGGAGAGCCAGCGGGTGCTTTGTGAAGAGAGAACCATATCGCTATTGGGTTCCTTGCTGAACGCATCGCTTTTCAGATCCGCCTCGGAGGACGAGGTGCCTATATCCACGCGAAACATATAGCCTTGGCCGTTGGTGCTTTCCAGAACCTGCTCCGGGTAGCGAACTTCCAGCTCCAGCACGGGGGGACGCTGGTAAGCAATCCAGGTTTGCCAGAGGCGGTGCTGTGTTCCATCGGGGTAGAGGGTGTCACCAGGCAGTGGCCCATTGGGGCGCTGTGCGGGCGGCTGACCAAATTGTTCGATGGGCGCCCAGTGGCCTTCGAGGAACTGGTCGTAGAACTTGTCTGCCATGCCTTGCATCAGGCTGTCGGAGAACCAGCCGCTGTCGACCATGGCCGGTTGTAGTTTTACGCTTGCTCCCGCCAGTTCGGACGGTAGCAGGAGCTGTAGCCAGAAACCGGTATAGATGCGTGGGCCACGTCCATAGTAAGGCAAGGTGGAGGCGCGAGCCGCCAGGCTGGGGCGCAGGCAGATTTCCTTCAGGGTGCGCAGTTCCTCCTTATGATGCTCGTCGCTGTGCGTCCAGGTGGGGGATTTGCCCCAACTGCTGCGATACAGCCAGAGCCGCAGACCTTCGCGTTTGTATTGGTTGGCGACCATGCTGGCGATCAGGTAGATCACGCCAAGTAACGCGATGATGATGGTCGCCGGATTGGACATGACCCAGGCAAAGCCGAACCAGAACCCCAACGCACTGCCAACGAGCTGGACGCCTGCGACAACTGACATAAGGCCTAGAGTGATCTGCTTCGTACGCAGTGCGTAAGTTTCTCCAGCACTTGTGGCCTTATCGATATCTTTGGAAACCTGCCAGGCCTCCACCCCCGCAGCGATAGCGCCGAATGCGGCCATGCCTGCAGTACGAAGAGCGAGACTTCGTGCGAGGCTTCTATATTGAGTGTTAATGCCCCAAGCTTTTACTCCAACCTGAGCAAGTTGAACGGTCTTTTCGTTCACTACGGCCTTTAGGCTTGCCCATTTGTTCCACGCTGGTACCGTCCAGAGCGCCATCAATGCGTTGGCGGTGTAGGCGGCATTGGCTCCGACCGTGCGCAGCTCATCCGCACTGAAAATGCCGTCATTGCGTGCCTTGTCCAGGCTATTGATGAAGTTCCAGACATTCAGCCCTGCAACCAGTACGGGCAAGCTGCCGCCAAGCTCCTGATTGATCCACTGACGGCTGCGGGCTGCGTAGCCTGTCGCGCTCTTTGCTTTGAGCTGCAATTGATCGAGCAGCTCTGACTGGCCCAGTGTCGCGAGCCACACGTTCACTTGGCGGGTTTGTACCTTGGTGATCCTGGTTTCGGTGACGACGCTACCGATTACCTCGTTAGGCCTTTGCAGGTTCAGCGTCCCACGCTTTTGTTCCAGCTCGAGCAACTGTATGCGGGCCGAGCGTTTGTCGGGGCCTTTGCCGGGTAGAGCAAGAGTGCGTTGCAGGCCCTTGATGTTCTTCTCGAGCTGGGCAACCTGTATCTGCCATTGACGGTTCTTCTTCGCGAACTCGGAATCCAGAATCAAACGCGTCTGCGTGGAGATTTCCGTGGAGACCAAGACCTGAGTGACGCTGAAGGCAAAGATTCGAACCTTCGGGGCAAATTTCGTGCTCAACGCAGGCAGCAGAACAAAGGCCATCAGGTTCCAGCTGTCCTTGGCTTTTTGCCCCACTACGTTGCGCAGGGTTTCGAAAGCACGCTTGCCGGGTTCGGAAAGGTTCTTGTACAGGTTGCTGGCTTGTACGCTCGGCAAGTCGAGTACCGATTTCACCTCGTTGGCACGGCTGACTTCGCTGGTGGTGTCGGAGAGCCCGCCGTGGGCTTGGCCGCTGCCGTCGGCCTGACGTCCCTGGTTGTCGATGGCGCCGTAGGTGGTGAAATTGGCGGAGATCTTGTCGATCAACGCGGAAAGCTCGGCGCTGAAATTGAACAGCGCCAGGCCTGCCAGCGTAGTGGGTTCGCCGTACTGCTCGCAGAGCCATTGCTTGCCCGTGTCGCTCGCGCCCAATTGCTCGTACAGGTTGGCCATGGTGTCCAGCAGATCGGTCGATTGCTGCGGGTGGCAGGGGTCGTAGAAAACCTCTTCCGCTTTCGGGCTGAGGCTTTTCAGCCAGGCGAGCAGGTCGCTTTCGCTGCGTTGGATGTGGGCATTGAGACGCTCCGTTTCATCGGAGCGCTCTTGCAGATAACTCCAGGCCTCATCGAAGCGAACGTCCTCGCGCCAGGTCTTTTTCTGCTGCCATTCTTCTACCAGTGCGCGCCATTTAGGCCCCGAGGGTGGGTTGCCCCAATTCGTGCGAAATTGCTGTTGAGCCCGCTGCACTTGCAGCGATTTGAGTGTCAGGGTCGCGTCACTGCCGCTGTGATTGAGTAGCTGCGCTTCGCTATCGAGCAGATTGTGAGCATCCTTGATGAAAGCTTGTTTGCGGCTCGGGTTGGCTAGCACCGACTTGGGGATGAAGGGGTCCAGTTTGACACCGCAAATCCCCTGAATGAGCGTGGCGCTATTGATCTTGTTAGCGTGCTGTTTGTCTGCTGCTGCCAGTTCCAGCCAGCGGCCCTGCAGATTCATGGCCAGGTCATCGACGATGGCCATGGGATCGTCCAGGGCAACGAAGAGGGCGCTGTCCTGATCGGGTACGCTGCCGAGTATGAGGGCCTGGTCGATTGGCTGCTTGCAGGGGCGGGACGAATCGTCTTTGTTCGCCGCCACCAGGCAGCTCTTGAAGGTCGGAGCTTCTCCTCCTGCCAGGATATCGGCGACCGCGCTGCCTATTTCGCGGATAGGCGCGGCATGTGCTGCCTGCATCTGGGTGCAGTATTGCGGCAGGTTCAATGCGCGCATCCAGCGCTTTTGCTCCTGGGGGTTGCTGCGCATTTTTTCGCATAGACGCCAGGTCCACTGCACGGGAGAGTAAGCGATCAGCAGGCGGCTGCGTTTCGGATACAGCAGGTAAGGTTTGCTGTCACCAGGGTTGTTTCGTTCATCCTCGCCCAGTTGCGCACTGCCCCACTTGTGGCGAGTGAATTGGTGGCCCTCAACCTGGTACTCGTGAAGCGTGCGATCCGTTTCATCCCACACGTACAGCCAGCCATCTCGGAGTTGGCGCAGGGTATAGCTGCGCGTCTTGAGCTTCGGTAGATGGCCGGCGCTCCAGCCGTTGGGTAACGGGTTTGGGCCTTGGGCGCTGCCGCGAGCTGGTGACTCGTCTATCGCATAGCGAACAGGGTGGATGGCAATTTCACCCGCTTTCAGCGGGCACTGACCATTCGCAGTAGCCGGCTTGTTTTCAAAGGCCTGATTGCGTTTGGCTTGTTGCAGGGTTTTGTCCGAGGTCGTCGCGCTCATGGAAATCCGTTCCTTTAGCCGGCAAGGCAGTCTTCATCCAGGGCCTGGATACGCTGTTCTGGCGCTAGGTTCTGGACTCCTGGTGTCCTGGCTAACCACGCCTGGTAAGGGCTATCGGAGCGCGTAGCGAAGTCGTCGCCCCAGCAGGCGCAGCGCTCGAGCCAGATCGCGATGCTCCGCTCGCTGACCAACCCCCAGGCTTCGGCATCGAACAAGCGTTGTTCCAACCATTGGCCTCGCTCCTGTTCGCCGAGGCTTGAGAGGGTTTGGGGGTAATCTTCGATCAACCAACCGTATAGCCGCTCCTTGAAGCTGCGCCGATAGGCCTGTTCGAGTGCCTGAACCTGATCATCGGCGAGATGGTTGAGCTTGCCCTTCAATTTGTGGCTGTTGGTCTGTGGGCGATAGGACTGCCATTCGCCGGACTGCGAGGGAGCCCAGTTAGGCGGGGGTAAGGCTACGAGCCATTCGCTTATGGGGCCCAGAAGGCTTTCATAAGCAGATGGGGAATAGCTGCCCAGCCAGTACGAGCTCACCAGCGGATCAGCGAAACGGAAGAGGCTGTAGCTGCCTAAATTGTCCGTAATGGTAATGAACTGGCTCAGGTGATCGGCGACATCGTTCAGCGTTGCCGAACTTTGTAGTTTGCTGGCCTGGCGCTGAAGGTTGAGGCTGCTTCGCCATTCACCCAGCAAGGACGAATGGCTGTCCAGCCCAACCAGAATTGGACCGAGTTCTTTGACGCCGTCCCAGCGGGTGCCGTTGTAGAGTGGAATGACCTCGATAGGCTCGCCGGCCCCATAAAGCCACCGCAGCGCGTCCTGACGAAGCACGCCGTCTAGGAGCAGGAAGTCTCGGCTCATGCTTTGGCCTCCTGTTTAGCCTGTTCGCAAACTTCACAGCGCGGTGTGGCGCGTAACAGCGCTTGTCGCTGAGCAGGTACAAGCACTTCTCCGGCCTTGTCTGCATCCGCAGCCTTCACCTCGCCCGGCAATACCGGCGCCGCGCCCGATCCTTTTCCCGGGCTCCCTCCTGAGTTCATCTTGATCAGCGGCCCGACCATCGTGATGCCGCCTGCATCCAGCTTGATAAAGCTGCCCGCGGCCTTGAAGGTCAGTTCGCTGCCCGCTTCAAGGACGACTTTGAGGCCGCTTGAGAGGTGAATCTCGTTGCCGGCTTCGACGAATTGCCCGGCGCCGATCTTCAGGTGCTGGCTGTTACTGATGGTGAGGTGGTCGTTGGCGCGGACTTCGGTCTTGCGGTCGGCGTGGGTGGTGCGGTGTTCTTCGGCCTTGAATTCGCTGTAGCTGTTGGCTTCCACGGTGTCGTGGCGTTCGTGGCCGACGCGGATCTTCTGGTCGTGCTCGATGTTCTCGTCCCAGTCGCGCTGGGCGTGGAGGTAGATCTGCTCTTGGCCCTTACGGTCTTCGATGCGCAGTTCGTTGTAGCCGCCACCGCCGGGTGAGCTCAGCGTTTTGAACACGGTGCGGGTCTTGTTCGCCGGCAGCTCGTAGGGCACGACGTGCTCGGCGTGATACAGGCAGCCGGTCACCAGCGGTTGATCGGGATCACCTTCGAGGAAGGTCACCAGTACTTCCATGCCGACCCGCGGGATGGCGATGCCGCCGTAGCGGTCGCCGGCCCAGCTGGAGGAGACGCGCAGCCAGCAGCTGGTCTTGTCGTCGGCCTGGCCCTCGCGGTCCCAGTGGAACTGGACCTTTACCCGGCCGTACTCGTCGCAGTGGATCTCTTCGCCGGCAGGTCCGGTGACGACGGCGGTCTGGCTGCCGAGGGCCTTGGGTTTCGGATGGCGCAGGGCCGGGCGGTAGGGAACGGTCCAGGGCGTGGCGGTGAAGTGGTTGCGGTAACCCTGGTGGAATTCGGTGGCGGCCAGGGTCCCCTCACCCCAGCCCTCTCCCCGGCGGGGCGAGGGGGTTGGACTGTGCAAGTTGGGCGCGCTGGTGATCGATTCCTCCAGCACCTGCGGCTGCTTGCCTTCGTGGAGCACCTCGTCCAGCAGCCAGAGCTGGTTCCAGTCGGCCCTCGGATGCTCGGTCAGCTCGAGGAAGTGACCGCTGACCAGCGAGGGCTGATCGCTCTCGCCCTCGGCCCGTTCGTAGTCGTGGCGGTGCCTTTCCAGCGCCCGTTGGGCCAGGTGCTTGCCGCGGCTGCGGTCGACGAAGCGGCCGGGGTAGTCGTAGTCCTCCAGGTCCGGCTGGAAGTCACTCTGAAACGCCGCCTCCATCGTCAGGCGCGGTTTCTCGAAGTCGTAATCCCGACGGGTCACGCGGCTGGTGCGAGTCTCCAGGCGCAGGCCGAAGCGCTTGACGACCGGCTGATCGGCGACCAGCCCGGAATCCTGCTGATAGGCCACTGGCGCCAGCGTGGGGAACACCGTCTGGTCGTCGCCAAACACCAGCACATGGCCGTCCGGGCTGTGCTGGAAATGGTAGTGAATGCCTTCTTCTTCACAGAGGCGTTGGATGAAATGCAAGTCGCTCTCGTCGTACTGCACGCAGTACTCGCGTTCGGGATAGACCACCGGGCCGAGGTCGAAGCGATGGCCGACGCCGGCGAGGATGCCGTGCTCCTCGAGCACCCGGGCGACGATCTGCGGCACGGTCAGGTGCTGGAAGATGCGCTGGTTGCTGCAGTGGGCGAGGTAGGCGAGCTGCGGCACCAGCGTCAGGCGATAGCGGGTCAGGCGTTGGCCGGACTCGCCCTGGGCGATGCGATGGACCAGGCCGTGAATGCCGGCCCCGTCTGGGGCGAAGGCGAGAAACGCCGGTTGGTGCAGCAGCGACTCCAGCTCCAGGTCGGGGCGTTCGCTGACCAGTTCGACCTCAAAGGCGAAGGGCGTGGAGAGCGCCTCGCGGCCGCGGAATTCGAGCACCTGCAGGTCATGCGCGACAGGCAGCTGCAGGCTGAAATGGGGGTGGTTGGCCGGGTTGAACATAGGCGACATCCTGTCCGGTGATCATCCATGGTGAAGGCCCAGCCAGCGCTTCCAGCGACTGGGCTGCGGTTGGCGAAAGGCCTCGAGCAAAGGGGTAACGCTATCCGGGCGCGCCGTGGGTTCGAACCTGAGCGCCTGGCGCAGCGCTTTCCAGCAGGCGGCCGGCAGGCCGGGCGGGCACTTTAGCGCGGCGTCCAGCGCGAGGGCCTTGGCCTGCTTGGCACTCAGCCGGCGGAACGGATGCTCGCCGGCGGCAAGCTCGTGCAGCACGCAGCCGACGGCGAAGACGTCCGCCGTCGCGGTGAGCTCGTGACCATCGAGGAGCTCCGGCGCGGCATAGCGTGGCGTCCAGGCGGCGAAGCGGTGGCGCGCCAGACGCGGTAGGCCGGGCAGCAGATCATGCAGCGGTTGACCCAGCCCGTAGTCGAATAGCCGCAGGCCATCCTCGGTAAGGATGATGTTGCTCGGCTTGATGTCTCCATGCAGGGCTCCGGCGGTGTGTGAATACTGCAGCGCCTCGAGCAGCGGTACGGCGATCTCGCGCAACAGCGGCCACGGCACGCCAGTGGGATGCTCGACGAGCACCTGATCCAGCGTCGGGCCATTCAGCCTTTCGAGCGTGATGAAGGCACGCCGACTGTCCTGGTCTACCTCGAAGCCGAAGAGCCGCACGATGTGTCGATGCCGCAGGCGCGCGGTGAGCGCAAACTCGCTGTAGAGCAGCGCGTGGGCGTCGGGATATTCGGAAAACTCTTCCGACAACGTCTTCAGCGCAATCCACGGTTCCGGATCGCCGAATTGCTCTCGCAGCAGATCTCGCGCTAGATACACCGCGCCCATACCGCCAACGCCGAGCAGGCGCTCGATGCGATAACGGCCATGCAGCACGTCGGGCAGCGGACCGACCGAGGTTGTCACGGGGGCGATCACCGCGGCCGAGGGGGCAAAGGCGAAATAGGTCTGGTCGCTCGCCGGAATGGCCTGGGCCTGGCTGCTCATGGGCGCACCACTACGGCGCTGAGGTTGTCGCGTGCCGGGCCGTCCAGCGCCGCATCGAACAGGCAGCGCAAGGCCAGGGCAGCCGAGGGCAGGCTGAGCGCGGCGCCCAGGGCATCTGGCGAGAGACTGCCATAGAGGCCATCGCTGCAGAGCAACAGCGCATCGCCTGGGTGGACCCTGAATTCCAACACGTCGAGCTGCAACTGCTCGCTGGCGCCAATCGCACGGGTCAGCGCATGGGCGCCGGGGTGGGCGGCCGCCTGAGCCGGGCTCAATTGCCCACCGTCGAGCAACTGTTGCAGCAGCGAATGGTCGCGCGACAGCTGGTAGAGCCTGCCACGCCGCCAGAGATAGCAGCGGCTGTCGCCGGCCCAGAGACAGACGGCGCGATCGTCCTCCCTCAGCAGGGCGACCACGGTGCTGCCCATCAGCGGTTCGGGGCGATCGGCCGTAACCGTGAGCGCCTGGCTGAGCTGTCGATTGAGGCGATGCAGGCATTGCCGCGCCGCCAGTAGGCGCGCGTCCAGATCGCCGCTCTCCGGCAGCTCGGCGAGCCGCTCGACCACCAGCCGGCTGGCCAGGGCGCCGTTATGGTGCCCGCCCATGCCATCGGCGACGACCCAGAGGCCCCGCTCCGGGCAGTCGAGAAAGGCATCCTCGTTGCGCGGGCGGACCTTGCCGGCCTCCGAACGCCCGGCGCTGCGCCAGGTTACGGTCAGCGCGGTCATCACAGCATCGCCGGGAGCTTGAAGTCGCGCAGCAGGGCGATGTCGAACGGATTCGGCGAGCGCTGGCTGTGCAGCAGATAGTTCGCCCGCAGGCCGGCCAGGTTGGCCTTGAGCATCAGCACATCGCGGCCGCTGTGATAGTCCACCTCCATCAGATCGACCAGACGGAACAGCGACCAGGGCCCCGTGTTCTTCTCGATACCAACGCGCCGGCCACCGAGCTCCTCTACGACCAGGCTGGTACGGCCATCATCGGCTGGTGCCGGCCAGGTGAAGGCGGTCTGCACGATCGGGCCATGACGGTACTCGAGCTGCTGATCGCCGAAACGGAAGTCGGCGCGGCCCAGACTCGGATCCAGCGAGTAGGGTTCGAGCTTGAAGCGGATCAGCGGCTCGCCGGGGTTCTCGGCGAAGAAGCTGCGTTGAATGGTGCGCGCGCGGCTCATCTGGCCCAGAAACGCGCTGGATAGCGGCAGGCCGCGGCCATCCAGGCGACGAGGCCGATAGTTGCCGTCCGGACCGGTGACGAAGGGCCTGAGGTAGCGCTCGAAAAAGCTGTCCGCCACGCCCTGAGCCTTGAAGAACTCGCGGAAATCGGCGATCGCCACCTCGCTCTGGCTATGCGCATCGAACGGATAGCGCTTGTACAGCGAGTTCTTGTAGAAGGCGTAGAGCTCGCTGCGATAGCGGCTGTTGAGGTAGCGGTGCGCCTCATCGAGGACCAGCATCCAACTGTCCTCGGCGAGCAGGGTCAACCAGTTGCCGAGCGGCTGTGGCAGGCGGGCGGCCGCGCTGCGCAGCTCGTTTATGGCGTCGCGCTGTCCGCCCATGCGCGCCCGCGCCCATTCGAACGCCGCCTGATCGGACGCGCCGGCATGCGCCAGGCCGGCCAGCTGCAGCTGCAGCGCATCGATCGCCTGCAATGCCGGAGCCAGCTCGGCGCCAGGGCCGCCGACATCGTCGAGCAACTGGTGCAGAGTGGCGAAGCGGCGCTCCAGCGCCTTGCGTGCGGTATCCGGCAGCTCCTTGGCCAGCACTGCCTGGGCCCGCTCGGCAGCCGCCGTGGCGAGGCGCGCGGCCTTGCCGAGCTCGCCGTCGGCCGACGCGACGGCAGCGGCTGCACCCTCGGCCTGCTCGGCGGCGTTGGCTATGCCGGCGAAGCGGGTGTTGTCGCGGATCTGCACCAGCAATTGCAGCAGCGGCGAATTGGCACCGGCCAGCCCTGCCAGCTGAGCGGCGCCCTGGCTGCCCTGAGGCAGCGGCATCACTGCGAGCTGGGCTAGCGCTTCGCCCCAGAGGTTGCCGTAGTCACGGAAGTACAGCTGCTCCATTTCCACCATGAGGCGCGCCAGATCCTGGCTGCTCAGGCTCTCGCCCTCGCCGAGTACCCAGTTGTCGCGCAGGATCTCGCGGACCAAGTCGCCACCCTGCGTGAGGTAGTACTGCCGGTAGCCCTGCTGTGTGTAGAAACCGGGAATCCGGTAGTCGGCCCCGGTCAGCAGGGCGCCCTGCGGGCCGAGGTGCTGGTCGAGGCGATAGTCGGGCAACGCACGCGCCTGCTCGCGCAGCATGCGGTAGACCACCTGAGCGAGCGACTCGCTGCGCAGCGTCTGGCGCGCCTTCGCGATCAGGTCGTCATCCAGCGTCGGCGCGGCGAACGGTTGCTCCAGCAGACGGGAGAAGTGAGTATTCAGGCCGTTTTGCGCCAGCGCATCGCCGGCGTAGCGCAGCGACCAGTCGGCCGCCAGCCACTGCTTGAGGAATGCCGGATCGCGGCGTGCCTCGATGCGTAGCATCAGGTAGGCGCGTAGGCTGTTGAGCAACTCCTCACGATCGTCGAGGTTGGCGCGGATCTGCCCTTCGAGCTGGCGCGTCACCCGCGGCAGCAACAGTCGCTCCAGTTGCGCGCGATAAGCCTGGACGACCGCCGGTTCGACCGCCTCGCCCTGATATAGACCGCTGCGCTCGGACCAGGCGGCATCGCGCGGTGCGGGGAACACCTCGGTGGCGGCGTAGCTGGCGTCCAGCGCCGCCAGGGTGCGACGCGCATCGTCGGTCGGACCGAGCACCCGGTTTTCCTGCCCGATACGCTCGGCAAGTTCGCGCAACTGCTCGAGGCGCTCATGGTTGGCCGAAAAGCCCTGCGCCCAGAGGATGCCGAACAGCCCAAGGCAGGCCAGCGCGATGGCATAAACGGCACGCTGGCCCCAGTCGATGCGGCGAATTTCCTTCTGGTCGAGCGAGGCCAGATCCGCCTCGGCGAAGATCACCCGGCTGAGCAGGTGGTGGATGAAGCGGGCACGGCCCTGGCGGAATGCCGGCAAGGCGCCACTGGCCAGGCCCAGCTGGCGCCCGATTCCCGAGGTCAGCGGATCGAGCGAGTCCTGCAGCTGCGGTGCGCTGGTCAGGTAAAACCCGCGCAGGTGGCTGGCACGCTGGTAGCGATTGCCGGCGAAGGCCAGCTCGATGAACAGGCTCAGGCGCTCCCCGAGCTGCCCCAGTTGGTGCGGAAAGTCGAGGATGCGACCACGGCGCTGGGTGTCGCGCTCCTGATGCATGCGCAGGATGACCTGGCTGCTCAGGCGTTGCAGCAACGCCTCGAATGCTTCGCGGACCACCTGTGCGTCGGTACCGTTCTGCTCCCGACGGAAGGTCGCACCGAGCACCTGGTCGCTTTCTTCGCGCGACAGCTGGTCGAAGAACTCGTCGAAGCCGATCACCTTGTCCGCCTTGCTCAGCACCAGGTAGGTCGGCAGCTCGGCGCCCAGACGTTCGCGGGCTTCATGCAGGCGCTGCCGGGTCTGCCGCGCCAGCGCCTCGAGCTCCAGTTCGCTCAGCTGCTGCAGCTGATCGACCGGCAGGTTGACCAGCACGCCGTTGAGCGGGCGCGTCCGGCGCCGGCGCAAGAGGCCGAGCAGCGCGTTCCAGCCACTGGCATCGACCGCCGGGTCCGGCTGGGTCAGGTAGCGGCCGGCGGTATCGATCAGTACGGCATGCTCGGCGAAGTACCAGTCGGCGAAACGAGTTCCGGACACATCGCGTGTCAGGCGGCTGGCCTCGCCGCGGTTGAGCGGGAACTCCAGGCCCGAAAAGTCCAGCAGGCTGGTCTTGCCGCTGCCCTGCGGACCGATCAGCAGATACCAGGGCAGTTCGTTGCGCCATTTCTCGCTGCGTCCGCGATACAGCGACGACGTACTGAGGGTGCGCAGCGCGGCTTTGAAGCGCTGGCGCAGCTCGGCCTGCTCTTCGCCGATCAGGCCCTGGCGCCGCAAGCGCTCCTGCAGCTGTTCGTCACTCGCGTCGGCTGCGGCCTGCCGGCTGGCGCGCCAGCTACTGAACACGAGAAACAGCCCCCAGCCCAGGCACAGCGTGGCGATGGTCAGCAGACGGCTGGGAGCCGACGCCCAGATGCGGTGCTCGGCCACCGCCAGCAGCGGGCCGGCAAACCACACCAGCAAGGCCAGCACCAACAGCAGGCAGAGGCTCCAGACCCAGGTCTTGCGGAAAAGCACGGCAAGCTTGCCGAAGAAGTCCTTCATGGCGTTACGTCCTTGTATACGGCGTTCATTCGAGCGGCAGCGCCGACTCGATCGACTGGTAAGGCTGCAGCACGGCGGTGCGCTGCTGTTCGAGCACCCAGGCAAAGCCGCCGTACATGACGCCCAGGCAGACCAGCGTGAACAGCGCAACCAGCCACCAGGGCACGATGCGCACCAGTCGGCGGCGGGTGTCCTTCAGCCCCTGCCAGTGCGGCGATACCTCGCGCGGTACATCACCACGCAACTGGCGAATCTGCCGGTACAGGCTGTCGCGCACGGCCTCCAGCTCGAGCATGCCGCGCGGCAGCACGCGGTACTTGCCCTCGAAACCGAGCGACAGGCACAGGTACATCAACTCGAGCATCGGCAGGTGCTTGACCGGGTTACGCGAGAGCCGCTCGAGCAGCTGGAAGAACTTCTCACCGCCAAAGGTCTCGTTGTGAAACGACGACAGCAGGCTCATCTGCGACCACTGGCTTTCGTTACCCCAGGGCGTGGTCACCACCGCCTCGTCGAGCACGGTGCAGAGCACGTAGCGCGCGGCCATGACCTGGCTGCTCTCGGCGCCCTCATGCAGCGACCGATGCTCGAACAGCTTGAGGTCCGCCGACAGGCGCCGGTGCAGCGCCTGCAGGTCCTCGGCCTCGAAACTGTGCTTCAGGCGCACGACTTCGGAGAGCAACGCCGAAGCGGCGGCGACCAGCGGGTTGAGGCTGGCATTGAAGGACTCCGCCGGGCGCAGGCGCGCGGCATAGATCATCCGCTCTTCCAGCTGCTCGTAACGCGGCGGTTCGCTGAAGTCGGTCAGCGGGCTCTGCGCCGGTGCTGCCCCGTTGCGGTCGAGGATGACGGTGCGGTCGTCCTGACCGTAGTCCATGTCCCTGGTGGTCATAGCTAGTTCCTGATAGCCCAGAATTTCAGCTCGAGCCCGGAAAATTCTCCGGACACGTGGAAGGCGAAGCCGCCCGAGCGCTCGAGCTGCGCCAGCTCCTCGGAGCTCAGCTCCAGCGCGAAGTAGGTTTTGCCCGAATGGAAGGGAATCTGCCGCGGGGCCACCGGTAGCGGGCGGACACGAATGCCCGGCAGGTGCAGATTGACCAACTGGCGGATGCGCTCGACCGGGCCGACCTTCAGGTGCGCCGGCAGACGTTGGCGCAGCTCTTCGGAGTCGCACTGCGCGCTGGCGGCGAGTACGAAGGACGCGCTGCCGAGCAGCTTGTGGTCGTGCAGCGGCGAGACCTGGATGCCGTACTGGCGCTGCTGCAGCAGCATCTCGATGGCATGCTGCTCGAGCACCATCGATAGCACCTGGCGAATCGCATCCATCAGCCTGCGAAAGCTCTGGCCCTGGTCGCCGTGCAGATAACGGCCATCGAGCCTGGGCCGCTTGGTCTCGCTGGAAAAGGTCGCCAGCTCGCCGAGCAGGCCGAGCAGCTCGCGGTAGATCTGTTCGGGATGCACGCGCTCCAGGCCCAGGTAGTGCCGCAGCACCGGCTCGTAGCGGTTGATCAGCTGCAGCATCATGAAGTCGCCGACCTCGGCACCGCCGACCTTGCCGGTGGCGCGGATACGCTCGGCTAGGATGTCGCCGCGATGCGCCAGCATGCTGATCACTTCCTTCAGGCAGGAGAGCAGGTAGCCGGATGCCTGGAAGTCGATATAGGTCGGGATGTAGTCGGCGTCGAGGCTGATCACGCCGTCGGGCGTGGTGTCCAGCACGTCGCAGAGTTTCAGTCGCACGTAGGCCTGGTCGCTGTCCTGCTCGCCGAGCAGCAGCCGGAAGTCGGGGCGCGCGGTGCTGACCTGGCTGACCGTGGTGTCGCCGGCATTGGAGTCGGCGACATCTTCATCATGGGCGACATAGCGGGCCAATACGTCCTTCTGTTCGAGCCGTCGGCTTTCGATGTGATTGGCGGTCACCAGCGGCAGCGCCAGATAGACCGGCGTATTGCTCGTGTTGGCGGGCACGTCCAGTGCCAGTGGCTCGCGCTCGGCACCGATTTCGAACAGGCTGCCATCCGGCAGTATGCCGCGGGCCTGGCTGAGCACCAGCTTGCCCATGTTGAGAAACTGGCGATCGATCTCCAGCTCGAAGAAGCCCCAGCTGTAGAGGCCGAGCTGTCGCGTGCGTGCCTTCAGCTGGAAGTCGTGGTATCGATCGTTCTGCTGAAAGTGCTGCGGACGCAGCAGCATGCCTTCCTGCCAGACCACCTTGTTCATGGTCATCGCATCACTCCTGGCCGGGCTCGTCGAGTTCACGAATACCGTGCTCGCCCAGCTCCAGGCGGCTGTGGTTGCGTGCTTTCGGGCTCAGCGCGATGACCTGCCGCCAGTTCGTTTCCGGCAGGTCGCGATAGGCGGCGAGCACACCCACGTAGCGGCTGTCCGTGCCGACGTGCAGCTTCAGCTCGCGCCGCTCGCCCGGCCGCAGCTCCAGCTCTTCCTGCACCACCATGTCCGGCGACAGCACTTCCCTGGGGCGCTGATACAGCGAAAAGAAGTCCGCGTTCTGGAACGTCACCGGGTGCCTGAGCTCGATCAGGCGCACCACGATGGGTGATGGCCGGCCATTGAGGTCGGGGTTCAGCTCGTCGCTGCCGACCAATGCGAGATCGAGCTTGGTCAGCTCCGAGTAAGGCGAAAGCGCTGCGCAGCCGGCAAGCAGCGACAGCCCGCCAGCGAGCAGCAGAGCGGAGAGTCGGGTCATGAGGTTCATCCTTGAAGGTCGGTGTCGAGGGTGGCGATCAGGCGCACCTGTTCCTCGTAGGTACGGGCGAAATCCCTGGCGAACAGGCGTTCGCTCCAGTCGTCGTCACGCTGAAGCCGCTCGTGCCACCGGCGATAGGCGCGCCAGCGACTGCCGGCGGTGGCCAGCAATGGCTTGCGCTCCTGCTCGAACCGCAGGGTCAGCTGTTGCGGCGACAGTTGCTCGAATACGCCCTTGACCGCGGCCCGGCTGGCGGCCAGCAGGGCGACCTGATGGGCCTGCAGATCGCGATAGCCGCGGCCGATCGCCTGCTCGGCCGGCAGCTGCCCCGGCTTGGGGGCCAGCAGCAAGGCCTGGACCGCCGCGTCGGTGTCGGGGCTGTGCTTGAGAGGGTTGTTGCCAGCACTCTGTACGGTGGTCAACGACAGACGCAGCTCGTTCTTCAGCTCGCTGCGCGTGCGCAGGGCCTGCTGCAGGCTGCCGACACTCTGCCTGAACAGGCGCGCCGTGCGCAGCGCCAGGGCTTGCCGCGCATGCTCGTCGAGCCCATCGAGGCACAGGCCGAGCGCCTCGGCAAAGCTCGCCCAGAAATCGTCCCCCAGCCGCTCCGGCTCGGCTGCCGGGGGCGGTGCGTCGGCGACCGGCTCGGTGACCAGTCGCGGGACCTGCAGGTTCTCCTCGTCGATCTGTGCATAGTCGGGCTGCAGCGCCGCCGCGCTCACCGGCGCGAGCACCGCGGTCAGCTCGTCGGTCTCGGCATAGATGCGTTCCTGCTGCTCGAGCGCGAGCATCGGGTCAAGGTCGAGAAAGGCGTCGTCGGGAATGATGCTGCCAGCCGGCTGCGGACGACCCACCTCGCTTTCGAACAGCGCCGGATCGCGGATCAGACGCGCCTGAATCTCGAAATCACCCAGGCAATAGATGTCACCGTGCTCGATGCGCTGTGGCTCGCCCTTGCGCAGTGCCGCCCCGCTATCCTTCAGGCGTATGCCGTTGCTGCTGGTGTCGGTGAGATAAAAGGCGCCATCCCGATAGCTGACTTCGGCGTGCCGGCTGGACACCACGCGCTTGCGGTCGGGAATCACCCAGTCGCAATTTTCCGCCCGGCCGATCAAACCGCCGGCCTGTTTGAACGACTTGCGCGCGCTCACGCCCGGCGCGAACTGCTGGGCACCGAGCATTTCGAAAACCAATTCCATGCGACTTCCCCCGCTCAGCTGGCGCGCTTGGCGCTTTGGGGTTCGCCCAGTGGCCGGTAGTCGGCGTCGTTGAAGCGGTAGTTGCCGGCGCAGCCGGTCAGCAGAAGCGTGGCGATGAGTGAAACGAGAGCGCAATAGCGGGCTAGCACGCGATTTCCTCCTTGAAGTCGTGTGTGCAGAAGGTGCGCGCCAGCCAGGCGCGACCCGATCGCCGCATTGGAGTTCAGTTCGCCACTGCACCGGGTGACGAGGTTCACGGAAAAACCGCTGAGCGGTGCAAAAACGAGAGTAAGGTCAGGTTGGCGACCGGTAATGGCCGCCGACGGCCGTCAGGACGCAGCGCGGACGCTGGGCAATCCGTTCGCCGTGCTCGCCGGCTTGCCAAGGGCCGCTCCCTGTCACCGATGTGACGTGGCGGCCCGTCCGGCGTTCAGGCGGGGCGTGGCTGCTGCTGGGTGATGCAGTGGATATTGCCGCCGCCGAGCAGGATCTCCCGCCCTGGCACCATCACCACCGCACGCTCGGGAAAGACCCGGCGCAAGATGGCTTCGGCTTCGCCATCGCAGGGGTCGCCGAAGGCCGGCGCGATGATGCCGCCATTGACGATGAGGAAGTTGACGTAGCTGCCGGCCAGGCGGATGGCGGGATCGCGCAGTTGGCTGCCATCGAGCGCCACGACGCCGGCGCATTCCTCGGCCGTGGCGTGCAGCGGGCCGGGAATCGGCATGCGATGTACCTTCAACGCGCGGCCGCGTGCGTCACGGGCCGCATCCAGCCGCCGCAGCGCCTCGTGACAGCGTTCGTAGTTCGGGTCGTCCGGGTCGTCGGTCCAGGCCAGCAACACTTCGCCGGGGCGCACAAAGCAGCAAAAGTTGTCGACATGGCCGTCGGTTTCGTCGTTGTACAGCCCCCACGGCAGCCAGATCACCTTTTCGATACCCAGATGCTCGGTGAGCACCGTCTCGATCTCTTCGCGCGACAGATGCGGATTGCGGTTGCGGTTGAGCAGGCATTCCTCGGTGGTGATCAGCGTGCCTTCGCCGTCGACGTGAATCGATCCGCCCTCGAGCACGAAGCCCTCGGTGCGATAGCGGTCGCAGTGTTCGATCTCGAGAATCTTGCGTGCCACTTCGTCGTCGCGCTGCCAGTCGGCATAGAGCCCGCCGTCTTCACCGCCCCAGGCGTTGAAGGTCCAGTCGACGCCACGCAGGCCGCCCTGGCCGTCGATGACGAAGGTAGGTCCTGTATCACGCACCCAGGCGTCGTCGGTGGTCAGTTCCACCACGCGAATGCGCGGGTCGTCCAGCGCCGCACGGGCGGCGAGGTACTGCTCGGCGCTGGCGCAGACGGTCACCGGCTCGAACTGCGCGATGGCCCTGGCGACCGCTGCGAACGCAGCCTGTGCCGGCGCGCCGTTGTCGCGCCAGTTGTCCGGGCGCTGCGGCCAGACCATCCAGGTCTGGCTGTGCGGCGCCCATTCGGCAGGCATGTGGTAGCCGTCTTGGCGAGGCGTGGAGCTGAGGGTGGTCATGGCTGAGGTCCTGGTGGGGTGGAAAACGGCCGCAGGCCTTTTCCACCACGTGGCGTCCCAGGTGGAAAACGCTGCGCGGTTTTCCACCCCTGCGTTCAGGCCGACGGCGCTTGGCCGTCGAGCGTCCGGATCGGGCCGTACAGGTTCGGCCGGCGGTCGCGGAACACGCCCCAGGCGCTGCGGATGTGCTCGAGCTTGTCGAGGTCGAAGCTGTGCACCAGCACCCCTTCGCTGGTCTCGTCCATTTCCTCGACCTTGGCGCCGAACTGATCGGCGATGAACGACGAGCCGTAGAAGGTAATGTCGTAACCGTCCTGCTCTTCGGTACCGATGCGGTTGCTGGCGATCAGTGGCATCAGGTTGGCCCCGGCATGCCCCTGCTGAACGCGCTGCCAGTGGTCGCGCGAGGTGATGCTCGGATCGTGCGGCTCGCTGCCGATGGCGGTCGGGTAGAACAACAGCTCGGCGCCCATCAGCGCCATGCTGCGCGCCGTCTCGGGGAACCACTGGTCCCAGCAGATGGCGACGCCGATCTTCGCGTAACGGGTGTTCCAGACCTTGAACCCGGTGTCGCCGGGGTTGAAGTAGTACTTCTCGTGATAGCCCGGCCCGTCCGGAATGTGGCTTTTACGGTAGACGCCCAGCAACGAGCCGTCGGCATCGATGATGGCGATGGAATTGAAACGTGCCCGCCCGGACAGCTCGAAGAAGCTCACCGGCAGGACGACCTGCAGCTCGGCGGCAAGCTTCTGAAAATGCTGGATCGCCGGGTTCTGCTCCACCGGCGTCGCCAGCTGCAGGTACTCCGGGTTGGGCTTCTGGCAGAAATACGGGGTTTCGAACAGCTCCTGGATCAGGATGATCTGCGCGCCCTTGCCGGCGGCCTCGCGCACCAGCTTTTCGGCGTTGGCAATGTTCGCCTGGCGATCCCAGGAACAGGCCATCTGGGTGGCGGCGACTGTGACGTTACGGGTCATGGCAATACCTCGCGGGTGCGGAAGGGCGCTGAGATGAGCGCACTCTAGTCGATGTTTATCGGCCTGAAAACCATGCAATCTCGATACAGCTGCTTGTGATAGATAGATTTGTCGATATTTATCGGCATTAATTCGGCGCGGCAGGCAGAAACGGCGGCAGATAAAGCCCGAGATAGGCGTCGAATACCCGCATGCCTTCCTCGGCCATGCGCTCGGTAATCCGTCCGTACTGCTGGATTGAACGCGCATAGACGCGGTCGCCCAGCTCCAGCGCCAGGCTGAACACATCGGGTTCATCCGGCAGCGGGGGCAGCACGAACCGCTGTTCAAAGAGGACTCGCATGGCCTTGCCGAGTTCGATGTCGTGGGACAGGTCGGCCCGGGTCACCTCGGCCAGCCCATGCTGCGCGAGGATCAGCTGGCGAGCGGCAGGGTCCTGCGCATAGATCGCCAGCATGCGCAACTCGATCACCCTCGAAAGCTCCTGCCAGCGCGTCAGCGGGCCTTCGATCGGCTGAGCCAGGCAATCGCGAAACGCCGCATGCACCTGGCCGATCAAGGCTTCGAGCAGTTGCGCGACGCCGGGGAAGAAGTGATACACGGAGGACGGCGGCAAACCGGCGCGTTCGGCGACGCTGTAGATCGACAGGCCGGCAACGCCCTGCTCGGCAAGCAGTGCGCGCGAGGCGGCAAGAATGCTGTCGATGCGCGCCTGGCTGCTGGCGCGGGGGCGGCGGGTGGTGGCGGGACGGGCCATGACGAACTCGCTGGACGGGGCCGTCATTGGAAGCCAGCCAGCCGCTCCGATGCAACCGGCACCGGCAGGCGCCGGTGCCATGGCGTGCTGTCGGCTTCAGACGGTGTGCAGGTACCAGTTGTATTCGAGATCGGAAATCGAATGTTCGAACTCGGCCAGCTCGCTTTCCTTGCAGGCGACAAAGATGTCGATGTAGTCGGGGCTGATGTAGCGAGCCATGATCTCGCTGTCATCCAGCTGGCGCAGGGCATCGCGCAGGTTCGTCGGCAGGCTCTGCTCGACCTGCTCATAGGAATTGCCCTCCACCGGGTCGTCCGGCTCGATGCGGTTGGACAGGCCGTGATGGATGCCAGCCAGGACCGCGGCGAGCATCAGGTAGGGGTTGGCGTCCGAGCCGGCAACACGGTGCTCGATGCGCACCGCATCGGCGCTGTCGGTAGGCACGCGCAGTGCCACGGTGCGGTTGTCCAGGCCCCAACATGGCGCGTTGGGCACGTAGAACTGGGCGCCGAAACGGCGATAGGAATTGACGTTCGGGCAGAGAAAGGCCATCGAGGCGGCCATGGTCTCCTGCAGCCCGCCGATCGCGTGGCGCAGCGGCTGGCTTTCCAGCGGGTTGTCGGTGGCGAAGATGTTGTTGCCGTGCTTGTCCAGCAGCGAGATGTGCACATGCAGGCCGTTGCCGGCCTGGCCCGGATAGGGCTTGGCCATGAAGGTGGTGTCCATCTCGTGGTCGTAGGCGATGTTCTTGATCAGCCGCTTGAGCAGCACTGCGTAGTCGCAGGCCTTCACCGGGTCGGCCACGTGGTGCAGGTTGACCTCGAATTGCGCCGGAGCGCTTTCCTTGACGATTGCGTCGGCCGGAATGCCCTGCTCCTTGGCGCCTTCCAGGATGTCCTGCAGGCAGTCGACGTACTCGTCGAGATCGTCGATCAGATAGACCTGGGTCGAGTGCGGCCGCTTGCCGGAAATCGGCGAGCGCGGCGGCTGCGGACGGCCATTCACGTTTTCCTGGTCGATCAGGTAGAACTCGATCTCGAAGGCGGCGCAGATGGTCAGCTCCAGTTCGGCGAAGCGC
The DNA here is from genome assembly GCF_000818015.1 of Stutzerimonas balearica DSM 6083. Lineage (NCBI taxonomy): Bacteria > Pseudomonadati > Pseudomonadota > Gammaproteobacteria > Pseudomonadales > Pseudomonadaceae > Stutzerimonas > Stutzerimonas balearica. The sequence goes on from NZ_CP007511.1 coordinate 4,254,255, forward strand.
GCCACCACGCGGCGCAGCACCTCGCGCGGATCGGCGAAGAACGGTTCGCCGTCACGTTCGTGCATCGACATCAGCAGCTGTGCGGTGGGCCGCTTCTGCCAGGGTTCCTTCGACAGGGTATTGGGGATGGGGAAACAGCAGCGATCCGAATCGCCGATGTCCATACCCAGCCCGGTGCTTTCGACGGTGATGCCATTGATGTCCAGCGCGAACAGCGAGGCGGGCAGGTTGATGCCTTTCTCGTAGACCTTGTGCAGGCTGCCGCGCTCGATGCGCTTGCCGCGCACGACCCCGTTCATGTCCGTGATCAGGAGGTCGACATAGAGCACCTCCGGATGTTCCTTGAGAAATGCGTTAGCTTCGTTGAGCTGAACGGCACGTGGCGGGGGGAGCATGATGGCGTACCTTATTGTTAAAAATTTCAATCACCGGGTGCATGGCTAGGAGTCAATCCGAAAGGCCATAGGCTGTCAATAGCGCCCATGTAATGCCCCATTTATGCGCTGCGTGGGCGTTTATGGGGCGTTTGCGCAGCTTTTCCGGCGCTTGCAACCCAGCAGGCGCCTGGCCGCCTGGCCGGCTATTGTCTATAAAAATGAACAAGACTACTCTCCAACGGCGCTTCCTACTTTTTAGCAAGAGTTTCCGATGCCTCGCATGCCCCTGATCGGCGTTTCCGCTTGCACCCGTCAACTCGGTCATCACGGTTTCCATATTGCAGGCGACAAATACCTGCGCGCCGCGGCGATCGCCGGTATGCCCCTGATCATTCCGGCGCTGGACGAGCTGATCGACCAGACCACCTTGCTTGAACGTTTCGACGGCTTCCTGTTCACCGGTTCGCCATCGAACGTCGAGCCGCACCACTACAACGGCCCTGCCAGCGAGGCCGGTACGCATCACGATCCGTCGCGCGACAGCCTGACGCTGCCGCTGATCCGCGCGGCGGTCGATGCGGGCATTCCGGTCTTCGGCATCTGCCGCGGCTTCCAGGAAATGAACGTCGCCTTTGGCGGCAGCCTGCACCAGAAGGTGCACGAAGCCGGGCCCTATCAAGACCATCGCGAGCGCCCCGACGATCCGCTGGAAGTACAGTATGGGTTGAGTCACCCGCTGCACGTGCAGCCGGGCGGCCTGCTCGAGCGCCTCGGCCTGCCGGCACAGATTCAGGTCAACTCCGTTCACGGCCAGGGGGTGGAGCGGCTGGGCACCGGCCTGCGTATCGAGGCGCTGGCCCCGGACGGGCTGATCGAGGCCTTTTCCGTCGAAGGCGCACGCAGCTTCGCCCTTGGCGTGCAATGGCATCCGGAATGGCAGGTGCAGCAGAACCCGCATTACCTGGCGCTGTTCAAAGGCTTCGCCGAAGCCTGTCGAGCACGCGCCGAGCGGCGCTGAGGCGGCGGCGCAACTTCATCAACCGAGGTCATCATGACTATCAAGCTCGACCAGCTCACCGGCTGGCTGAAAGAACGCAAGATCACCGAAGTCGAGTGCCTGATCAGCGATCTGACCGGCATCGCCCGCGGCAAGATCTCGCCGACCAACAAGTTTCTTGGCGAAAAGGGCATGCGCCTGCCCGAGAGCGTGCTGCTGCAGACCGTGACCGGCGATTACGTCGAGGACGAGATCTACTACGAGCTGCTCGACCCGGCCGACATCGACATGTTCTGCCGGCCGGACCCGAACGCCGTGTTTCTCGTGCCCTGGGCAATCGAACCGACCGCCCAGGTCATTCACGACACCTACGACAAGATGGGCAACCCCATTGAGCTGTCGCCGCGCAACATTCTCAAGCGCGTGTTGAAGATGTACGCCGACAAGGGCTGGCAGCCCATCGTCGCGCCGGAAATGGAGTTCTACCTGACCAAGCGCTGCGAGGACCCGGACCTGCCGTTCCAGCCGCCGATCGGCCGCTCCGGGCGCCAGGAAACCGGCCGGCAGTCCTTTTCCATCGATGCGGCCAACGAGTTCGACCCGCTGTTCGAGGACATGTACGACTGGTGCGAAGCCCAGGGGCTGGACCTGGACACGTTGATTCACGAAGAAGGCACCGCGCAGATGGAGATCAACTTCCGTCACGGCGAGGCGCTGCATCTGGCCGACCAGATCCTCGTGTTCAAGCGCACCATGCGCGAGGCGGCGCTCAAGCACAATGTCGCGGCAACCTTCATGGCCAAGCCGATGACCGGCGAGCCGGGCAGCGCAATGCATCTGCACCAGAGCGTGGTGGACCTGGAAACCGGGCGCAACATCTTCTCCAACCCGGACGGCTCGATGAGCCAGCTGTTCCTGAACCACGTCGGCGGGCTGCAGAAGTACATCCCCGAATTGCTGCCGATGTTCGCGCCGAACGTCAATTCGTTCCGCCGTTTCCTGCCCGATACCTCGGCGCCGGTGAACGTCGAATGGGGTGAGGAGAACCGCACCGTGGGCCTGCGCGTACCGGATTCCGACCCGCAGAACCGACGTGTCGAGAATCGCCTGGCCGGCGCCGACGCCAACCCCTACCTGGCCATTGCCGCCAGCCTGTTGTGCGGCTTCATCGGCATGGTCGAGGAGCTCAACCCCAGCCCGCAGGTCCGCGGCCGCGGCTACGAGCGTCGCAACCTGCGCCTGCCGCTGACGCTGGAGACCGCACTCGAGCGCATGGAGAACTGCCGCGAACTGCGCAAGTACCTGAGCCCGAAGTTCATCACCGGTTACATCGCGGTCAAGCGCGCCGAGCAGGAGAACTACCACCGGGTGATCAGCTCCTGGGAGCGGGAGTTCCTGATGCTCTCGGTATAGGACAACGATGCGCAGGCCAGGCGCTGGCGCACCGACAACACACTTACTGGCAACGAGGTGACTGATGAGCGATTCGCAAACCCTGCACTGGCAAGCGCTGAGCCGGGACCATCACCTGCCGCCGTTCACTGACTACAAGGCGCTCAACGCCAAGGGCGCGCGAGTGATCACCCGTGCCTCGGGCGTTCACCTGTGGGACAGCGAAGGTCACCGCATCCTCGATGCCATGGCCGGGCTCTGGTGCGTGAACGTCGGTTACGGCCGCGAAGAGCTGGTCGAAGCCGCAGCCCGGCAGATGCGCGAGCTGCCGTACTACAACCTGTTCTTTCAGACCGCTCATCCGCCGGCGTTGGCGCTGGCACGCGCCATTGCCGAAATCGCCCCGCCCGGCATGCAACATGTGTTCTTCACCGGCTCGGGCTCCGAAGCCAACGACACCGTGCTGCGCATGGTGCGCCATTACTGGGCAACCAAGGGCAAGCCGGAGAAAAAAGTGGTCATCGGCCGCTGGAATGGCTATCACGGCTCGACCGTCGCCGGCGCCAGCCTCGGCGGGATGAAGGCGATGCACGGCCAGGGCGACTTCCCGATTCCCGGTATCGAGCATATCGACCAGCCCTACTGGTACGGCGAAGGCGGCGACATGGAGCCGGAGGAATTCGGCATTCGCATCGCCGATCAGCTGGAGCAGAAGATTCTCGAGGTCGGCGAGGACAAGGTCGCCGCGTTCATCGCCGAGCCGATCCAGGGCGCCGGGGGCGTGATCATCCCGCCGGACAGCTACTGGCCGCGGATCAAGGAAATCCTCGCGCGACACGAGATCCTGCTGATCGCCGACGAGGTGATCTGTGGCTTCGGGCGCACCGGCGAGTGGTTCGGCAGCGACTACTACGGCCTCGAGCCTGACCTGATGCCGATCGCCAAGGGGCTCACCTCGGGCTACATCCCCATGGGCGGCGTCATCGTGCGCGACGAAGTGGTGCGCACCCTCAACGAGGGCGGCGAGTTCTACCACGGCTTCACTTATTCGGGCCATCCGGTCGCCGCGGCGGTGGCGCTGGAAAACATCCGCATCCTGCGCGAAGAAAAGATCATCGAGCGGGTGAAGGCCCATACGGCACCTTATTTGCAGTCTCGCTGGCAGGAGCTGGCCGAACACCCACTGGTGGGCCAGGCACGTGGCGTCGGCATGCTCGGTGCGCTGGAACTGGTGAAGAACAAGAAGACCCGCGAACGCTTTGCCGACCCCGGCGTAGGCATGCTCTGCCGCGAGCATTGCTTCCGCAACGGGCTGGTGATGCGGGCGGTGGGCGACACCATGATCATCTCGCCGCCGTTGGTGATCGGCGAAGAGGAGATCGACGAGCTGATCGGCAAGGTCCGGCTGTGTCTGGACGCGACGGCACGCGACGCGCTGGGTTGATGACTCCGGTCGGGGCCTGCCGGATGCAGGGGCGAAGTCGGCCGTTCGGGCTGTTGAAAAAACGCCCTCGACCTTGCCAGACTGCGCCCGTGCTGACGGCCAGACTTACCGCGGGGTGCGTCGATGCCGGCACACCCTGAACCGCCAGGCCGCCGTTGTCTGTGTGGCCTGCTCCAACTGCCCCGATACGAACGATGACAAAACAGGAGCTGCACGGATGAAACCCTTCGCCAAGACCCTACTCGCCCTGTCGCTGGCCGGCGTTTTCGCCGGGGCTGCGCAGGCCGAAGACAAGGTGCTGCACGTCTACAACTGGTCGGACTACATCGCCGAAGACACGCTGGACAACTTCACCAAGGAAACCGGCATCAAGGTCGTCTACGACGTCTTCGACAGCAATGAAGTGCTGGAGGCCAAGCTGCTCGCCGGCGGTTCGGGCTATGACGTGGTGGTGCCCTCCAACCCCTTCCTGGCCAAGCAGATCAAGGCTGGCGTGTTCCAGAAGCTCGACAAGTCCAAGCTGCCGAACTGGGACAACCTCAACAAGGACCTGCTCAAGGCGCTGGAGCCGAGCGATCCGGGCAACCAGTACTCGGTGCCCTACATGTGGGGCACCATCGGCATCGGCTACAACGTCGACAAGGTCAAGGCCGCGCTCGGCGAGAACGCTCCGGTCGATTCCTGGGACCTGGTGTTCAAGCCCGAGAATATCGAGAAGCTCAAGTCCTGCGGCGTGTCGTTCCTCGATTCGCCGACCGAGATCCTGCCGGCCGCCCTGCACTACCTCGGTTATGCCCCTGACAGCGGCAAGCCTGCCGAGCTGAAGAAGGCGGAAGAGCTGTTCATGCAGATCCGTCCGAACGTGGCCTATTTCCACTCTTCCAAGTACATCTCGGACCTGGCCAACGGCAACATCTGCGTGGCGATCGGCTATTCCGGCGATATCTACCAGGCCAAGGCGCGTGCCGAAGAGGCCAACAACGGCGTGACCGTCAGCTACAAGATTCCCAAGGAGGGCGCCGGTAGCTTCTTCGACATGCTGGCCATTCCGGCTGACGCGAAGAACGTCGACAACGCCCACGTCTTCCTCAATTACTTGATGAAGCCGGAGGTGATGGCCTCGATCACCAACTACGTGCAGTTCCCCAACGGCAACGCCGCTGCCACCCCGCTGGTGGATGAAGCGATCCGCACCGACCCGGGCGTCTACCCGAGCCAGGAAGTGCTGCAGAAGCTCTACACCTTCCCGGATCTGGACGCCAAGACGCAGCGCACCATGACCCGCAGCTGGACCAAGATCAAGTCCGGGCGTTGAACGTCGGCACGCGGCGGCCGGGCCTGTCTGGCCGGTCGCTTGCGTGTCGCATACGGGGTGCTGCAATGGCCGCACCCCGTGTTTGAATCGAAACGAATTTGTTGTGCCAACTGTTGATTTTCAGAGGTTTTTACAATAAACAGCCGGCCTTTCCCCACGGGGCAACGCACGGCCTGTAACGAAGAGGACCTTCCCATGCGCTCGACCCTCAAGTCGCTGATCACTGCCGTCGCGTTGGCCGGAGCCGCCAGCGCCCAGGCTGCCACCGTACATATCTACAACTGGTCGGATTACATCGGCGAAAAAACCCTCGAGGCATTCGAGAAGGAGACCGGCATCCAGCCCGTCTACGACGTCTTCGATTCCAACGAAACCCTCGAGGGCAAGCTGCTCGCCGGGCGCAGCGGCTACGACGTGGTGGTGCCCACCAACCATTTCCTCGGCAAGCAGATCCGTGCCGGCGCATTCCAGAAACTGGACAAGTCCAAGCTGAGCAACTGGGACAACCTCGACCCGGCGCTGCTCAAACAGCTCGAACGCAACGACCCGGGCAATGCCTATGGCGTGCCCTACCTGTGGGGCACCAACGGCATCGGCTACAACGTCGAGAAGGTCAAGGCTGCGCTGGGCGTGGACAAGATCGATTCCTGGGCGATGGTCTTCGAGCCGGAAAACATCAAGAAACTCTCCAGCTGCGGTGTCGCTTTTCTCGACTCCGCCGATGAGATGATCCCGGCCATGCTCAACTACCTGGGGCTGGACCCGAACAGCGAGAATCCGGCCGATTACCGCAAGGCCGAAGCCAAGCTGATGGAAGTGCGGCCGTACGTACGCTATTTCCATTCGTCCAAGTACATTTCCGATCTCGCCAATGGCAATATCTGCGTCGCCGCCGGTTACTCCGGCGACGTGTTCCAGGCCGCCGCACGCGCCGAGGAAGCCGGCAAAGGCATCGAAATCGCCTATTCGATTCCCAAGGAAGGCGGCAACCTCTGGTTCGACATGCTCGCCATTCCCGCCGACTCCGGCAACGTCGAGCAGGCCCATGCCTTCATCAACTACCTGTTGCGCCCCGAGGTGATTGCCGCGGTGAGCGACTATGTCGGCTATGCCAACCCCAACCTCAAGGCGGGGGAGTTGATGGACCAGGAGGTGCGCCAGGACCCGTCGGTCTACCCGCCGCAGGACGTGCTCGACCGTCTCTACGTGTCAGCCGAGCTGCCGCCGAAGATCCAGCGGCTGATGACGCGTAGCTGGACCAAGGTCAAGTCCGGCCAGTAAGCGCAGTCAAGGCCAGGCGCGTGCCCGTGGTTCACGGGCATCTGCCATGTCACCCAACCCAACGCATCGCCCGGCAGCGCCGGGGCAAACCTTCAATTCGGGAGTTCGCGCATGGCCGTTGCCTCCAGCGCCTACAAGAAAGCCCTCACCGGCGAGAGCAAGAACAAGCAGGTGCTGCTGAAGATCGACCGCGTCACGAAGAAATTCGACGAAACGGTGGCGGTCGATGATGTTTCGCTGAGCATCCATCAGGGTGAGATCTTCGCCCTGCTCGGCGGCTCCGGCTCGGGCAAGTCGACGTTGCTGCGCATGCTCGCCGGGTTCGAGCGGCCGAGCGAGGGACGCATCTTCCTCGATGGCCAGGACATCACCGACCTGCCGCCCTACGAGCGGCCGATCAACATGATGTTCCAGTCCTACGCGCTGTTTCCGCACATGACGGTGGAGCAGAACATCGCCTTTGGCCTCAAGCAGGACAGGTTGGCGAAGGAAGAGATCACCGCGCGCGTCAACGAAATGCTCTCGCTGGTGCAGATGACCCAGTACGCCAAGCGCAAGCCGCACCAGCTCTCCGGTGGCCAGCGCCAGCGCGTGGCGCTGGCCCGTTCGCTGGCGAAAAGGCCCAAGCTGCTGCTGCTCGATGAACCAATGGGCGCCTTGGACAAGAAGTTGCGCTCGCAGATGCAGCTCGAGCTGGTGCAGATCATCGAGCGCGTCGGCGTGACCTGCGTGATGGTCACCCACGACCAGGAAGAGGCCATGACCATGGCCGAGCGCATCGCCATCATGAGCCACGGCTGGATCGCCCAGGTCGGCAGCCCGATGGACATCTACGAAACCCCGGCCAGCCGGCTGGTGTGCGAGTTCATCGGTAACGTCAACCTGTTCGACGGCGAGCTCGTGGAAGATCTCGAAGACCATGCGGTAATCGCCTGTCCGCAGCTGGAACGGCCAATCTACGTCGGCCATGGCATCAGTACCCGCGCCCAGGACAAGCGAGTGACCTACGCCCTGCGCCCGGAAAAGCTGCTGATGAGCCTGGAAAAACCCGAGCTGGAGCTCGAGGACTACAACTGGGTCGAAGGCGTGGTGCATGACATCGCCTATCTCGGCGGCCACTCGGTGTATTACATCAAGCTGGAGTCCGGGATGCTGCTGCAGGCCTTTGTCGCCAACGCCGAGCGGCACGTGAAGTGGCCGACCTGGGAAGAGCGGGTCTACCTGCACTGGCTGAGCGACAGCGGCGTGGTACTGCAGGCATGAAGCGCCGGCCCGTGCTGAACAACGGTCGCCGACTGGTCATCGGCGTGCCGTTCCTCTGGCTGTTCCTGTTCTTCCTGCTGCCGTTCGCCATCGTCCTGAAGATCAGCTTCTCGCAGGCCGACGTGGCGATTCCGCCCTACACGGAAGTCTTCAGCTACGCCGATCAGCAGCTGCAGGTGCTGATCAACCTGGGCAACTACATCTTCCTCGGCGAGGACGAGCTCTATCTGGCGGCCTACCTGGGCTCGCTGAAGATCGCCTTCTTCAGCACCCTGCTGTGCCTGTTGATCGGCTATCCGATGGCCTATGCCATCGCCCGGTCGCGCAAGGATCTGCAGACGGTGTTCCTGCTGCTGATCATGATGCCGACCTGGACCGCGATCCTGATCCGCGTCTATGCCTGGATGGGCATCCTCAGCAGCAACGGGCTGCTCAACGGGCTGCTGCTGGACCTCGGCCTGATCGACGCGCCGTTGCAGATCCTCAATACCGACATCGCCGTGTACATCGGCGTGGTCTATTCGTATCTGCCGTTCATGGTGCTGCCGCTGTACGCCAACCTGGTCAAGCACGACCCGAGCCTGCTGGAGGCCGCCGCCGACCTCGGTGCGCACAACCTGGCGAGGTTCTGGAAGATCACCGTGCCGCTGTCAAAGAACGGCATCATTGCCGGCTGCATGCTGGTGTTCATCCCGGTGGTGGGCGAATTCGTCATTCCCGAGCTGCTCGGCGGGCCGGAGACACTGATGATCGGCAAGGTACTCTGGCAGGAATTCTTCAACAACCGTGACTGGCCGGTAGCCGCGGCGCTGGCGGTGGTGATGCTGGCGATCCTGCTGATCCCGATCATCCTGTTCAACCGCAACCAGGCGCGCGAGCTGGAGGGCAAGCTATGAAACGCTGGAGCTTCTCCAACCTGATCCTGGCGCTCGGCCTGGTGTTCATCTACCTGCCGATGGTCATCCTGGTCATCTACTCGTTCAACGATTCGCGCCTGGTGACCGTCTGGGGCGGCTGGTCGGTGAAGTGGTACCTGGGCCTGCTGGACAATACGCAGCTGATGAGCGCCGTGATGCGTTCGCTGGAGGTGGCGTTCTACACCGCCGTCGCCGCGGTCGCGCTGGGCACCATGGCGGCCTTCGTGCTCACCCGTATCCCGGTGTTCCGCGGCCGTACGCTGTTCGGCGGGCTGGTCACCGCGCCGCTGGTGATGCCCGAAGTGATCACCGGCCTGTCGCTGTTGCTGCTGTTCGTCGCCATGGCCCAGCTGGTCGGCTGGCCGGCGCAGCGCGGGCTGGTGACGATCTGGATCGCCCACACCACGTTCTGCTCGGCCTATGTCGCGGTGGTGGTGATGGCGCGTCTGCGCGAGTTGGACCTGTCCATCGAGGAAGCGGCGATGGACCTCGGCGCGCGGCCGTGGAAGGTGTTCTTCCTGATCACCATGCCGATGATCGCGCCCTCGCTCGCCGCTGGCGGCATGCTCTCCTTCGCCCTGTCGCTGGACGACCTGGTACTTGCCAGCTTCGTCTCCGGCCCCGGTTCGACGACGCTGCCGATGGAAATCTTCTCCGCGGTGCGCCTGGGCGTGAAGCCGGAAATCAACGCGGTGGCCAGCCTGATCCTGCTCGTCGTGTCGCTAGCGACGTTCCTGGCCTGGTACTTCGGCCGACGCGCGGACAAGCGCCGTGCACGCGCCATGCAGCAGGCCCAGGACGAAGGCAACAGCGCGCCCAGCTGGCGCCAGGTGATCGACAGCCGCAAAACCATGGTGCCGCCCTCGGCGCACAGCTGATGGCGCGACAGGGCACTCGGCTGCCCTGTTGCGTTTCTAGCGCTGCCAGTCGCAGAAGCAGGCGACCGCCAGGGAATGGGTGGCGCGCACCCGGCGGCCGGCCAGGACCGCTTCGAGGATGGGTTCGACGAAGCTGTTGTCCGAACTGCACACCGCGCCTTCGCTGTAGGGGCCGATATAGACGAGTTCGCCCTGCTGATCCCAGATCCCCACGGCAGGGCTCGCCGGCAGCTGGTCGGCGCCGACCAGGCCTTCGAGCGGCTTCAGCGCAGCCAGGGGCCCAGGCAGGCGCCCGTGGCTGCCTGGCTTGCGTACCTCATAGAACGCCACGGGCTGCCCGGCGAAGCGCTCGAGCAATTGCTGCAGGTGCTGCTGGTTGCCGACGTTGCATGGACAGCCCGGGTCCCAGAAATGCACGAAACGCACCGGCCCGGGGCCTGCCAGCGACGCGGGCAGGCGCAGCGCATCGCCGGAGAACAGTTCGGCGCGCTCGCCCTCGAAGGTGCGCAGGTAACGCGCCTCGAACCACCAGAACGCGAGCAGCATGGCGCCACCCCAGGCGAGGGTGATCAGCACGGCGAGAAGATACTTGTGACGCTTGGTCATGATGCAGCCCGTAGATGGGGGCGCCAGCTTGCCATGCGTCGTGGCAGAGCGGAATATCCCCGGCAGCGGCCCGGCCGCCTCTGTCCTATCGATGTCGATGCACGCCCATGTCCTCGCGTATCCAACCCGAACGGCTGCGACAGCAGCTGCCTCCGCTCGGCGAAGCCGGCGACCTTGGCAGCGAAGCCCTTCACTACCAGCGTTTCTACGGCCTCGACCTGGCCCGCCCCGGAGCGATTCACAGCCGCCTCGGGCGCTTCCGTGTGCACGATTACGAGATCGTCGCGCAGGCCTGGTGGCCGCGCGAGCCGCACGCAACGCTGCTGGTGTTGCATGGCTACTACGATCACATGGGGCTGTACCGGCATGTGGTGCGCTGGGGCCTGGAGATGGGCTTCGCGGTACTGGCCTGCGACTTGCCGGGGCATGGCCTGTCCAGCGGGCCGCCGGCGGCGATCAACGAATTCGAGGAATACCAGGCGGTGCTGTTCGGCCTCTTCGAGCAGGCGCGCCGACTGGATCTGCCGCGACCCTGGCACCTGCTCGGCCAGAGCACCGGCGGCGCCATCGCCCTCGACCATCTGCTGCACCAGCCGACAGCGGCCGAGCTCGGCGAGACCATCCTGCTTGCGCCGCTGGTGCGCCCGCGCGCCTGGCTGCGTTCGCGGCTGAGCTACCAGTTGCTGCGGCCGTTCGTGCGGCAGATTCGCCGGACCTTTACCGACAATTCCGGCGATGCCGACTTTCTGCGTTTCGTACAGACCCGCGACCCGTTGCAGGCGGACATTCTGCCGACTCGCTGGGTCGGCGCGCTGGCACGCTGGATACCGCGGATCGAGGGCGCCGAGCGCAGCTCCCAGAGCCCGATCATCGTGCAGGGCGAGGCCGACATGACGGTGGACTGGCAACACAACCTGCCGGTCTTGCAAGCCAAGTTCACCGAACCGGAAATCCTCTTGCTGCCCGAGGCCAGGCACCATCTGGTCAACGAATCGGACGCGCTGCGCCAGCGCTATTTCGACTTCCTGCGCGAACGGTTGCAGTAGCCGTCGCTTCCTTGATCTGAGGTGGTGCACCTCCAGGCGAATTCGCCTAAATTGCTCGCTTTATTTTTCTCTCATCGGCACGAGGATGCTAAGCCCATGGCGAAGACGGACGGGACCATCGCGGCAGACAGCAAAACCACCGCCGGCATCGCCTTGCAGCCGGCTTCCGAGGACATCTGGACGCAGAAATACCGTCTGACCAGCAAGGACGGCACGCCGATCGACGCCAGCGTCGATGCCACCTGGCAGCGCGTCGCCCGCGCCCTGGCCGATGTCGAGCCGGCCGAGCAGCGCGAGCACTGGTACGAGCGCTTCCTCTGGGCACTGCGCCACGGTGCGATTCCCGCCGGGCGGATCATCTCCAACGCCGGCGCGCAGGACTACAAGCCGGCGACCTCGACCATCAACTGCACCGTGTCGGGCACCATCACCGACTCGATGGACGACATCCTCGGCAAGGTCCATGAGGCCGGGCTGACACTCAAGGCCGGCTGCGGCATCGGCTACGAGTTCAGCACCCTGCGCCCGCGCGGTTCCTTCGTTTCAGGCGCCGGAGCGCACACCAGCGGCCCGCTGTCGTTCATGGATATCTTCGACAAGATGTGCTTCACCGTGAGCTCGGCCGGTGGCCGCCGCGGCGCGCAGATGGGCACCTTCGACGTCTGCCACCCGGACGTGCGCGAATTCATCCGTGCCAAGCGCGAGGACGGCCGCCTGCGCCAGTTCAACCTGAGCCTGCTGATCACCGACGAATTCATGCAGGCTGTGGAAGCCGACGGCGAGTGGCCGCTGATCTTCCCGGTGCACGCCAAGGAGGCCGACGAACTGGACCTGGCCGACGACAGCCAGGTGATCTGGCGCGAATGGCCGGTGCACGACGGCTACCTGGTGCGCGACGACGGCCTGGTCGCCTGCAAGGTCTACGGCCGGGCCAAGGCGCGGCACCTGTGGGACATGATCATGGTCTCCACCTACGACTACGCCGAGCCGGGCTTCATCCTCATCGACCGCGTCAACCAGCTGAACAACAACTGGTGGTGCGAGGCGATCCGCGCGACCAACCCCTGCGGCGAGCAGCCGCTGCCGCCCTACGGTTCCTGCCTGCTCGGCTCGGTCAACCTGACCAAGTTCGTCATCGACCCGTTCGGTAACGAGGCGCGCTTCGACTGGGACAAGTACCGCGAGGTGGTGCGCATCTTCACCCGCATGCTGGACAACGTGGTCGAGATCAATGGCCTGCCGCTCGAGCAGCAGCGCCATGAGATCCTCACCAAGCGCCGCCATGGCATGGGCTTCCTCGGCCTCGGCTCGACCCTGACCCTGCTCAAGCTGCGCTACGGCAGCCCCGAGGCCTGCGTATTCACAGAAGAGGTGTCGCGCGAGATGGCCCTGGTCGGCTGGGAGCAGGCCCTCGAGCTGTCGAAGGAAAAAGGCCCGGCGCCGTTGCTGACCGAGACCTTCGAGGTCACCGCCGAGATGTTGCGCAAGCGTCCGGAGATGGCTAAGGATGGGTACAAGGTCGGCGACCGGGTGCCCGGTCGCGTATTGCACGCCAAATATTCGCGCTACATGCAAAAGGTCGCCGAGTTCGCCCCCGACCTGATCGAGGCGCTGGCCGAGCAGGGCGCGCGCTTCACCCATCACAGCTCCATCGCGCCGACCGGCACCATCAGCCTGAGCCTGGCCAACAATGCCTCCAACGGCATCGAGCCGAGTTTCGCCCATCAGTACGCGCGCAACGTGATCCGCCCGGGGCGCAAGGCCAAGGAAAAGGTCGAGGTGTTCAGCTACGAACTGCTGGCCTACCGCACGCTGATCAACCCCAACGCCACGCCGGGCGCCAGCGAGCCCGGGCAGAAGCTCCCGGAGTACTTCGTCACTGCCGACGACATCACCCCGACCCAGCACGTCGACATCCAGGCCGCGGCGCAGAAGTGGGTGGACTCGTCCATCTCCAAGACCGCCAACGTGCCGACCGACTACCCGTTCGAGGCGTTCAAGGACATCTACCGCTATGCCTGGCGCCAGGGTCTGAAGGGCTGCACCACCTTCCGCTTCAACCCGGCCGCCTTCCAGGGCGTGTTGGTCAAGGAAGCCGACCTGGAGAAGACCAAGTACCGCTTCGTGCTCGAGGACGGCAGCGTGGTCGAGCTCCGGGGCAACGAGGAAGTGGAGTACGACGGCGAGGTGAATACCGCCGCCAACCTGTTCGACGCCCTCAAGGAAGGCTACTACGGCAAGTACTGACGCCATGCCGGCCTGACCGTTACCGTTTTTGCGCCGGGCGCATGCCGCCTGGCTGGAGAGAGATAGCAATGACCGTCAAGATCACCCAGCGCATCAAGGGCTTCAAGGTCGTCGACGAGACCGTCGAGCGCCCGGCGGCGGCCGCCACCGACGGCAAGACCACCAAGGTCACCGTGGTGGAGATGGACGAAAGCCTGCAGCGCCCGGAAACCCTCATCGGCATGACCTACAAGATCAAGTCGCCGCTGTTCGAGCACGCCCTGTACGTGACCATCAACGACATCGTGCTCAACGCCGGCACGCCGCACGAGCAGCGCCGGCCGTTCGAGATCTTCATCAATTCGAAGAACATGGACCACTTCCAGTGGATCGTCGCGCTCACCCGGATCATGTCCGCGGTGTTCCGCAAGGGTGGCGACTGCACCTTCCTGGTCGAAGAGCTCAAGGCCGTGTTCGACCCGCGCGGCGGCTACCTGAAGAAGGGCGGCATCTACATGCCTTCGATCGTCGCCGAGATCGGCGCGGTGCTGGAGCGCCATCTGATCGCCATCGGCATGCTCGAGGGCCAGGCGCTGGACGAGGCGCAGCTCAAGTACCTGGCCGAGAAGCGCGCCGCCTACGAGGCCAGTCAGGGCGCAGTGGCGGTCGAACCGGGCGACGGCTTCCCCGCTGGCGCGCAGCTGTGCGGCAAGTGCAACACCCAGGCGGTGGTGCAGATCGATGGCTGCGCCACTTGCCTGAACTGCGGCCATTCGAAGTGCGGCTGAGCATCTCGTAGCTGACCGAAACGAAAAGGCCCGGGGCTTGCGCTCCGGGCCTTTTGCTTTGCCTGTCGCCGAGGAGGCGAGAGGTGGAAACGACGTGACGAGCGTCCGGCGCCCGTCGCGGCTTCAGCTCACCACGCGGTAGCAAGGCTCGTAGGGCACGCCGCCGGGCAGCTTCATGCGGTGCTGCTCGACGAAGGCCTGCAGTAGCTGGTCCAGCGGCTGCATGATCTGCGCATCGCCATGGATCTCGTAGCGGCCGTACTGCTCGATGCGGCGGATGCCCTTGTCCTTGACGTTGCCCGCGACGATGCCGGAGAACGCCCGACGCAGATTGGCCGCCAGCTCGTGCGGCGGCAGATCGCGGCGCAGCTGCAGGCCGGCCATCGCTTCGTGGGTCGGATCGAAGGGGCGCTGGAAGCCTTCCTCGATCTTGAGCAACCAGTTGAAGTGAAACGCGTCATTGCGCTCGCGGCGGAAGCGGCGCACGGCGGTCAGGCCATCGACCATCTGCCGGGCGACCTCGGCCGGATCGTCGATAACGATCCGATAGCGCGCCTGGGCCTGCTCGCCGAGCGTGGCGCCGACGAACGCGTGCAGTTGCTGCAGGTAGGCCGCGGCACTGCGCGGGCCGGTGAGCACCACCGGGAACGGCAGTTCGGCATTGGCCGGATGCAACAGGATGCCGAGCAGGTAGAGAAATTCTTCCGCCGTGCCGACACCGCCGGGAAAGATGATGATGCCGTGCCCGACGCGGACGAAGGCCTCCAGGCGTTTCTCGATGTCCGGCAGGATCACCAGCTCGTTGACGATCGGGTTCGGCGCCTCGGCGGCGATGATGCCCGGCTCGGTCAGGCCCAGGTAGCGGCTGCCGACCAGGCGCTGCTTGGCATGGCCGATGGTGGCGCCCTTCATCGGCCCTTTCATCACGCCCGGGCCGCAGCCGGTGCAGACGTCCAGCTTGCGCAGGCCCAGCTCGTGGCCGACGCGCTTGCTGTACTTGTACTCCTCTGTGCTGATCGAGTGGCCGCCCCAGCACACCACCATGTTCGGCTCGACGCCTGGGCGCAGCGTGCGCGCGTTGCGCAGCAGGTGAAAGACGTAGTCGGTGATGCCCTGGGAGCTATCCAGGTCGATGCGCATGCTGCCCAGTTCGCTCTCGGTGTAGACGATGTCGCGCAGCGCGCTGAACAGCATTTCGCGGGTGCTGGCGATCATCTCGCCGTCGACGAAGGCGTCGGCCGGTGCGTTGAACAGCTCCAGGCGCACGCCGCGGTCCTGCTGCAGGATCTGCACCTCGAAGTCAGCGTAGGCCTCGAGGATGGTCTTGGCGTTGTCGATGCGCGTGCCGGTGTTGAGGATCGCCAGCGCGCACTGGCGGAACAGCTCGTGGGCGCGGCCGGAGCCGATCTCGGAGAGCTGCTGGACTTCGCGTTGGGAGAGGGTTTCCAGGCTGCCACGGGGGTTGACCGAGGCGTTGATGACATGGCGTTGGGTCATGCGGGATTCCATGTGAAACGATGCCGCCGCGTCTGCGTCCGTGCATCGGGAAAGAGGATGGCGTACGGCTTTGACCGGGGCGGGCGGGGATCGGTTGCGTCGGATGCAACCGCGGATGGCATGAGCTTAACCTGTTGCCCAGGCGCTCAGGCAAGCTCACCAAAAGGCGCAGAACGTCAGAAAGCGAAAGGCAGCGGGCAATCCGGTTGCTGTCGCGCGGCCAGCAGCCGGCAAAACTCGTCGGGGTCCTTGACCTGTACCTCGGCCTGGCCGGCGAACTGCTGCTGGGCAATCAGTCGCGACAGCCAGAAGCGCAGGCAGGCCACACGGAGCATGGTCGGCCACAGCTCGGCCTCGGCCGGGGTGAAGCGCCGCAGGCTCGAATAGGCGGCAAGCAGCGGCTCGACGCGCTGGTGATCGAGCTCGCCGTTGGGGTGCGAGCACCAGTCGTTCACGGCGATCGCCAGGTCGTAGAGCATCGGCCCCGAGCAGGCGTTGTAGAAATCGATCACACCGCTGAGGTGGTTGCCCTCGAACAGCACGTTGTCGCGGAACAGGTCGGCGTGCAGGTCGGCACGCGGCAGGGCGAGCAAGCGGGGCCGACGTTCGGCGATCTCGGCCAGCGCCTCGCGCAGCAGCTCGAGCTGGTTGTCGGGCAGGCCGAGCGCCAGGCTCGGTCCCTGCTCCTGCATCCAGTCCAGGCCGCGATCGCTGGGCCGCTCGAGGGTCTGCTCGCCGGTCGCCAGATGCAGGCGGGCCAGAAAGCGGCCGACCTCGGCGCAATGGTGCGGGTTGGGCGCCGCCACGTGGTGGCCCGGCAGGCGTGGCTGCAGCAACGCCGGCTTTTCTGCCAGTTCGCCGAGCGGCTCGCCGTCTTCGCTGCGGATAGCGTAGGGAACCGGCAACCCGGCGCGGTGCAGCACGTCGAGCAACTCGATCATGAATGGCAACGCCTCGCCCGGGCCGCGCTCGACGAGGGTCAGTACGTACTCGCCGCGTTCGAGGCTGACGAAGAAGTTGCTGTTTTCGGTGCCCGAGGCGATGCCCTGGAATTCGTGCAGCCGGCCCAGCCCGTAGGGCGCGAGGAAGGCTTCGAGTTCATCGCGGCGCAGCGGGGTGAAGACGGACATGACGGCGTTCCTCCTGTGGAGCGGGGTTTACCAGCTGAAGATCTTCCACGACGGAATCAGCATGTCCGGCTGGTCGGAGCGCACGAAATTGCCCTCGTTGCCATCGGCGCGTACCAGGAAATAGGGCTTGCCATGCTTGGGCGTGATCTTGATGGCGTAGAGAAAGCCGTTGACGCGGTACTCCTCGACGGTGCGGTCCTCTTCCTGACGAATGGTCACTTCCGGCTCGCCCTCGGGCTGCTGGGCGAACGATGCGAGGGGCACACAGGCCAGCAGGCCGGCCAGCATCAGGTGTTTGAAAGCGCGCATGGTAACCTTGTCCCTTTGTCGTCAGATGGTCCGTGCATTCTAGCCCCGGGCCCGCCGAAAAGGTTGATTCGCCTCATGAGCCAAGCGCCCCTCGTCCTGGTGGACGGTTCGTCCTACCTCTACCGCGCCTTCCACGCACTGCCGCCGCTGACCACTTCCACGGGCAAGCCCACCGGGGCGGTGAAGGGTGTGCTGAACATGCTCCTGGCGCTGCGCAAGCAGTATCCGGACAGCCCGTTCGCGGTGGTCTTCGACGCCAAGGGCAAGACCTTCCGCGACGAGCTGTTCGAGCATTACAAGTCGCACCGCCCGCCGATGCCCGACGACCTGCGCGTGCAGATCGAACCGCTGCACGCCGCGGTGCGCGCCCTCGGCCTGCCGTTGCTGAACGTCGAGGGCGTGGAGGCCGACGACGTGATCGGCACCCTGGCCCGGCAGTGCGCGGCGCTCGGCCGCGACGTGGTGATCTCCACCGGCGACAAGGACATGGCGCAGCTGGTCTGCCCGCATGTCACGCTGGTCAACACCATGAGCGGCAGCGTCTACGACGTCGAGGGCGTGAAGGCCAAATTCGGCGTAGGCCCGGAGCTGATCATCGATTTCCTCGCGCTGATGGGCGACAAGGTCGACAACATTCCCGGGGTCCCGGGTGTTGGCGAGAAGACCGCCTGTGGCCTGCTCAATGGCATCGACGGCGGCCTCAAGGGCCTGTACGAGAACCTCGACCAGGTCGCCGGCCTGCCGATCCGCGGCGCCAAGTCGCTGGCGGCCAAGCTCGAGGAGCACCGTGACGCGGCCTTCCTTTCCTATGAGCTGGCGACCATCAAGCTCGACGTGCCGCTGGAGGTGGAGGTCGCCAACCTGATGCCCGAGCCGCCGCATCGCGAGGCGTTGATTGCGCTCTACCGCGAGCTCGAGTTCAAGCAGTGGCTCGACGAACTGCTGCGCGAGGCCAAGGCCGCCGGCGAAGATTGCGCGGTGCAGCCCGACGGCTGCTCGGTGCAGGCCGAGGCCGAATACGAGACGATTCTCGAGCAGGCCGATTTCGAGCGCTGGCTCGAGCGGCTGAAGACGGCCGAGTGCTTCGCCTTCGACACCGAGACCACCAGCCTCGACGCCCAGCGCGCCGAACTGGTCGGCGTCTCCTTTGCCGTCGAGCCAGGCAAGGCCGCCTACGTGCCGCTGTGCCACAGCTACATGGGCGTGCCGCAGCAGCTTGACCGCGATGCCGTACTCGCCGCGCTCAAACCGCTGCTCGAGGACGAGACCCGGGCGAAGATCTGCCAGCACGGCAAGTACGACATGAACGTGCTGATGCACTACGGCGTCGAGCTGCGCGGCCTGGCTTTCGACACCATGCTCGAATCCTACGTGCTCGACGCCACCGCGACCCGCCACGACATGGACAGCCTGGCGCTCAAGTACCTTGGCCGCGGCACCATCCGCTTCGAAGACATCGCCGGCAAGGGTGCCAAGCAGCTGACCTTCGACCAGATCGCCATCGAGCAGGCCGGCCCCTACGCCGCCGAGGATGCCGACGTCACCCTGCGCCTGCACCAGACCCTGCTCGGCAAGCTGGAGCAGACGCCTTCGCTGCTGTCGGTGCTGCGCGACATCGAGATGCCGCTGGTGCCGGTGCTGGCGCGCATCGAGCGCAACGGCGCTTTGGTCGATGCCCAACTGCTCGGCCAGCAGAGCGTCGAGCTCGGCGAGAAGATGATCGAGCTCGAGCGCCAGGCCTTCGACATCGCCGGCGAGGAATTCAACCTCGGCTCGCCCAAGCAGCTCAGCGCCATTCTCTACGACAAGCTCGGATGCCCGGTGATTTCCAAGACCGCCAGCGGCCAGCCGTCCACTGCCGAGGGCGTGCTCGCCGAGCTGGCCGAGCAGGATTACCCGCTGCCGAAGGTGATCATGCAGCACCGCAGCCTGAGCAAGCTCAAGGGCACCTACACCGACAAGCTGCCGCAGCAGATCAACCCGCGCACCGGGCGCATCCACACCAGCTACCACCAGGCGGTCACCGCCACCGGCCGGCTGTCTTCCTCGGACCCGAACCTGCAGAACATCCCGATCCGCACCGCCGAAGGGCGGCGCATCCGCCAGGCCTTCGTCGCGCCCAAGGGCTACAGGCTGCTGGCCGCGGACTATTCGCAGATCGAGCTGCGCATCATGGCGCACCTGGCGCAGGATGCCGGGCTGCTGCATGCATTCCAGAACGACCTGGACGTGCACCGCGCCACCGCCGCGGAAGTCTTTGGCGTCGCGCTTGAAGACGTCAGTGGCGACCAGCGGCGCAGCGCCAAGGCGATCAACTTCGGCCTGATCTACGGCATGAGCGCCTTTGGCCTGGCCAAGCAGATCGGCGTAGGCCGCAAGGAGGCGCAGGACTACATCGACCGCTACTTCGCGCGGTATCCCGGCGTACTCGACTACATGGAGCGCACCCGCGCCCAGGCCGCCGAGCAGGGCTTCGTCGAGACGCTGTTCGGCCGTCGCCTGTACCTGCCGGAAATTCACTCGAAGAACGGCGCGATGCGCAAGGCCGCCGAGCGCACCGCGATCAACGCACCGATGCAGGGCACCGCGGCGGACATCATCAAGCGCGCGATGATTGCGGTGGACGCCTGGCTGCAGGCCTCGAACCTGGATGCGCGGATCATCCTGCAGGTGCACGACGAACTCGTGCTGGAGGTCCGCGAGGATCAGGTCGAGACGCTGCGCGAGCGCATCTGCCCGTTGATGAGCGAGGCGGCGAGACTGGACGTGCCGCTGCTGGTGGAAGCGGGCGTTGGCGCCAACTGGGATGAGGCGCACTGACCGCGTACTGCCGTAAAGCGTCGCTAGCAGACATTTTTTCCGCGCCGGTTGAACTTTACGCAACGCGCGTCGGTCAGAGCTTGCGAAGGGTGTGAAAGCTCTTCGATGCTCCTTGTTGTGTTAAGTGTTGGCAGATCTCTGGACCCCGCCCTAGCGGTCCAGATTCGACCTCGAACTTCCCCCTCCCCCAATGAAGTTCGAGGTTTTTTTTGCCCGTAGAAAACGTTCCGCTGGCGTAAAAAAACAGCATTCAGCCGCTCTGCTGCGCAGATTTCTGCCAGTTCCGACCAAGCCCGCCGACATCTTGCGCGCATGCGAATGCGGTCACGAAATATCGTGCCTGTACCACGCAAACCTCGACCGGTACGCTCCTCCATCCCTGTTCCGCCGTAAAAAGCTGGCCGCTATCCGCTCAACGGACTGACGGAGGAACAAGGAATGTTCAACCCGGCCAACCAGCCTCATTTCAGCCTGCAGCTGCCGGTCGCGCATGACCTGCAGGTGCTCGAATTCCGCGGCCGCGAGGCGCTCTCTACGCCCTTTGCCTTCGAGGTCGAACTGGTCAGCGAACGCCCCGACCTGGAGCTGGAGTCGCTGCTGCATCAGCCGGCGTTTCTCGCCTTCGCCCCGGACGGCGGCGGCATTCACGGCCTGGTCCATCGCATCGCCCAGGGCGAGTCCGGCAAACGCCTGACCCGCTATCGCCTGACGCTGGTGCCGCAGCTCGCCTACCTCGCCCACCGCAGCAACCAACGCATCTTCCAGCACCTGACCGTGCCGCAGATCGTCGCTCAGGTGCTCGAGGAGCACGGCATCCTCGCCGGCGTCGGCCATCGCTTCGACCTCGGCCCGGTGGTCTATCCCGAACGCGAGTACTGCGTGCAGTACGACGAGAGCGACCTGCATTTCATCCAGCGCCTCTGCGAAGAGGAAGGCGTCCACTATCACTTCCAGCACAGCCCGGACGGCCATGTGCTGGTGTTCGGCGACGACCAGACGGTCTTCCCCAAACTTTCGCCGGTGGCCTACCAGCAGGACTCCGGGCTGGTCGCCGATCAGCCGGTGATCAAGCGCTTCGGCCTGCGCCTGGAGACTCGCACCAGCCGTGTGACCCGTCGGGATTACGACTTCGAGAAACCGCGCCTGACCATGGAGGCCGCCTTTCAGAGCGACTTCCAGCCGGACCTGGAGGACTACGACTACCCCGGCCGCTTCGTCGACCGCAGCCGCGGCAAGCACCTGGCCCAACGCGCCCTGGAGCGCCACCGCCACGACTACGAACGGGCCGAAGGAGAAAGTGACCAGCCCTCGCTGGTCAGCGGTCACTTCCTCGAGCTGACCGAGCATCCCCGCAGCGACTGGAACCAGCTCTGGCTGCTGGACGAGGTGCTCCACGAAGGCAAGCAGCCGCAGGTGCTGGAGGAGTCGATTACCAGCGCGCCCAACTTGCACAGTGCAACCCCCTCTCCCCGCCGGGGAGAGGGCTGGGGTGAGGGGAAACTGGCCGCCACCGAGTTCCACCAGGGTTACCGCAACCACTTCACCGCCACGCCCTGGACCGTTCCCTACCGCCCGGCCCTGCGCCATCCGAAACCCAAGGTCCTCGGCAGCCAGACCGCCGTCGTCACCGGACCTGCCGGCGAAGAGATCCACTGCGACGAGTACGGCCGGGTGAAGGTGCAGTTCCATTGGGATCGTCATGGCCAGGCCGACGACAAGACCAGCTGCTGGCTGCGTGTCTCCTCCAGCTGGGCCGGTGACCGCTACGGCGGCATCGCGATTCCGCGGGTCGGCATGGAAGTACTGGTAACCTTTCTCGAAGGCGACCCCGATCAGCCCTTGGTCACTGGCTGCCTGTACCACGCCGAGCACGTGGTCCCCTACGACCTGCCGGCCAACAAGACCCGCACGGTGTTCAAGACCCTGAGCAGCCCCGGCGGTGGCGGCTACAACGAACTGCGCATCGAAGACCGCCAGGGCCAGGAACAGATCTACCTCCACGCCCAGCGCGACTGGGACGAGAACATCGAACACGACCAGAAGATCCGCGTCGGCCATGAACGCCACGACACCGCCGAGGCCAACAGCTACAGCGAGTTCAGGGCAGAGGAACACCTGACCGTTGCCGGCGACCGCAAGGTGGAAGTCAAACCCGACGACCATCTCACCGTCGGCCAGACCCAGCACATCAAGCTCGGCACCGCCCAGCTGACCAAGGCCGGCCGCGAGATCCACCTCAAGGCCGGGCAGAAGATGGTCATCGAAGCCGGCGTCGAACTGACCCTCAAGGCCGGCGGCAGCTTCATCAAGCTCGACCCGGGCGGCATCACCGTCTCCGGCCCGCTGGCGCGAATCAACGCCGGCGGCGCACCGGGCAAGGGCTCGGGGATCAAGATCAAGCCACCGGTACTGCCAGGGGTCGCGGATAGCGACAAGGCCGGGAGCCTGTTGGAGCAGGCAATGCCGGGCGAGCCAGCCAGCCTGCACAGCAAACGCAAGCGCTCGCTCAATTTCTCGGGCTAAGAACAGTGCCGGCTGCGCAGCCGGCTGGAACGCAAGGAAGCATCGAACATGGCCGAACACAAGCCGATCAATTGGGCTTACCCGTTTCCCAGCAAGGACACCAGCCACAATCCGCTGCAACTGCTTACACATATGGCCCAGGCCAAAGGCGGGTTCTACCCCACCGGCGAAAACGGCTTATGGCATGGCGGCGTGCATTTCGACGAAGGCACGGCCGCTGCATTCGACCAGTCGAGCGTGCGCTGTATCGCCGACGGAGAAGTAATTGCCTACCGCATCGACGAGCGCTACCCGGTCAGCGAATTCACCGACGAGATTCCACTGGTCAAACGTGCACCCTTTTCCACGGGGTTCGTGCTGGTCAAGCACAGCCTGCAGCCGCCGCCACTGAAGAACGCTGACGGCAGCATCGTCGAAGGGCAAACCCCTCCAAGCCTCACTCTCTACAGCCTGTACATGCACCTGCTGGATTGGACGGGCTACCAGGCACAAGCGGACCTTCCGCGCCCCGCCTTCTGGGAAACCAAACGCTATACCGTGAATACGCAGCACGATGGCCTGAGCGTTCGCGCAGGCCCGAGCAAGCACACCACCAAGCTGTCGGAGCTGTCCAAGGGTGCCGAGATCACCATCGGCGAGACGGAAGGCGAGTTCAGCAAACTGGTCAGCCTGATCAGCGGGACGGCACAACCCGCCCTATCAGCCGACGACGAGGGGCAACTGCCCGGCTATGTATCCACCAACTTGCTCAAACCGCACAGCGAGCCAGCGGAATACGGCAGGGTCATCGTTCTCGACAGCGGGTTGCCGATCAAGGCGGGTGACCTTATTGGCCATCCCGGCCTGTACCAGAACCACGACAGCGCTGCTCAGCGCATGGTCCATGTCGAACTGTTCAGCTGCGACGATGTGCCCGCATTCATCGCCCGGAGCCGCGCCTGGGCCAGCCGCTTGCCGGACGACCAGAAAAACCCTGCTCAAGGTCTACAAAGGTGCGAGCAAACTGATCACCCATCGGGACGATATCAACGCGGAGAACCCACCCAAACTGGACGATGATGGCACGCAGATCGGCGTCGACCTGATCATTCCGCAGTCCTTGCTGGATAGGCTCCCCACTTCGAGAAAAATCCAGGCCAAGGATGGCGCGGACGACACCATGTACTGGTGGCGGCTGGACGGCCTGTTCGCCGACGCCGACGGCAACCCCATCGACGGCTGGCTCGCCGAGCAGGAGCTGATCATTACTCGTCATAGCCCATGGGAGTGGGAAGGCTTCCAGTGCATCGAGGAAACCGGAACGCCCGTCGAAAAGCTCGCCTACGCCTTCAATGCCAGAGGCCTGCTGAGCGCAGACGAACAGCACAACTACCGGGCGCAGATCAGCAAGGCCGATGGCGGCCCAATCGTAACGCTCGCTCGTCTCTACGACATCGCCGATACCGATAAGGATGGCGTATTGACCAGCACTGAAATCCAAGCAGCGCTGGCCAGGCCTTGGCACGCTCAAGTGCTTGGCCAACTCGTCTCCAAATATGAAAGCGAGTGGTTCTGGAACAAGGACAAGTGGGATGAGCTTGATCCATTGTTAGCAGAAGAGCCCGGAAAGCCGAATCTTGTTTGGGAAGCGGAAAAGCAGCGAATCGAGAAGTTGAGTTGGTGGGGTGACTTGGCAGGAAGGCATAAGGTCAGCGAGGATGGGATCGCCTGGCACATATCCCCGATGCTAATTGCCTGCAGCTTCATTGCAGACCGATCGTTCAAGTTCACGCTCGATATAATGAAACGAATTTATCCGTCCTTGTTACCCAACAGGGAAAGTGACCTAGCGGAAATAGCAAACGAGCTAAACAGCCACCTCTCCCTCTACAAATTAGACACCACATTGCGAAGAACCCATTTCTTTGCTCAAATCCTGCAAGAAACAGGACCCCAACTAAAAGTCGAGGAAGGATTTATATATAAGGCAGAGTCTCTAACAAAAATATTTAAGCATTTCAGAAATAATCCGGAGCTGGCCAAGGCCCATGGCTATGATACTCATCGAGGGATAAAGGCTGACGGCAGCAGAATGTCTCAGGAAGATTTTGAGGCGATTGCTAATGGAGCTTATGGTGGCCGAGCTGATCTAGGCAACGGTGACTATTCGTCCGGGGACGGTTGGAAATACCGAGGACGGGGCTTGAAGCAGTTAACGGGGAGGCACAATTACGAAGCGCTCACTTCTTGGCACAATCGGCTCGCCGAACATTGGCCAACCGACAAGGATCTGGACTTTACAGAGCAGCCCGATCTCTTGTTAACCATGAAATATGCCACTCGATCTGCTGCAAATTTCTGGATATCGAATAGGCTGTACGAACTTGCGGATAAAGGTGACTGCCCGGAGACGGTGGACGCAATAACAAGGTTAGTGAATCTAAACACGGATAGCTATCAAGCAAGACGGGCGAATTTTGAGAAACTCTGGAGCGCCCAAATATTAAAGTAGCCAGAGACAAAATATTTCTTTAATAACCATGAAGCGATCGTTAGAATGAAAATCTCGCATCTTGCACTAGTCCTGACTTTAGCTTTCTCGCCTCTCCTATCGGCAAATACTATGGAAGAGGCAAAACCCCTCTTCAGCTGCAAAACAAAATCCAATAAGATCCTCGAATTACACAAGCAAGACAATACGATTATTTATAAATTTGGGAAAATCAACTCTCCACCAGAGCTAGAATTAAAAAAAACATCAGATGAGGTGCAGATTGTAATAGGCAGCGCGTCTGGCAGCGAGCTGACCAACTCCATCAGCTTCGTTAATGGCGAATATACGTACACAGTAATATCCAGCGTCAATAAGGTTGCGGACGTCCAAGAGCCCAAGTACGGCATATTAGTTAAGAAAAATTCTAACTACTTAACTTATATCTCATGCATTTCAGCCTCCGTGGAGGGAAGTTTGCTTGACCTTGAATAACTGTCCGAGCACGCATTCACCCTTATCAGTCACCGCAAAAGCGGCGACATCTTATTGCCATCACCCCGCAACCCTGCCATAAACGCGCTTTCGCCATGACGCTACAAGGAAGTAACGATGGGATTGCTGCGACGCGCCCTGCTTGGCCTGGTGTTGCTGGCCCTGCTTGCGGCCGGGGTTGGTCTGTATTTCTTGGCCTATCCGAACCTGCCGGACTATCAGCCTCCGGCTCGGCTTAACTACCTCGATCAATGGAGCGAGGCGGACCGGCAGACCTATTACTACACGCCGCAAGGCACGCAGGTTAAAGGGCTGGAGTACGACTGGTTCGTCGCGCTGGAGCTGCCCTTCAGCCAGGATAGGTTCGCCACGCCCGACTATCTCGCCCGCTTCGGATTTCTGGTCGATCCCGCGCAAAAGGCCACCACGCGGAACCCCGGCAACCTGCCAGTCGGCTTTGCCCGCCATGAAGATGACGAGACCGGTCGCGCCCATCTGGATGTGACCTGCGCGGCCTGCCACACCGGCGAGTTGCGCTACGGGGGTCAGGCCATCCGTATCGACGGTGGCGCGGCGATGCATTCGCTGGCCTCCACCGTACCGACCCTGCGCGGCGGCGCCTTTGGCCAGGCGCTCGGGATGAGCATGGCCTTCACCTATTACAACCCGCTCAAGTTCCGTCGCTTCGCCGAGCATGTGCTGGGCGAACGTTACGAGCAGGACCGCGCCCAGCTGCGCCGCGATTTCAAGCAGGTGCTCGATCGCCTGCTCGGCACCGCTTACAACGACTGGCACCGCGGCCTCTACCCGACCGAGGAAGGCTTCGGCCGGACCGATGCGTTCGGCCGCATCGCCAACACCGCCTTTGGCGACGCGCTGGATCCGGCCAACTATCGCGTCGCCAATGCGCCGGTCAGCTATCCACAGGTGTGGGATATCTGGAAGTTCGACTGGGTGCTGTGGAACGGTTCGGCCATGCAGCCGATGGCGCGCAATATCGGCGAGGCCCTGGGTGTTGGCGCCACCCTGCCGGGTTCTACCCCACCGGCGAAAACGGCTTATGGCATGGCGGCGTGCATTTCGACGAAGGCACGGCCGCTGCATTCGACCAGTCGAGCGTGCGCTGTATCGCCGACGGAGAAGTAATTGCCTACCGCATCGACGAGCGCTACCCGGTCAGCGAATTCACCGACGAGATTCCACTGGTCAAACGTGCACCCTTTTCCACGGGGTTCGTGCTGGTCAAGCACAGCCTGCAGCCGCCGCCGCTGAAGAACGCTGACGGCACCATCGTCGAAGGGCAAACCCCTCCAAGCCTCACTCTCTACAGCCTGTACATGCACCTGCTGGATTGGACGGGCTACCAGGCACAAGCGGACCTTCCGCGCCCCGCCTTCTGGGAAACCAAACGCTATACCGTGAATACGCAGCACGATGGCCTGAGCGTTCGCGCAGGCCCGAGCAAGCACACCACCAAGCTGTCGGAGCTGTCCAAGGGTGCCGAGATCACCATCGGCGAGACGGAAGGCGAGTTCAGCAAACTGGTCAGCCTGATCAGCGGGACGGCACAACCCGCCCTATCAGCCGACGACGAGGGGCAACTGCCCGGCTATGTATCCACCAACTTGCTCAAACCGCACAGCGAGCCAGCGGAATACGGCAGGGTCATCGTTCTCGACAGCGGGTTGCCGATCAAGGCGGGTGACCTTATTGGCCATCCCGGCCTGTACCAGAACCACGACAGCGCTGCTCAGCGCATGGTCCATGTCGAACTGTTCAGCTGCGACGATGTGCCCGCATTCATCGCCCGGAGCCGCGCCTGGGCCAGCCGCTTGCCGGACGACCAGAAAACCCTGCTCAAGATCTACAAAGGTGCGAGCAAACTGATCACCCATCGGGACGATATCAACGCGGAGAGCCCACCCAAACTGGACGACGATGGCACGCAGATCGGCGTCGACCTGATCATTCCGCAGTCCTTGCTGGATGGACTCCCCGCTTCGAGAAAAATCCAGGCCAAGGATGGCGCGGACGACACCATGCATTGGTGGCGGCTGGACGGCCTGTTCGCCGACGCCGACGGCAACCCCATCGACGGCTGGCTCGCCGAGCAGGAGCTGATCACTACTCGTCATAGCCCATGGGAGTGGGAGGGTTTTGAATGCCTTGAGGATGCCGATCCTCCCATTTCGGGATTCGTCTATTACCTCAACGCGGCGCTTCGCCTGTCCGACGACGAAAAAGCCAGCTACCAGGGCGCCATCGACCAGGCCGACAAAGGTCCGGTGCGCAGCCGCCTCTACGACATCGTCGACACCAACCGCGACGGCAAGATGACCTCCCAAGAAATCCAGGTGGCACTGGAAAAGCCTTGCCACGCCCAATCCATCTCGCAGCTCGTCACGCGGCATGAAAGCGAGTGGTTTTGGAATGCAGCGCGTTGGGACGAACTCGATGAGCTGATGGGCCACCGCTCCGATGACCCCAATCAGGATTGGGCCGAAGAGAAGAACCGCATCAAAACTCTAAGCTGGTGGGGCGATATCGCCGGGCGCTACTCTATCAGCGCAGATGGGAAAGCTTGGCACTTTCAACCACTTGCCCTTGTCGGCAAATTCAGCACCGTAGCGCGTGCCCGCCCCACGATTAGCGAAGGGAGAATAACGTTTGATGCCGAAGGGAATAATATTCCAACCTCTCCGTTCTTCAGCCGGGTCGTTCACTGGCCTGGAAACGATCTATCGGGGGTCACTCTCGGTCGCGGTTATGACATGGGTTCACGGACCGAAATAGAAATCTACGCGCATATGACAAGTGCCGGCATTGCGCATGATCAGGCAACTAAGATTGCTCAGGCGCACGGAAAGAAAGGCATAATCGCCCAGCAATTTGTTAGAGAGAACAAAGCATCCATTGGGCAAATAACTCCCGAGCAGGAAATACTCCTTTTCAACATTATCTACCCAAACTACGTAGATCGCGCTATCAGCAACTATGACCACTGGACTTCGAGCGAACCTGATAGAGCCGAGTGGAGCGCCCTAGATCAGGTCATCAGGGATGTGCTGGTAGACTTCGTCTATCAAGGTTTTACACAGGGGCCCAACCCGATGAAGGCTGGGATGAGGAATGATAAAGCCGAGCTGATACGCTACATAGAAAATACGCCTGCCATCAGGCAGTATGAACCGGGGCGAAACAGAGCTCGTTATCTTAGGAATTACTAATGTTAACTATTAGAAAAATAACTGTAATTTTTTTGCTTTTGTTTGTACGCACAGCATTAAGCAATGATGTTAATGATCCATGCGAAGAGATTGAAGCCTCTTCTCAAATAGCCCTGTGTGCGCAATACAATAAAAATCAATCAGACAATCTTCTTAACTCAACGTACAAGGCCACTTTGAATCGAATCAGACTTCAGTATCAAAATTCACCTTTGCTAGCAGATCAATACGTTTCCCTATTAAAGGCGGCGCAGCGAGAGTGGATTGATCTGCGAGACGCAGATTGCAAGCTTGAAGCCTTTGAAATAGAGAAGACCGCAGAGGCTTATCAAGTAACGATTGATAATTGTATCGCCAAAATGAGTAATGACAGGGCGAACTATCTGAAACACATTGCACCTGACATATAAGGGCTCTGGAAACAACCGCGCATAGGCTTCGCTCGAGCTAGCAAAGTGCGGGGTGGGCCGTACCGACACTAACGTCCGTCACGCCAAAAGAACGCCGTCTTATTGCCATCGCCCCACAACCCTGCCATCAACGCGCATTCGCCATGACGCTACAAGGATGTACCTGCGATTGCTGCGCCGAGCCCGGGTGCTGTCTTGTTGTTGGCTTTGCTTGCCGAGGGGGTCGGGCTGTATTTCCTGGCCTACCCGAACCTTCCAGAGCATGAAGTGCCCGAAGCGTTGCATTATCTGGAGCCGTGGGACGCCACCCAGCGACAGACCTACTACTACACACCGCAAGGCACCCAGATTAGGGGCTGGAGTACGAATGGTTTCGTGCGCTGGAGCTACCCTTCAGCAGGGACAGGTTCGCCACGCCCGACTACCTTGCCCGCTTCGGCTTTCTGGTCGATCCCGCGCAACAAGCCACTGCGCTGAACCCCGGCAACCTGCCGGTCGGCTTTGCCCGCCACGAGGATGCTGAGAGCGGTCGCGCCTATCTGGATGTGACCTGCGCGGCTTACCACACCGGCGAGCTGCGCTACGGGGGTCAGGCCATTCGTATCGATGGCGGCGCGGCGATGCCTCTCGACCGCGCGCCCGCCTGCTTTGCCCTGTAGGTGCGGCAGAACGCCGGGCACTAACTGCCCATCGAGGACACCAGCATCAGTGGGACGAAGCCATCGCGCCATTCGAGACGGTCGCCGACATCCTGCCGCCGCAGGACTTCCCCCGAGCAGAATCTCCCCTGCGACAACCTCAGCTATAACCCACGGCATGCACTACCGGAGCATCGCCCCATCGGCGACATCCATCGGCTGCGCAATGTGGGTACGAGGCGATCAGCAGTACCGGCTCGAGCGTAACGGCACGTTTTGACGCCTCCGTGGTGGCCCATGGATCAGCAGCAGGCGCCCCCGGACGGTTGCCGACCACGAGCCGCCCGGTCCTTTCTTGCCGAGCGGAGCCCTGCTAGCATCAATCAGGACTCCAGCGCCCGATATAGGCACCCGTTTGCAGAAGATGAGCGCCACCTCGTCCCCGTCGCCCGGTTCGGTAACCCTCGATCAAGGGGCTTCGCCGTTGCGGGTGCGTGTCGTCGGTGACTGGACTCTCACCCACTACGCGATGCTGCGCCATGAAGTGCAGCGGCTCGGGGAGCGAATCGACGCACGCAGCCAGGTCGAGCTCGACGGGTTGGGTGCACTGGATACGGCCGGCGCCGGCCTGCTTGTCGAGTTGCTCGGCCAGGAGCGCATCGCCGCGATCGAGGCCTGGGCGCCCGAGTTGCCGGCCGAGCGGCTTGCGCTGCTGCGTAGCGTCGCCAGATCGATGGATCAGCCGGAAGCGGAGCCGCCTGAGCAGGGCTACGGGTTTGGCGACGTGCTGGCCCATATCGGCCGCACGATGCAAAGCATCTGGCGGCAGCAGCGTGACCTGCTCGGTTTCATCGGTCTGACGCTGCAGACCCTGGCCCTGACATTGCCGCGCCCGAGGCGCTGGCGCTTGACCGCGCTGGTCGCGCACATAGAGCAGACCGGGCTGAATGCGATTCCCATCGTCGCCCTGCTGACCTTCCTCGTCGGCGCCGTGGTGGCCTTTCTCGGCGCCACGGTGCTCGCCGACTTCGGCGCGACGATCTATACCGTGAGCCTGATCGGCTTCGCCTTCCTGCGCGAGTTCGGCGTGCTGCTGGCCGCAATCCTGTTGGCGGGCCGCAGTGCCAGCGCCTTCGCCGCGCAGATCGGCTCGATGAAGTCGAACGAGGAGATCGATGCGATCCGCACGCTGGGGCTGAGCCCGATCGAGCTGCTGGTGCTGCCGCGAGTGCTGGCGATGCTGATCACGCTGCCGATCCTTACTTTCATCGGCATGCTCTGCGGCATCGTCGGCGGCGCGGTGGTGTGTGTGCTCGCGCTGGATATCTCGCCCACGCTGTTCCTCACCATCCTGCAGCGCGACATCGACCTGGTGCATTTTCTCGTCGGCATCGGCAAAGCCCCGGTGTTCGCCTTCGTCATCGCGGTGATCGGCTGTCTGGAGGGCTTCAAGGTAAGCGGCAGCGCGCAATCGGTGGGCGAGCACACCACCTCCAGCGTGGTGCAATCGATCTTCATGGTCATCCTGCTGGATGCCATCGCCGCGCTGTTCTTCATGGAGATGGGCTGGTGACGGGCGAAACGCTGATTCAGGTACGCGGGCTGGTGAATCGCTTCGGCAGCCAGACCGTGCACGACGGCCTCGATCTGGATATTCGCCGTGGCGAGATTCTCGGTGTGGTCGGCGGCTCGGGTACCGGCAAGTCGGTGTTGCTGCGCAGCATCGTCGGCCTGCGGCGGCCCAATGCCGGAAGCGTCAGCGTCTTCGGCGAGAACCTGCTGGAGCTGCCAGCCGCCCGCCGCTCGGAGGTCGAGCGTCGTTTCGGGGTGCTGTTCCAGCGCGGTGCGCTGTTCAGTTCGCTGAACCTGCAGGAGAACGTGGCGCTGCCGCTGATCGAGCATGCCGGGCTGGCGCGCCAAGACGCCGAGCACCTGGCGCGACTGAAGCTGGCGCTGGCTGGGCTGCCACCCACTGCAGCGTGCAAATACCCTGACGAGCTGTCCGGCGGGATGATCAAGCGAGCCGCTCTGGCCCGTGCACTGGCACTCGACCCCGAAGTACTGTTTCTCGACGAACCCACCGCCGGGCTCGACCCGATCGGCGCAGCGGCATTCGATCAGTTGATCCTGACGCTGCGCGACGCGCTGGGGCTGAGCGTCTTTCTGGTGACGCACGACCTCGACACGCTCTATACCATCTGCGATCGGGTCGCCGTGCTGTCGCGCAAGCGGGTGCTGGTCGCCGATCGCCTGGCGGTGGTCGAACAGACCGACGACGCCTGGATCCGCGAGTATTTCCATGGCCCCCGGGGCCGCGCGGCGCAGCAGGCCGCGGCATTGCAGGAGAATCGCTGAATGGAAACCCGTGCCCATCATGTGCTGATCGGCCTGTTCACCGTGCTGGTGGTCGGCGGCGCGCTGCTCTTTGCGCTGTGGCTCGGCAAGTCGAGCATCGACCGCGAATACGAGTATTACGAGGTCGGCTTCAACCGGGCGGTCAGCGGTCTTTCCACCGGCAGTTCGGTGGAATACAGCGGCATCAAGGTCGGCGACGTCGAGCGGCTCTGGCTCGAACCCGATGACCCGCGCAAGGTTCGCGCGCGCATCCGTGTCTATGCCGGCACGCCGATCAGGCAGGACACCCGTGCCCGCCTGGCGCTGGCCAACATCACCGGGGCGATGGTCATCCAGCTGCATGGCGGCAGCCCGGAAAGCCCGTTGCTGGTTGGCAAGCGCAGCGATCCACCGCTGATCATCGCCGACCCCTCACCGCTGAGCGCCTTGCTCGAGAACGGCGAAGACCTGATGAGCAACGTCAACAGCCTGCTGATGAATGCCAATGCGCTGTTCTCCGAGGAAAATGCCGGGCGCATCGGCCGCACCCTCGAACACCTGGAGCAGGCCACCAGCGTGCTGGCCGAACAACGGTCGGACCTGTCGGCGGCGCTTGGGCAACTCAGCCAGATCACCGAGCAGACCAACACCGCGCTCGGCGAGATCACCCGGCTGACGCGCAGCGCCAACGGCCTGCTCGATGAGGAGGGGCGCGCCCTGCTGGTCAGCGCGGCGCAGTCGATGCAGGCGCTGGAGCGCTCCACCGAACGGCTGGACAGCTTGCTGTCGGACAACCAGGGCGCCTTGAACAATGGGCTGCAGGGCTTCAACGATCTGGGCCCGGCGATCAACGAGCTGCGCGCCACGCTCGGTTCGCTGCGCCGGGTGACGCAGCATCTGGAAGACAACCCGAGCGGCTTCTTGCTCGGTCGGGAAAAGCTCGAGGAATTCGAACCATGATCCGTTCATCGCTGCGCTCAGGCGCGCTCACCGTTCTGCTCGGCCTGCTCTCGGCCTGTTCGATCCTGCCCGAGGCCGAGCCGCTACGCGCCTATCTGCTGCCGACCTCGGTCAGCCCGGCCGCGCGCAAGGCACCGGAACAGGGCCCGACGCTGCGCATCCTCACGCCGCAGTCCAGCCGGTTGCTGGCCACGCCGCGCATCGCAGTGATTCCCGAGGGCAGCCAGATCAGCAGCTACCGCGGCGCACGCTGGAGCGACGCGGCGCCGATTCTGCTGCGCGATCGGCTGATCGAGCGGGCCCAGGGCAGTGGCCAGTTCGCCTCGGCGATCAGCGAAGACGCCCCGCTTCAGGCCGATCGCGACCTGGTCAGCCAGTTACTGGCCTTTCAGGCCGAGTATGTCGAGGGCCGGCCGGTGGTGGTGATTCGGCTGGACGCACAGCTGGCCGACGGCCAGAGCCAGCGCGTGCTCGCCAGCCGCCGCTTCGAAATTCGTCAGCCGAGCCAGGGTCGCGAGGTGGATCAGGTGGTGAACGCCTTCGGCCAGGCCACTGACGAGCTCGGCCGACAGCTGCTGGAGTGGCTGGCGCAGCCGTGACACCGGCCAACCGTTCGTCCGCCTGCCGATCGCGCACAGGGCGATCCGCACCTTTATTGACCTGGGCAAGCGCAGCAGTCACACAACTGCCCTAGGCTGGCCCGAGGCAACACTTGAAGAGCCGCATGCATGAAACCTGAACTGAAGAAAAAGCTGACCCGCGGCGGCATTGCCGTCGCTCTGCTGCTTGCCCTTGGCCTGATGCTCTGGTCGGAGCTGCGCCCCAAGGGGCTCGGCGAAGGCTTTGCCAGCGGCAATGGACGTATCGAGGCGACCGAGATCGATGTGGCCACCAAGCTCGGCGGGCGCATCCGCGAGATCACCGTGGACGAAGGCGACTTCGTCCAGCCCGGCCAGGTCATTGCGCGCATGGACACCGAGGTGCTCGAGGCCCAGCTGAACCAGGCACGGGCCCAGGTGCGCCAGGCGCAGAACGCGATCCTCACGGCACAGGCGCTGGTTGCCCAGCGCGAAAGCGAAAAGGCCACCGCCGAAGCCGTGGTGCACCAGCGCCGCGCCGAACTGACAGCCGCCCAGAAGCGCCACCGCCGCACGGAAACCCTGGTCGCGCGCAATGCCATGCCGCGCCAGCAGCTGGATGACGACCTGGCGGCGATGCAGAGCGCCCAGGCCGCGTTGGCGGCCGCGCAGGCGCAGGTACTCTCGGCCGACGCCGGTATCGCCGCCGCCCGCTCGCAGGTGATCGAAGCCGAGTCGGCCCAGGAGGCGGCCGAGGCCAGCGTCGAGCGGCTCGAGGCGGACATCCGCGACAGCGAGCTGAAGACCGATCGCGTCGCGCGCGTGCAATACCGGGTAGCGCAGCCCGGCGAGGTGCTCGCCGCCGGCGGCAAGCTGCTCAACCTGGTCGATCTGGCCGACGTGTACATGACCTTCTTCCTGCCCGAGCGGCAGGCCGGGCGCGTGGCGCTCGGCGCCGAGGCGCGCCTGGTGATCGATGCCGCGCCGCAGTACGTGATTCCGGCCCGCGTCACCTATGTCGCCAGCGTCGCGCAGTTCACACCCAAGACCGTGGAAACCCAGAGCGAGCGCGAGAAGCTGATGTTCCGGGTCAAGGCCAGGATCGATCCGGAGCTGCTGAAACAACACATGGAACAGGTCAAGACCGGGCTTCCGGGCATGGCCTACCTGAAGCTTGACGCCGACGCCGAGTGGCCGGCCAACCTGGCGATCAACGTCGGCAAATGAACCCGTCCCCTGCCCCGGTCGCCGCGATCAGCGGCGTCAGCCTGCAATACGGCAAGACCCGCGCCCTGGACGGCCTGGTTCTCGAACTCCCGGCCCAGCGCATGGTCGGTCTGATCGGCCCCGATGGCGTCGGCAAATCCAGCCTGCTGGCCCTGATCGCCGGCGCGCGGCAATTGCAGCAGGGCAGCGTGCAGGTGCTCGGCGGCGACATCGGCGATGACCGCCATCGCCGCGCCGTCTGCCCGCGCATCGCCTACATGCCACAGGGGTTGGGGCGCAACCTGTACCCGACGCTGACGATTTTCGAGAACCTCGAATTCTTCGGCCGGCTGTTTGGCCAGGACGCCGGCGAGCGCCGCCGGCGCATCGCCGAACTGACCCGCAGCACGGGCCTTGCGCCCTTTGTCGATCGCCCGGCGGGCAAACTGTCCGGCGGCATGAAGCAGAAGCTCGGGCTGTGCTGCGCGCTGATCCATGACCCCGACCTGCTGATCCTCGACGAGCCGACCACCGGCGTCGATCCGTTGTCGCGCGCGCAGTTCTGGGAGCTGATCGAGCGCATCCGCGGCGAGCGCCCGCAGATGAGCGTGCTGGTCGCCACCGCCTACATGGACGAGGCGCAGCGCTTCGACCACCTAGTGGCGATAGACGCCGGGCGCGTATTGGCCACCGGCGCGCCGGCCGAGCTGCTGGCACGCACGGGCAGCGATACGCTGGAGCAGGCCTTCATCCGCCTGCTGCCCGAGGACAAGCGGCGCCAGCACCGCGAACTCGAGATCCCGCCACGCGGGCCGAGCGACGGCTTCGCCATCGAGGCGCATGGCCTGACCATGCGCTTCGGCGACTTCGTCGCGGTGGACCGGGTCAACTTCCGCATCGCCCGCGGCGAGATCTTCGGCTTCCTCGGCTCCAACGGCTGCGGCAAGACCACCACCATGAAGATGCTCACCGGACTGCTGCCGGCCAGCGAAGGCGAGGCCCTGCTGTTCGGCAAGCCGGTGGACCCGCATGACATGCAGACCCGCCAGCGGGTCGGCTACATGTCGCAGTCGTTCTCACTGTACAGCGAGCTGACCGTCCGGCAGAACCTCGACCTGCACGCGCGGCTGTTCCACCTGCCGGTCGAGCGACGCGATGCGCGGGTAGCGGCAATGCTCGAGCGCTTCGACCTCGCCGACGAGGCCGACAGCCTGCCGACCAGCCTGCCGCTGGGGGTGCGCCAACGGCTCTCGCTGGCCGTCGCGGTGATCCACAATCCGGAAATCCTGATCCTCGACGAACCCACCTCCGGCGTCGACCCGATCGCCCGCGACGGCTTCTGGGAATTGCTGGTGCAGCTGTCGCGCGAAGACGGCGTGACCATCTTCATCTCCACCCATTTCATGAACGAGGCGCTGCGCTGCGACCGTATCTCGCTGATGCATGCCGGCCGGGTGCTCGACAGCGACACGCCGCAGGCGCTGATGGACAAGCGCGGGCTGCCGACCCTGGAAGCGACCTTCATCGCCTACCTCGAGGAAGCCGCGGCAGGCGCCGCTGACGCCGCGCCCCCCGCGCCGCCGGCCAGCGCTGCCGCCAGTACGCCCCCAACTACAGCTAACGCCCGCCAGGGCCGCTTCAGCCTGCGCCGGTTGCTCAGCTACAGCCGGCGCGAAGCCATGGAGCTGCGCCGTGACCCGATCCGCGCGACCCTGGCGATGCTCGGCAGCGTGATCCTGATGTTCATCATGGGCTATGGCGTCAGCTTCGATGTGGAGAACCTGACGTTCGCCGTGCTCGACCGCGACCAGACCACCACCAGCCAGCACTACCTGCTGAACATGGCCGGCTCGCGCTATTTCATCGAGAAGCCGCCGCTGGCCAGCCATGCCGAACTCGACCAGCGCCTGCGCAGCGGCGACATCAGCCTGGCGGTGGAGATCCCGCCGAACTTCGGCCGCGACCTCAAGCGCGGCGCGATTCCGCAGGTCGCCTTCTGGATCGACGGGGCGATGCCGATGCGCGCCGACACCATCAAGGGCTACGTACAGGGCATCCACCTGAACTACCTGCAACAGCTCGCTCGCGAAGCAGGGGTGCAGGCGCAGGCGACGCCGGTCGACATCGCCATCCGCTATCGCTACAACCCGGACGTGCAGAGCCTGCCGGCGATGGTGCCGGCGATGATCCCGCTGCTGTTGATGATGATTCCGGCGATGCTCACCGCGCTCGGCGTGGTGCGCGAAAAGGAACTGGGCTCGATCACCAACTTCTACGTCACCCCGACCACCCGCCTGGAATTTTTGCTCGGCAAGCAGCTGCCCTATATCGCGCTGGGGATGATCAACTTCGCCACCCTGGCGCTGCTCGCGGTGTTCGTCTTCGGCATACCGATCAAGGGCAGCCTGCTCACCCTGTGCTTCGGCGCCCTGCTCTACGTGACCTGCGCCACCGGCCTGGGCCTGCTGATGTCGGCAATCTTCAACAGCCAGATCGCGGCGATCTTCGGCACTACCATCGTCACCCTGTTGCCGGCCATCCAGTTTTCCGGGCTGATCCACCCGGTCTCGGCGATGGAGGGCGCCGGCGCCTTTGTCGGCAAGCTCTACCCGACCAGCCACTTCCTGATCATCAGCCGCGGGGTGTTCTCCAAGGCCCTGGGGCTGGTCGAGCTGTATCCCTATTTCATCCCGATGCTGCTGGCCATTCCGCTGCTGACGCTGCTCAGCGTCGCCGGGCTGCGCAAGCAGGAGAAATGACATGAGCCGCCTGCGCCGCAAGCTCGGCAACATCCTCCAGCTCGGTCTCAAGGAACTGCGCAGCCTCTACCGCGACCCGGCGATGCTGGTGCTGATCGTCTATTCGTTCACCGTGGCGATCTACGAAGGCGCCACGGCGGTGCCCGAGGCGCCGCACCGCGCCAGCATCGCGGTGGTCGACGAGGATCGTTCGCAGGCCTCGCTGCGCATCATCAACGCCTTCCAGCTGCCCTATTTCATCGCGCCGAAAGCCATCACCCTCCAAGAGATGGACAGCGGCATGGATGACGGGCTGTACACCTTCACCCTGAACATCCCGCCGGGCTTCCAGGAAGACCTGCTCGCCGGCCGCCAGCCGAGCATCCAGCTGAACGTCGACGCCACCCAGGTCAGCCAGGCGTTCACCGGCGCCGGGCACATCCAGCAGATCATCGCCAGCGAGACCGCCGAGTTCCTCAAGCGCTACCGCGGCCAGGACGCGCTGCCGGTCGAGGCCGTGATCCGCACCGCCTTCAACCCCAACCTCAGCCGCGCCTGGTTCGGCGCGGTGAACGAGGTGATCAACCAGATCACCATGCTGGCGATCATCCTCACCGGCGCGGCGCTGATCCGCGAGCGCGAGCATGGCACCATCGAGCACCTGCTG
This sequence comes from Stutzerimonas balearica DSM 6083, assembly GCF_000818015.1. Taxonomy (NCBI): domain Bacteria; kingdom Pseudomonadati; phylum Pseudomonadota; class Gammaproteobacteria; order Pseudomonadales; family Pseudomonadaceae; genus Stutzerimonas; species Stutzerimonas balearica. Next base: position 4,292,787 of record NZ_CP007511.1, read on the forward strand.
GTGATGCCGGTGACACCGTTCGAGATCATGGTCGGCAAGGTCTGGGCCATGGGGCTGGTGGTGCTCGCGGCCGCCGCCTTCGCCCTGCGCTTCGTCGTCGAGGGCTGGCTGCAGATCCCGATCCAGGGCTCGCTGTTGCTGTTCGCCGGCGGCGCGGCGCTGCACCTGTTCGCCGCCACTTCGATGGGCATCTTCTTCGGCACGGTGGCGCGCTCGATGCCGCAACTGGGCCTGCTGGTGATCCTCACGCTGATCCCGCTGCAGATTCTGTCCGGCGGCGTCACCCCGCGCGAAAGCATGCCCGAGCTGGTGCAGAACGTGATGTGGGTGGCACCGACCACGCACTTCGTCGAGCTGGCCCAGGCGATCCTGTTCCGCAACGCCGGCGTGGCGATCGTCTGGCCGCAGTTGCTGGCGCTGGTCGGCATCGGCGCGGTGTTCTTCGTCGGTGCGCTGTCGCGCCTGCGTGTATCGTTGCGCTAGCGATCCGGCGAGCGACGCCACCTCCCCAAGGCGTTTCGCCTGCCCGGCGCCAGCCCGCCGCAGGCCTGGCCCGAGCGGCGGCCGGCCGCGGCTGTCACATAACGGTCACCGCCCAGCCCGCAGCACACCGGGAATTTTTGTATGCCCACCCGGTCTATGCTGCCGACATGCCCAGAGCCTGCTGCTCGGCAAAGCGCCAAGGAAGCCCAATCATCATGCGCATTCTCGTAACCGGCGGAGCCGGATTCATCGGCTCCGCACTGATCCGCCACATCATCCAGGACACCGAGCACAGCGTGCTCAATCTCGACAAACTGACCTATGCCGGCAATCTCGAATCGCTGGCCGCCGTCGAGAGCGATCCGCGGTACCGCTTCGTCCAGGCCGACATCGCCGATCGCGACCGGGTGAGCGAAGCGCTGCTCGACTTCCAGCCGGACGTGATCATGCACCTGGCCGCCGAATCGCACGTCGACCGCTCGATCGACGGCCCGGCCGAATTCATCCAGACCAACATCGTCGGCACCTACCAGCTGCTCGAAGCGGCGCGGGCCTACTGGCAAAGCCTGCCGGCCGATCGCCGTGAGGCCTTCCGCTTCCACCACATCTCCACCGACGAGGTGTACGGCGACCTGCACGGCACCGATGACCTGTTCACCGAGACCACGCCCTACGCGCCGAGCTCGCCCTACTCGGCGAGCAAGGCCTCGTCCGACCACCTGGTACGCGCCTGGCACCGCACCTACGGGCTGCCGGTGCTGGTGACCAACTGCTCGAACAACTACGGGCCGTTCCATTTTCCGGAAAAGCTCATCCCGCTGATGATCCTCAACGCGCTCGACGGCAAACCGCTGCCGGTCTATGGCGACGGCCTGCAGATCCGCGACTGGCTGTTCGTCGAGGACCACGCCCGCGCGCTGCTGGAAGTCGTCAGCAAGGGCGAGATCGGCGAGACCTACAACATCGGCGGGCACAACGAGCAGAAGAACATCGACGTGGTGCGCGGCATCTGCGCCCTGCTCGAGGAGCTGGCTCCGGCCAAGCCGGAAGGCATCAACCGCTACGAAGAGCTGATTACCTTCGTCAAGGACCGTCCCGGTCATGACGTGCGCTACGCCATCGACGCCGGCAAGATCGAGCGCGAGCTCGGTTGGCGGCCGCAGGAAACCTTCCAGAGCGGCCTGCGCAAGACCGTGCAGTGGTATCTGGACAATCTCGAATGGTGCCGTCGCGTTCAGGACGGCAGCTATCAACGCGAGCGCCTGGGCGCCCTGGAGAAAATCGCATGAAAGGAATCATCCTCGCCGGCGGGTCCGGCACGCGCCTGCACCCCATCACGCTCGGCGTCTCCAAGCAGCTGCTGCCGATCTACGACAAGCCGATGGTCTATTACCCGCTGTCGGTGCTGATGCTCGCCGGCATCCGCGAGATCCTGATCATCTCGACCCCGCAGGACCTGCCGCAATACAAGAACCTGCTCGGTGACGGCAGCCAGTTCGGCATCAGCCTGCAGTACGCCGAGCAGCCCTCGCCGGACGGCCTGGCACAGGCGTTCCTGATCGGCGAAGAGTTCATCGGCGACGACTCGGTGTGCCTGATCCTTGGCGACAACATCTTCCACGGCCAGCACTTCACCGAGAAGCTGCAGCGTGCCGCGCGCCAGGACAAGGGCGCCACGGTGTTCGGCTACTGGGTCAAGGACCCGGAACGCTTCGGCGTGATCGACTTCGACTCGGACGGCAAGGCGCTGTCCATCGAGGAGAAGCCGAAAAAGCCGAAGTCGAGCTACGCGGTCACCGGCCTGTACTTCTACGACAACGACGTGATCGACATCGCCAAGTCGATCAAGCCCTCGCCGCGCGGCGAGCTGGAAATCACCGATGTCAACATGGCCTACCTCAAGCGTGGCGACCTCAATGTCGAACGCTTCGGCCGCGGCTTCGCCTGGCTCGACACCGGCACCCATGACAGCCTGCTGGAGGCCTCGCAATACGTGCAGACCATCGAGCACCGCCAGGGGCTGAAGGTCGCCTGCCTGGAGGAAATCGCCTACCAGTACAAGTGGATCGACCGCGAGCAGCTGTTGCGCCGCGCCGATGCGCTGGGCAAGACCGGCTATGGCCAATACCTGTTCAAGCTGGCGGGTGAAGGCGCATGAAGGTCATCGAGACGTCCATCCCCGAGGTGCTGATCATCGAACCCAAGGTATTCGGTGATGAGCGCGGCTTCTTTTACGAAAGCTTCAACGCCGCCGCCTTCGAGGCGGCGACCGGGCTCAAGCGCCAGTTCGTCCAGGACAACCACTCCAAGTCGCGGCGCGGCGTGCTCCGCGGCCTGCACTACCAGATCCGGCAGCCGCAGGGAAAACTGGTTCGCGTGGTGCAGGGCGAGGTGTTCGACGTGGCGGTGGACCTGCGCCGGAGCTCGCCGAGCTTCGGCCGCTGGGCCGGCACCCACCTGAGCGCGGAGAACAAGCGCCAGCTGTGGATACCCGAGGGCTTCGCCCACGGCTTCGTGGTGCTCAGCGAGACCGCCGAGTTCCTCTACAAGACCACCGACTACTACGCCCCCGAGCACGAGCGCAGCCTGCTGTGGAACGACCCGGAGCTGGGCATCGAGTGGCCGTTCGACGAGCCGCCGCAGCTGTCGGCCAAGGACATCGCCGGCAAGCCTCTGAGCCAGGCGGAGCTGTTTCCATGAAGATCCTCATCACCGGCAGCAAGGGACAGCTCGCCCGCGAACTGCAGACCGAGCTGGCCGGTGAAGGAAAGGTGCTCGCCCTCGGGCACCAGGCGCTCGATCTGGCCGAGGCCGAGCAGATTCGCCAGCAGGTGCGCCTGCTGCGCCCGGACCTGATCATCAACGCCGCCGCCTACACGGCGGTGGACCCGGCCGAGCACGAGCGCGACAAGGCGTTCGCGGTGAATGCCGTGGCCCCGGGGATACTCGCCGAAGAGACCGCGCGGCTCGGCATCCCGCTGATCCACTATTCCACCGATTACGTCTTCGACGGCCGCAAGGCGGCCCCCTTCACCGAAGCCGACACGCCCAATCCGCTCGGCGTCTATGGCGCCAGCAAGCTGGCCGGCGAGCGCGCCGTACAGGCCGTCGACGGACAGCACATGATCCTGCGGACCAGCTGGGTCTACGGCCTGCACGGGCGCAACTTCCTGCTGACGATGATGCGCCTGCTGCAGGAGCGAGACACGGTGTCGGTGGTCAGCGACGAAATCGGCGCTCCCACTTGGGCACGCAGCATCGCTGCGGCGACCGGCGAACTGGTGCGCCGCTGGCGCGCTGGCGAGGGCGAGCTGACCGGGCTGTTCCACATGACCGCGCGCGGCGAGACCTCCTGGTACGGCTTTGCCTGCGCCATCGCCGAGCACCTGCACCAGCAGGGCCGGCTACGGGCAACGGTGACCCCGATCCTCTCGCGTGACTACCCCACCGCTGCGCAGCGGCCGCTCAATTCCCGGCTCGATTGCAGCCTGCTGCAGAGCCGCTGGGGCATTGCCCTGCCGGACTGGCAGGTCGCCCTGCAGCAATGCATGACCCAACCGCGCAACAGCGAGGCCAGCCAGCCGGCGCCACAGCCACAGATCGTCTGATCGCCTTGCCCTGACGCGCCGACGCGCTGAATCCGACGCCCGCAACGGTGCATAATGCCGCCGTTCTCCAGGCGTCCCGCATGACTTCGACTTCCTCACCTCGCCGCCCACGCTGGCGCAACCTCCTGCTCCTGGCATTGCTGCTCACGCCGTTGCTCTGGCCGCTGCAGCAGCTGGCCGAGCGCTATTACCGCAACGAGCTGACCGAACAGAACCGGCAGACCCTCGACCTCTACGTCGCCAACCTGCTCGGCACGCTGAACCGCTACGAAGTGCTGCCGCGCATTCTCGGTGACCTGCCCGAGCTGCGTTCGGCGCTGCAGAATACCGAGGTACCGGCGGTGCAGGACCAGGCCAACCGCCTGCTCAAGCAGTTGCAACGGCGCACCGGCGCCGACGTCATCTATCTGATGAATACCCGCGGCATGACCCTGGCGGCCTCCAACTGGGATGCCGAGGACAGCTTCGTCGGCCGCAACTTCGCCTTTCGCCCGTACTTCCGACAGGCCATGGAGGGCCGGCTGGGGCGCTTCTTCGGGCTCGGCACCACGTCCGGCAAACGCGGCTACTACTTTGGCGCCGCGGTACGCGATGGCGAGCAGATCCTCGGCGTGCTGGTGGTCAAGGTCGACCTGGACAGCACCGAGACGCTCTGGGGCAGCACGCCCGAGCGCCTGCTGGTGACCGACAACTTCGGCGTGGTGATCCTCACCTCGGAACCGGCCTGGCGTTTTCGTGCCAGCCGCGCACTGACGCTCGACGAACGCGAGCAGATCGCCTTCGACCAGCCCTACCCGACGCTCGAGCCGACCGACCTGACGCTGGACATCGATGCCTGGCTGATCCAGAGCCGCGAACTGAAGGAGACCGGCTGGACAGTGCGCATCCTCGCGCCCATCGCCCTGATCGAGCGGCCGGTGCGCACGGTGGTCGCGATCGGCGCCGCCACGCTGGCGACCGTGCTGCTGCTGATAGGCCTGCTGATGCAGCGACGCCGGCACTTTCTCGAGCGCCTGGCACTCGATGCCCAGGCGCGACGCGAGCTGGAGTTGCGCGTGCAGGAGCGCACCCGCGACCTGGAAGCGCTGAACAGCCGCCTGAAGGTCGAGGTCCTCGAACGCGAACAGGCGCAGCAGGAACTGGTACGCGCGCAGGACGAACTGCTGCAGGCCGGCAAGCTGTCGGCGCTCGGCACCATGAGCGCAAGCATCAGCCACGAGCTGAATCAGCCGCTGGCGGCGATCCGCAGCTATGCCGACAACGCCGGCGTGCTGCTCGAGCACGACAGGGTCGACGAGGCGCGCAACAACCTGAAGCTGATCAGCGAACTCACGGCGCGCATGGCCTCGATCATCGCCCACCTGCGCGCTTTCGCCCGCCGCGACCAGCACGCCCCGGAGCGGGTAGCGTTGCAGCCGGCGCTCGACGATGCCCTGGCGCTGGTGGCCAAGCGTCGCCAGGCGATGGGCGTGGAACTGGTCCGCGACCTGCCCGAGGCCGCGCTCTGGGTGCAGGCCGGCGAAACGCGCCTGCGCCAGATCCTCGCCAACCTCCTGGCCAATGCCCTCGATGCGCTGGCCGAGCGGCCACCGGAGCGGCGTATCTGGCTGCGCGCCGAGCAGCGGGCCGATGGCGTGCTGCTGAGCCTGCGCGACAACGGTCCGGGCTTCTCGGCCGAAGCGCTCCAGCGCGCACGCGAACCCTTCTTCACCACCAAGACCAGCGCGCAGGGCCTGGGCCTGGGCCTGGCCATCTGCGATACGCTGGTGCGCGCCCTGGGTGGCGAACTGCGCCTGGGCAACAGTGACAAAGGCGGCGCGCTGATCGAACTGCAGCTGCGCTCGGCCGAGCCCGGGCACGCCTTTCCCAGCGAGGATTACCTGCAATGAGCAGCGACAACCGTATCGACGACGGGACCCAGGTGGTGCTGATCGACGACGATCCGCACCTGCGCAAGGCGCTGAGCCAGACGCTCGATCTCGCCGGGCTCAAGGTTGCCTGCCTGGAGGACGCGCGCACCCTCGAGGCACGTCTGCCGGCCGACTGGCACGGCGTGGTGGTCAGCGATATCCGCATGCCGGGCATCGACGGCCTGCAGCTGTTGGCCAACCTGCAGGGCCGCGATGCCGACCTGCCGGTGCTGCTGATCACCGGCCATGGCGACGTGCAGCTCGCGGTGCAGGCGATGCGCGCCGGCGCCTACGACTTCCTCGAAAAACCCTTTCCCAGCGAGGCGCTGCTCGACTCGGTGCGCCGCGCGCTGGCGCTGCGCCGTCTGGTGCTGGACAACCGCAGCCTGCGCCTGGCCCTGGCCGACCGCCAGCAGCTGGCCGGCCGTTTGCTCGGCCACTCGCCGGCCATGGCCCGCCTGCGCGAACAGATCGGCGCCCTGGCCGGAACCCAGGCCGACGTGCTGATCCTTGGCGAAACCGGCGCCGGCAAGGAAGTCGTGGCGCGCGCGCTGCACGACCTGTCGGCGCGCCGCGACGGGCCCTTCGTGGCGATCAATGCCGGCGCGCTGGCCGAGTCGGTGGTCGAGAGCGAGCTGTTCGGCCACGAGCCGGGCGCCTTCACCGGCGCGCAGAAGCGCCGCATCGGCAAGTTCGAGTTCGCCAACGGCGGCACCCTGTTTCTCGACGAGATCGAGAGCATGAGCCTCGACGTGCAGGTCAAGCTGCTGCGCCTGCTGCAGGAACGTGTGGTCGAGCGCCTGGGCGGCAACCAGCTGATCCGCCTGGACATCCGGGTGATTGCCGCAACCAAGGAAGACCTGCGCCAGGCCGCCGACCAGGGCCGCTTCCGCGCCGACCTCTACTACCGGCTGAACGTCGCCCCGTTGCGCATCCCGGCGTTGCGCGAGCGCAACGAGGACATCCTGCTGCTGTTCCAGCACTTTGCCGAGACTGCAGCCGCGCGTCACGGCCTGCCGTCGCGCACGCTCTCGGCCGAGCAGCGCGCCCAGCTGCTGCGCCACGCCTGGCCGGGCAACGTGCGCGAGCTGCAGAACACCGCCGAGCGCTTCGCCCTGGGCCTGGATCTGGGCCTGGACAGCCAGCCGGCAGAGCCGCTCGGCGGTGGCGGCAACCTGCCGGAACAGGTCGAAGCCTTCGAACGGGCGTTGATCGCCGCCGAACTCGCGCGCCCGCACAGTTCGCTGCGCAGCGTCGCCGAAGCGCTCGGCGTGCCACGCAAGACCTTGCACGACAAGCTGCGCAAGCACGGCCTGAATTTCGCCGACGGTGGCGGAACCCCGCCCGACGAACTGGACTGAATGGCGGTTTTCCGCCATCGGTGACGGTCGCTCGGAACCTCGGCGGCACCCGCCCGCATTCCGGGCTAATCTGCTGGAAGCTGCGACCCAGACGGCTTTCCTGGCGCTTTGCCATTGGGTTTTCAGGGGCTGGCTGGTACAACCGCAGGGCCGCAGCCGGACGCTGGCCGATCTGGCACAGCGGTTGCTCAAAGAAACTGCCGAACCTCGCGCAACGTGCTGCCGGTTCACCGCCGGGCCGCTTCTGCGGCTCTCCACAACAAGAGGAAACAACAATGTTCAAACTGACTGCCAAGGCGCTGGCCTGCGCCCTGTCGCTCGGCATCGCCGGTCTGGCCCAAGCCGCCGACCCGATCGTCATCAAGTTCTCTCACGTGGTCGCCGAAAACACGCCGAAAGGCCAGGGCGCCCTGATGTTCAAGAAACTGGTGGAAGAGCGTCTGCCGGGCAAAGTCGAGGTTCAGGTCTACCCGAACTCCTCGCTGTTCGGTGATGGCAAGGAAATGGAAGCCCTGCTGCTGGGCGACGTGCAGCTGATCGCACCGTCGCTGGCCAAGTTCGAGCATTACTCCAAGGGCGTTCAGGTCTTCGACCTGCCGTTCCTGTTCGATGACATCGCCGCGGTAGACCGCTTCCAGAAGGGCGAAGCCGGCCAGCAGCTGCTGCGTTCGATGGAAGACAAGAACATCACCGGCCTGGGCTACTGGCACAACGGCATGAAGCAGCTGTCGGCGAACAAGCCGCTGCGCGAGCCGAAGGATGCCCGCGGCCTGAAGTTCCGCGTACAGGCTTCCGCCGTACTGGACGAGCAGTTCAAGGCCCTGCGCGCCAACCCGCGCAAGATGAGCTTCGCCGAGGTCTACCAGGGCCTGCAGACCGGCGTGGTCAACGGTGCCGAGAACCCGTACTCGAACATCTACTCGCAGAAGATGCACGAAGTGCAGAAGTACATCACCGAGTCCAACCACGGTCTCTTGGACTACATGGTCATCACCAACACCAAGTTCTGGAACGGCCTGCCGAGCGACGTGCGCAGCGAGCTGGAAAGCATCCTGAACGAGGTCACCGTCGAGGTGAACAAGCAGGCCGACGACCTGAACGAGGAAGCCAAGCAGGCCATTCTCGACGCCGGCACCACCGAAATCCTGTACCTGACTCCGGAAGAGCGTGCCAAGTGGCGTGATGCCATGAAGCCGGTCTGGAAGAAATTCGAAGGCGAAATCGGCGCCGACCTGATCAAGGCCGCCGAAGCCTCGAACAAGGCCGAATAAGCCTTGCGAAGGGGCGGGCACAACCTGCCCCTTCTACTCTTGAGCGACACAGACAGATCAGTGAAAAAACAAATCCGCTAGCGAAGACCACGCCACCACCCCAAGGCATGCGGGCAACGACCCCCGGCGATCCCGGGCCCTGCCACTTCGACGGCCATAACAAGAGTTTTTTCATTGCTCTGTCATACCAGCCCCCGGCTGGCTTACGGCGCACGCTCCGTGCAGCTCCGATTACCTTGCAGTCCATTCGGGAGATGTCATCCATGAACGCCCTGCGGCGCGTCTGGGACCATTTCGAGGAAGGCTTCATCGCCTTTCTGCTGGCCGCCATGACCTTGGTGACGTTCGTCTACGTCATTCTCAACAACCTCTACACCGTGTTCTACGACCTGGCCGACCGCTTCCCGGGGGCCGAGGACTTCTTCTTCGCGGTGGGCGATTTCATCATCGGCCTGGCGCAGGCCATGACCTGGAGCACGGCGCTGACCAAGGCGCTGTTCGCCTGGCTGATCTTCTTCGGCCTGGCCTATGGCGTGCGCACCGCCGGCCACATTGGCGTGGATGCGCTGGTCAAGCTGGCACCGGCCGGCGTGCAGCGCGTCATCGCGATCATCGCCTGCCTGTTCTGCCTGGGTTACGCGGGCCTGTTGACCGTGGCCAGCTTCGAATGGATCCAGACGCTGTTCATCGCCAACATCGGCGCCGAGGACCTCGGCCATGTCGGCGTCAAGCAATGGCACATCGGCCTGATCGTCCCCGTCGGCTTTGCCATGGTGTTCATCCGCTTCGGCGAAATCTTCGTGCGCCTGCTGCGCAAGCAGCAGATCGGCCTCGGCCTGGCCGATGAAGCGGCCGAGGCCACCCGACTGAGCGAGCACGAGGAGCCCAAGCCATGACCATTCTGTTTCTTTTCGCGGTGCTCTTCGCGCTGATGCTGATCGGCGTGCCGATCGCCATTTCCCTCGGCCTGGCCGGCTCGCTGACCATCATGATCTTCAGCCAGGACTCGGTGCGCTCGCTGGCGATCAAGCTGTTCGAGACTTCCGAGCACTACACGCTGCTGGCCATCCCGTTCTTCCTGCTGGCCGGCGCCTTCATGACCACCGGTGGCGTCGCCCGCCGGCTGATCGACTTCGCCAACGCCTGCGTCGGCCACATCCGTGGCGGTCTGGCGATCGGCGCGGTACTGGCCTGCATGCTGTTCGCGGCGCTGTCCGGCTCGTCGCCGGCCACCGTCGCCGCAGTCGGCTCCATCGCCATCGCCGGCATGGTGCGCTCGGGCTATCCGCAGGCCTTCGGTGCCGGCATCGTCTGCAACGCCGGCACCCTGGGCATCCTGATTCCGCCGTCGGTGGTGATGGTGGTCTACGCCGCCGCCACCGAGACCTCGGTCGGCAAGCTGTTCATGGCCGGCGTAGTGCCTGGCATCCTGCTCGGCGGCGCGCTGATGGTGGCGATCTACCTGATCGCGGTGAAGAAGAACCTGCCGGCGCTGCCGCGGGCGACCTTCCGCGAGTGGCTGTCGGCCGCCCGCAAGGCGGTCTGGGGCCTGCTGCTGATGGTGATCATCCTCGGCGGCATCTACTCCGGCATGTTCACGCCGACCGAGGCGGCCGCCGTGGCGGCGGTGTACTCGGCGTTCGTCGCACTGTTCGTCTACAAGGACCTCAAGCTGCGCGATTGCCCGAAGGTGCTGCTGGAGTCGGGCAAGCTGTCGATCATGCTGATGTTCATCATCGCCAACGCCATGCTCTTCGCCCACGTGCTGACCACCGAGCAGATCCCGCAGGCGATCACCTCCTGGGTCATCGAGGCCGGCCTGCAGCCGTGGATGTTCCTGCTGGTGGTGAATATCGTGCTGCTGGTCGCCGGTGCCTTCATGGAGCCGTCGGCGATCATCCTGATCCTCGCGCCGATCCTGTTCCCGATCGCCGTGCAGCTGGGCATCGACCCGATCCACCTGGGCATCATCATGGTGGTGAACATGGAGATCGGGCTGATCACACCGCCGGTGGGCCTGAACCTGTTCGTCGCCTCGGCAGTGACGGGCATGCCGGTGACCCAGGTGGTCCGCGCCGTGCTGCCATGGCTGGCACTGATGCTGAGCTTCCTGATCGTGATCACCTACGTGCCGTCGATCTCCCTGGCACTGCCGGAACTGCTGGGCATGTAACGCGCGCAGCATCCGCCTTTCTTCAGCCCGGCCCAGCGCCGGGCTTTTTTTAGGTTCTTCGCAGACTCTGGGGGAAGAGCGAGTTGACAGTCAGGGAAGCAGGTAAATTGGCAGTCGCCAAACACACCCTTCACCTGTCCCTGCTGTCGCCGTGCATCCTATTGATCTTGCCGCTTTCTGGCCAGGCTATGACGCCGTTGCCTGCCGCCCATCCGCCAACAACTTCCTTCTGATTGAACTCGAGCCTCAAGCCGGTTCAGTGCCCAAATGCGGGCGTTGTGGTCAGCTCAGCCCGTTGATTCACGAGCGCCGGATTCGTCTGGTGCGTGATCGTGATCTGTTCGATCAGCGCGTCCTGCTTCAACTTCCAGTGCGCCGAGTCGATTGCCTGAACTGTGGTCGGGTGACCGAGCGGATCGACTGGCTGGAGCCTGCATCTCGCCTAACCCAGCGGTTACGGGTCTGGCTCGAAAGCTTGCTGCGGCGGCTGCCGATCAGCCACGTCAGCCAGCTCACCGGCCTGCACTGGCACACCCTCAAGACGCTCGATAAACGACGCCTGCAAGCCGAGGTAGGCACCTTCGATTCACATGGTGTCCGCCGCCTGGTGATGGACGAGTTCGCCCTGCACAAGGGGCATCGCTATGCCACGGTCATCATGGATGCCGAGCGAACACGGGTGCTGTGGGTCGGCCACGGCAACAGCCGTGAGTCGATCCGCCCGTTCTTTGAATTGCTCGGCGAGCATTGCCAACAGATCGAGGCGGTGGCTATGGACATGAACACGGCTTTTGACCTGGAGGTGAAAAAGCATTGCCCGCAGGCCGAAGTGGTGTACGACCTGTTTCACGTCGTCGCGCGCTACGGGCGGGATGTGATCGACCGTATCCGGGTCGACCAGGCCAACCTTCTGCGCGAAGACAAGCTGGCACGAAAGGCGGTCAAGCAGAGTCGTTGGCTGCTGCTGCGCAATCGCGACAACCTGAAGGCCGGACAGGCCGTGCAGTTACAGGAACTGCTCGCTGCCAACCAGCCGCTGGCTACGGTCTATGTGCTCAAGGATGCGCTGAAGGATGTCTGGTACGCCCCCAGCGTACGAGAGGGTTGGCGGCGCTGGCGAACCTGGCTGCGGCATGCTCGCGAGAGCGGCCTCGCGCCACTGCAACGCTTTGCTCGCAACCTGCGCAAATACGCCCGAGGCATCCTTGCCAGTGCCCACTTCCACATGCATACCAGCGTCCTTGAGGGGGTTAACAACCGCATCAAGGTGATCAAGCGCATGGCCTATGGTTTCCGGGACTCGGAATACTTCTTTCTGAAAATCAAGGCTGCCTTCCCCGGGAAAGCGCGATGAACCTTTTTCTACGCCTCGCGATCACATCAGCGAATCGCCGACGCGCAGGATCTTCATGGTGTTGGTGCCGCCAGTGGAGTCGTGGTAGCTGTCGCCCTTGGTCAGGACCACCCAGTCGCCCGGCTCGACGATGTTGCGCTTGACCAGCTCGTCTACCGCCGCCTGGCTCACCTTGTCGGCCGGCAGTGCGGCCGGGTCGAAGGGGATGGTCTGCACACCGCGGAACAAGGACAGGCCGTGCAGTTACAGGAACTGCTCGCTGCCAACCAGCCGCTGGCTACGGTCTATGTGCTCAAGGATGCGCTGAAGGATGTCTGGTACGCCCCCAGCGTACGAGAGGGTTGGCGGCGCTGGCGAACCTGGCTGCGGCATGCTCGCGAGAGCGGCCTCGCGCCACTGCAACGCTTTGCTCGCAACCTGCGCAAATACGCCCGAGGCATCCTTGCCAGTGCCCACTTCCACATGCATACCAGCGTCCTTGAGGGGGTTAACAACCGCATCAAGGTGATCAAGCGCATGGCCTATGGTTTCCGGGACTCGGAATACTTCTTTCTGAAAATCAAGGCTGCCTTCCCCGGGAAAGCGCGATGAACCTTTTTTTATCTGGCGACCTTCATGTCTGCATGCCGCTCGGTGGCGTGGCGCGGAAAAACGCGCAAGGCGATTGTCCACGCCCCCCGTCGCTCAGGCCGATAGCGGCAATGCGGCGCGGCGGCGGAACCAGCCGGTGACCGACAGGCGATCGACTGCGGTAGGCAGCACCTCGTGCGGGAAGTCGCCGGACATGAACACCGCGAGCGTGCCGGCCAGCGGCGCGACGTCCTGGCTGGCGGCCTCGCCCAGGTACAACCGCAGCGCCCCACCGTGCTCCGGCTGCCAATCCGGGTTGAGGTAGAACACCGCGGTCACGCACCGGCTGTCGTCATCACGAAAGCGATCCAGATGCGTCTTGTAGAACGCCCCGGGCGGGTACACGGCGAAATGGCATTCGAACTCCTCGAGCCCGAGATAGAGCTCGCGGTTGAGCTGCTGGCGCAGGCCGTCCATCAGCTGCAGGTAGAGATCGCTGGCGGCCGACTGGCCGGGTTCCAGCCAGAGGATATGGTCGCCGCGGATGCCCTCGTGCACCAGCTGGCCCTCACCGCGGCCGACCGCGGCAGGCACCATGGCTCCCTCCGCCTCGCGGCGGCGACACTCTTCGGCGAGACGGAGGGTTTCATGGCTCGGAAGAAACGCACGCTGTACCGACCAGCCACGCTCGGCCAGGTCATCGATGATGCTGGAAAACTGCAAGGTTGAGGCTCCGCGAGAATCGTGTCGCCGCCACAGCGGCCCGTTCGGCGCGCTTCGGGAACGAAGCGCCCGTCTGACATTCAAGATGATGGAGAACAGGGCGCAAGGTCATGCGCCCGACGGTCATTCTGCGGTGTCCGGGGTATCCAGGGGAATGCCCCGCAGCGGCAATTCGTCTGTGACAAATCGCCTTGCCTGCCCGCTCCCTCGACAGCCCGCGCGGCGGCGCCGAAAATGGCGACCCTTCGACAGGAGATCCCATGCGCGCCCTACTCGCCTTCGCTCTGCTGAGCATCAGCCTCGTCTGCCGTGCCGACGTCTACTCCGACCTCTACGAAACCGCCGGCTGGCCGGATCAGCGCGCCAATTTCACCGATGCGCTGACCGCCGTGCAGCAGCGCTACAAGGACACCCTGCCCGCAGCCGTCTATCAGGCGCTGGTCGACAACAGCAACCGGCGCTTTGCCGCCGAGGCAATCGACAGCCGCGCACAACAGGCGCTGCGCGAGCAGCTGGCCGAGCCGCAGCCGGCGCTGGCGTTCTTCCAATCCGAACTGGGCCGCAAGATTGTCGCTGCCGAGGTGCTGGCCGGGCGCCGCGAGCAACTGGCGCGCTATGCCAATGGCCTGCCGCGCATCGAGGCCGGGAGCAACCGCCAGTTGCTGATCCGCCATCTGGCACAAGCCCTGCCAGCGAGCGAGGCGGGTGCGGAAGTCAGCCTGGCGTTGGCCGGTGTCGCCGCCGACAGCCTCAGCCAGATGCTGCCCGGGATTCTCGCCAGCGGGCAGGCCCAGAGTCTGCTCAACAGCCAGCGCGACCGCCTGCGCGAGCAGATCGAGGGCGACCTGGACAACACCCTGCTGTACATCTACCGCGAGCTGTCCGACGCCGAACTCGAGCAGTACCTGGATTTCGCCCGCTCGGCGGCCGGCCAGGCGTACTACCAGGCGGCCCTGCAGGCCGTGCGGGAAGGCCTGGCGGTCGGCCGCGAGCTATCCGAGCCGAGCGGCCCGCAGGCAGGCCTCTAGCGAGGCACCGGCACCGCCCGGGCCGTGCGTCGGTGGAAATCGCAAGGGCGGTTACCTTCCCCCCCGCCCCGACCGTGGGGTGGAAAGCGGCGCCGCCTTTTTCACCGCCATGCCGGTTTCAGGCCGCCCGATGGCCATTCGGGCCCCCGCCGCGGCCAGTCGCTTGGCGATTTCCAACCTCACGCAACTTCACCGCAGGGTGAAAACGGCGGCCCGTCGCCGGGCGCCTGGTAGCGCGGCACTCAGGGCGCCTGCAGCGACTCCAGGCAGCCGGCGAGGTTGTCGGCCAGACGCTCCAGCAGCTGCTCGTAGCCCTGCGGGCCGACCTGCAGTTCCACGCCAAGCACGTCCAGTTCCGCCAGGGTCACCGGCAGGCCGGCGGTCAGCGTCTCGGCCAGGCGCGGGCGCACCGGCGGCTCGCTGAACACGCAGCTCGGGCCGGCCGCCTTCAGCCGTTCGCGCATCGCTGCGACGTGCCGTGCGCCCGGCTGAGCCTCGCCGCTGATGGCGAACACGCCGGCATGACTCAGGCCATAGGCCGCCTCGAAATAGTCATAGGCCTCGTGGAAGACGAAGTAGGGCTTGTCGGCGACCTTGGCCAGGCGGCTCTGCAAACGCCGATCCAGCGTCTCCAGGCGTTGCTCGAAGGCGACCAGATTGGCCTGGTAGCGCGGCGCATTCTGCGGATCACGTGCGGCCAGGTCCTCCGCCATGCGCTCGGCGATCGCCCGAGCGTTGGCCGGCAACAGCCAGAGGTGCGCATCGAGGCTGCCGGGCCGATGATCGTGATCGTGCTCGCCGGCCATCGCCTCGGCATCGTGGTCGTGGTCGTGGTCGTGGTCGTGGTCGTCACCATGCTCGCCCGCGGCCTCGGCGGCTTCACCGAAATGGCGCAGCGTCATGCCCGGCACGTCCTGCACGGCCACGCTCGGCCCGTCGCGTCCCTCGAGCACGCGCGGCAGAAAGCTTTCCAGGTCCGGGCCGACCCAATAGAACAGCTCGGCATCACGGATGGCACGCACATCCGACGGGCGCAGCGCGTAGTGATGCGCGGAGGCACCCGGCGGCAGCAGGACCTCAGGCTGGCCGGCCCCGTCCTGCACGGCGGCGGCGATCAGCTGCAGCGGCTTGATGCTGGTCAGCAGGCGAACGTCAGCGTGAGCGGCGGGGGTGCAGAGCAGTGCACCGGCGATCAGGGGAAGCGAAAAAAGAGCTTTCACGGGCGATACTCGTGCGGGGAAATTGGTACATAATAACGTCTCTCTCCGGACAAGTCGTCGCCATGCCCAAGACTACCCTGGCCTACACGCCCCATGACCATGATCACTGCGTCAGCAGCGCCCTGGCCGAGGCCGACAGCCTTTGCCTGCGCCAGGGCGTACGCCTGACCGCGCTGCGCCGGCGCGTACTGGAGCTGGTCTGGCAAAGCCACAGGCCGCTCGGCGCCTACGACATTCTCGCCACGCTGAGCGAACAGGATGGCCGCCGTGCCGCACCGCCTACGGTGTACCGTGCCTTGGATTTCCTGCTCGAGAACGGCCTGGTGCACCGCATCGCCTCGCTCAATGCGTTCATTGGTTGCAGCCACCCGGAGCACCCGCACCAGGGCCAGTTCCTCATCTGCCGCAACTGCCACACGGCCATCGAGCTGGAGCAGGCGAGCATTGCCGAGGCCATCGAGAGCGCTGCGCGCACGGTGAATTTCGCGGTCGAGACCCAGACCGTCGAGGTGGTCGGCCTGTGCGCCCCGTGCCGGAGCGCGGCATGAGCGACAGCCTGATCCGCCTGCATGACGTGCACGTCGGCTTCGCCGGCAAGGCGGTGCTCGAAGGCGCCGATCTCGAGGTCCACGCCGGCGAGATCGTCACCCTCATCGGCCCCAACGGAGCCGGCAAGACCACTCTGGTGCGGATCGTGCTCGGCCTGCTCAAGCCCGATCGCGGCGAGATCTGGCGCAAGCCGGACCTGCGCGTGGGCTACATGCCGCAAAAGCTGCACATCGATGCCACCCTGCCCTTGTCCGTGCTGCGCTTCCTGCGCCTGGTGCCGGGGGTGGACCGTGCCCGCGCGCAGGCGGCGCTGGTCGAAGTGGGCGCCGAACAGGTGATCGACAGCCCGCTGCAGCGCATCTCCGGCGGCGAGATGCAGCGGGTGCTGCTGGCCCGCGCGCTGCTGCGCGAGCCGCAGCTGCTGGTGCTCGACGAGCCGGTCCAGGGTGTCGACATCGCCGGCCAGGCCGAGCTCTACCGGCTGATCGGCCGGCTGCGCGAGCGCTACGGCTGCGGCGTGCTGATGGTCTCGCACGACCTGCATCTGGTGATGAGCGCCACCGATCAGGTGGTCTGCCTGAATCGCCACGTCTGCTGTTCCGGGCATCCGGAGCAGGTCAGCGCCGACCCGGCCTTTGTCGAGCTGTTCGGCCAGGACGCCCGCAGCCTGGCGATCTACCACCACCAGCACGATCACCGCCATGACCTGCACGGCAGCGTGGTCACCGGCCAAGGCCACGTCCACGGCCCGAACTGCAAGCACTAGACAGAGCATCAGATGCCCGATTTCCTGCTCCACGCCCTGCTCGCCGGCCTCGCCCTGGCGCTGGTCGCCGGCCCGCTCGGCTCCTTCGTCGTCTGGCGGCGCATGGCCTATTTCGGCGACACCCTGTCCCACGCCGCGCTGTTCGGTGTCGCCCTTGGGCTGATGCTCGACGTCAACCTGACCCTGGCGGTGACCGTCGGCTGCGTGCTGCTCGCGTTGTTGCTGGTCACCCTGCAGCAGCGCCAGCCGCTGGCCTCGGACACCCTGCTGGGGATCCTCGCGCATAGCACGCTGTCGCTGGGCCTGGTCTCGCTGAGTTTCATGGACGATGTGCGCATCGACCTGATGGGCTATCTGTTCGGCGACCTGCTCGCGGTGGGTAGCGCGGATCTGGCCTGGATCGTCGGCGGCAGCGCCCTGGTGCTGCTGCTGCTCGTACCGCTGTGGCGGCCGCTGCTGGCAATCACCGTGCACGAGGAGCTGGCCAAGGTCGAAGGCCTGCCGGTGGCGGCGATCCGCCTGGCGCTGATGCTGTTGATCGCGGTGATCATCGCCGTGGCGATGAAGATCGTCGGCGTGCTGCTGATCACCTCGCTGCTGATCATTCCCGCCGCCGCGGCCCAGCGTCACGCACGGACCCCCGAGCAGATGGCGCTGGGCGCCAGCGTGCTGGGCATCGTCGCAGTGTGCCTGGGGTTGACGCTGTCCTGGTTCGAAGACACTCCGGCCGGCCCGTCCAT
Organism: Stutzerimonas balearica DSM 6083; assembly: GCF_000818015.1. Lineage (NCBI taxonomy): Bacteria > Pseudomonadati > Pseudomonadota > Gammaproteobacteria > Pseudomonadales > Pseudomonadaceae > Stutzerimonas > Stutzerimonas balearica. The sequence goes on from NZ_CP007511.1 coordinate 4,310,543, forward strand.
CGTGGTCAGCGCCGCCGCGTTGTTCCTGCTCAGCTTCGCCTGGCCGAAGCGCGCATGACCGATCTCAAGTACCTGCGCGGCTACCCCGAGCCGCTGCTGGCCCAGGTGCGCCAGCTGATCGCCGAGGGCCGTCTGGGCGATTACCTGCAGCGGCGCTATCCCGGCCGGCATCAGGTGCAGAGCGACAAGGCGCTGTACGGCTACGTGCAGACGCTCAAGCAGGAGTACCTGAAAAGCGCCCCGCCGATCGACAAGGTGCTCTACGACAATCGCCTGGACCTGACTCACCGCGCGCTGGGCCTGCATACCGCGGTGTCACGGGTGCAGGGCGGCAAGCTCAAGGCGAAGAAGGAAATCCGCGTCGCCGCGCTGTTCCGCGAGGCGGCGCCGGAATTTCTGCAAATGATCGTGGTGCACGAGCTCGCTCACCTGCGCGAGAGCGAGCACAACCGTGCCTTCTACAAGCTCTGCGATCACATGCTGCCCGGCTACGGGCAGATCGAGTTCGACCTGCGGCTGTTCCTGCATTGGCGGGAGCTGCAGGGTAGCTGAGACGCCGCCCCGCGTGGATGGCTGCGGCCATCCACCCTACGTCCCGCTGGCACCGAAGCCTGCGTAGGGTGGAAAACTCGCGAAGCGATTTTCCACGCGTCAGACCAGGTTGCGCCTCATGCCGGACCTGGCGCCTCATCCGCGTGGATGGCTTCGGCCATCCACCCTACGCTGACCCGTTACGCCGGGATCGTTGCCGCTGCGGCCTCGCGCGCCCAGACCCGATGCTGGCCAAGCGCCTTGGCGAAGTTGCCGAATACCGCATCGACGTCATCACCCTCCAGCAACCCGGCATCCGGAGTGAGGTTCAGCGACGCCAGCAGTGGCCGTGCCGCACCCAGCACCACGATGGGTTTCAGATGCTTGTAGGTCTCCAGCAGGTAATGCTTGGCCTCGCCGGACTTGGCCATGGCCGCCGCCGCATCGGCACCACCGGGAACGAACACCGCGTCGAACATCACCGACGGCATGCCGTCCATCGCGGCATCGACCGGCAGCATCTGGCCGTCCGCGGTTTTCACCGGGGCCGGCGACGGGCCGATTACCTTGGCCAGCGCGCCCTGCTCGGCCAGCTTGGCCTTGAACGCATCGATCGCCGCACCATCGACGCCGTTGGCCACCAGGATCGCCACCTTGCGCGACTTGATATTGCCCGGCACGTGATTCATCAGGCTCAGCGCCGGCGAACTCTGCGGGGTTGGCGTCTTCGGCGTCACGGTCGGCGCGCTCGGCACCGGCAGGCCGAGGTTCTCGGCCACGCGGCGGGCCAGCTCCAGGTCGATGTTGGCGAGGATTTCGTTGACCTGACGCTCACGGATGAACACCCGCTCCACCTTGCCCAGCTCGAAGGTGTAGGCGCCGATGATGTGCTCCTTCTCCGGCTCGCTCATGCTGTTCCAGAACAGCGTGGCCTGGGAGAAGTGGTCGCCGAAGGATTCGCTGCGGTTGCGGATCTTGTGCCCCTCGACCCGCTCCGGATAGCTCTCGAAGCCGCCGCCCTGGGCCGCCGGCGGGGTTTCCTTGGGCCAGCCGCTGTCGATCGAGTTGGGCTCGTAGTTGGCGCGGCCCTTGTTGATCGTCTGGCGATGGAAGGCGTCGCGCTGGTTGTTGTGGAACGGGCACAGCGGGCGGTTGATCGGGATCTCGTGGAAGTTCGGCCCACCGAGACGCAGCAGCTGGGTGTCGGTGTAGGAGAACAGCCGGCCCTGCAGCAGCGGGTCATTGGTGAAGTCGATGCCCGGCACGATATGGCCGATGTGGAAGGCGGCCTGCTCGGTCTCGGCGAAGAAGTTGTCCGGGTTGCGGTTGAGGGTCATCTTGCCGAGCTTCTGCACCGGCACCAGCTCCTCGGGGATGATCTTGGTCGGGTCCAGCAGGTCGAAGTCGAACTTGTGCTCGTCGGCCTCCTCGACCACCTGCACGCCCAGCTCCCACTCGAAGTAGTCGCCCATCTCGATGGACTCCCACATGTCGCGGCGGTTGAAGTCCGGGTCCTTGCCGGCGATCTTCAGCGTCTCGTCCCAGACCAGCGAGAAAGCGCCGGCCACCGGCTTCCAGTGAAACTTGACGAAGCGGCTGACGCCCTCGGCATTGATCAGGCGGAAGGTGTGCACGCCGAAGCCTTCCATCGCCCGGTAGCTGCGCGGCAGGGCGCGGTCGGACATGGTCCAGAGCACCATGTGTGCGGACTCAGGCGTCAGCGAGACGAAGTCCCAGAAAGTGTCGTGGGCCGATTGCGCCTGCGGGATCTCGTTGTGCGGCTCGGGTTTGACCGCGTGGACGAAGTCCGGAAACTTGATGGCATCCTGGATGAAGAACACTGGCATGTTGTTGCCGACCAGGTCGAAGTTGCCCTCGTCGGTGTAGAACTTGGTGGCAAAGCCGCGCACGTCGCGCACGGTGTCCGCCGAGCCGCGCGAGCCCTGCACGGTGGAGAAGCGCACGAATACCGGGGTCTCCTTGCCCTTTGCCGAGAGGAACGAGGCCTTGGTCAGCTGGCTGTGGTCGTCGTAGCTGACGAACACGCCGTGTGCGGCGGCACCGCGCGCGTGCACGATGCGCTCGGGGATGCGCTCGTGATCGAAGTGGGTGAGCTTCTCGCGCATGATGAAGTCTTCGAGCAGCGAGGGCCCACGGCCGCCGGCCTTGAGGGTGTTCTGGTTATCGGCGATCTTCACGCCCTGATTGGTGCGCAGCGCCTCGCCGGTGGCGTCCGAGCGAAAGCGTTCCAGCTGGTCGAGTTTGGCGTTGCGGTTGCCGCGGTCGACGGTATCGGTGCCGGCGAGTTCGCTCTGTTTGGGGGTCTTGTCGGTCATCTTGGGCCTCGGTGAAGGGTGTTTCCGAAACCGTGGTGAACCCACCGCTGGGGCGCGCCTTTTCCACGGTGCTCCGGTAACTGACCCGCCGAAGTCCGACAAGGTCGGTGCCGCGGCAATTTGCTTTGCCGATCGGCCCGATAGGCAATGTCTATGAACGCACGCCGGCGGCTGAAGCCTGAGCACCAGTTGCGCTAGAATGCCCGGCTTTCGCCGGCTATCCCGGCCAGGAACGACCGCACCCACAAGGTTCGCCCGTGATCGAATTCCAGCAAGTCCATAAAACCTATCGGGTTGCCGGCCGCGAAGTACCGGCGCTGCGGCCGACCGACCTGTGCATCGAGGCCGGTGAAGTATTCGGCCTGATCGGTCACTCCGGCGCCGGCAAGAGCACCCTGCTGCGCCTGATCAACCGCCTGGAGGAACCCTCGGGCGGGCGCATCCGGGTCAATGGCGAGGACGTCACCGCGCTGGATGCCGACGGCCTGCGGCGCTTCCGCCAGCGCGTCGGGATGATCTTCCAGCACTTCAACCTGCTGATGTCCAAGACCGTGGCCGACAACGTCGCCATGCCGCTGCGCCTGGCCGGCCAGCTGTCGCGTGGCGAGATCGATGCCCGGGTCGCCGCGCTGCTCGAGCGCGTCGGCCTCAAGGACCATGCGCGCAAGTATCCGGCGCAGCTCTCCGGCGGCCAGAAGCAGCGCGTCGGCATCGCCCGCGCACTGGCCACCGAGCCAGGCATCCTGCTCTGCGACGAAGCCACCAGCGCGCTCGACCCACAGACCACGGCATCGGTGCTGCAACTGCTCGCCGAGATCAACCGCGAGCTGAAGCTGACCATCGTGCTGATCACCCACGAGATGGATGTGATTCGCCGCGTCTGCGACCGCGTGGCGGTGATGGACGGCGGCGACATCGTCGAGCTGGGCCCGGTCACCCAGGTGTTCCTGCACCCGCAGCATCCGACCACGCAGCGCTTCGTGCTCGAGGACGAGGCGGTCGACGAACGCGAGCAGCACGACGACTTCGCCCATGTGCAGGGCCGCATCCTGCGCCTGACCTTCCAGGGCGAGAGCACCTACCAGCCACTGCTGGGTACGGTCGCACGCGAAACGGGCGTCGACTTCTCGATCCTTTCCGGGCGCATCGACCGCATCAAGGACACCCCCTATGGCCAGCTGACCCTGGCCCTCACCGGCGGCGACATGCAGGCGGCCCTGACGCGCTTCGATCACGCCGATGTACACGTGGAGGTCTTGCGCTGATGGATGCCTTGTTCGGCTCGCTGTTCACCAACGTCGACTGGTACGAGATCTGGCTGGCCACCCTCGACACCCTGCTGATGCTCGGCGGCTCGCTGCTGTTCACCATCCTGCTCGGCCTGCCGCTGGGCGTGCTGCTGTTTCTCAGCGGCCCCCGCCAGCTGTTCGAGAACCGCCCGCTGTACGCGGCGCTGTCGTTCGTGGTCAACGTGCTGCGTTCGCTGCCGTTCATCATCCTGCTGATCGTGATGATTCCCTTCACCGTGCTGCTGACCGGTACCTCGCTCGGCGTGGCCGGGGCCATTCCACCGTTGGTGGTGGGCGCCGCGCCGTTCTTCGCGCGGCTGGTGGAGACCGCGCTGCGCGAGGTCGACCGCGGCATCATCGAGGCGACCCAGGCGATGGGCGCGACGACGCGGCAGATCATCTTCAGCGCATTGCTGCCCGAGGCCCGGCCGGGCATCATCGCCGCCATCACCGTCACGGCCATCACCCTGGTGTCCTACACCGCGATGGCCGGCGTGGTGGGTGCCGGCGGCCTTGGCGACCTGGCCATCCGCTTCGGCTACCAGCGCTTCCAGACCGACGTGATGGTCGTCACCGTGGTCCTGCTGCTGGTGCTGGTGCAGGTGCTGCAGAGCGTTGGCGACCGCCTGGTGACCCACTTCTCCCGCAAATGAACCTGGGCGCGCGAACCCTCGCACGCCGCTCCATCCAAGGAACCGAACGATGAAGAAACTGATTGCCGCCCTGGCCACCGTGGCCGCCTTCTCCGCCCAGGCCGCCGACGAGCTGAACGTCGCGGCGACCGCCGTGCCGCACGCCGAGATCCTCGAGTTCGTCAAACCGAAGCTGGCCGAACAGGGCGTGGGGCTGAACGTGAAGGTCTTCACCGACTATGTGCAGCCGAACATCCAGGTCGCCGAGAAGCGTCTGGACGCCAACTTCTTCCAGCACCAGCCGTACCTCGACGAGTTCAACAAGGGCAAGGGCACCGAGCTGGTCAGCGTCGCCGGCGTGCACATCGAGCCGTTCGGCGCCTACTCGAGCAAGCTCAAATCGCTGGAAGAACTGCCCGACGGCGCCAACGTGGTGATCCCCAATGACGCCACCAATGGCGGCCGCGCCCTGCTGCTGCTGGCCAAGGCCGGCGTGATCACGCTCAAGGATGGCGCCGGCATCACCGCCACGCCGAAGGACATCGCCGAAAACCCCAAGCACATCAAGGTGCGTGAGCTGGAAGCCGCGACCCTGCCGCGCGTGCTGACCCAGGTCGATCTGGCGCTGATCAACACCAACTATGCGCTGGAAGCCAAGCTGAACCCGACCCAGGACGCCCTGGTGATCGAAGGCAGCGACTCGCCCTACGTGAACATCCTCGTCGCCCGCCCGGACAACAAGGACAGCGGCGCCATGCAGAAACTGGCCGCCGCGCTGCACAGCGAAGAGGTGCGCCAGTTCATCAACGAGAAGTACAAGGGCGCCGTCGTCCCGGCGTTCTGATCGGCGCCAGCCACCCGCGATGCCCAGGGCCCCGGAAGCGATTCCGGGGCCTTTTTTTTCCGATCGCCTTCCATGAGGCCAGCCTTGCGTGCCGCAACGGGCCGGCGACCTGCGTGCGAAAGCAGATGCCCGGCACGGCACCGCCGCCCAGGGGAGCGGCGACGCGCGTGCCGGCTCGCTCCGCGCGCGCAGCGGCTGCCATAATCGAGGGCCTGATCGCGGAGTCATCGCCATGCAGATCGACGAAGAGCTGACCCTGAAAAAGCTCGAGGTCTTCCTCACCTTCATGCGCAGCTGCAACATGGGCAAGGCCGCGGCGGAGCTCAACACCAGCAATGTCAGCGTGCACCGCGCCATTCACTCGCTGGAAAGCGCCCTGCGCTGCCCGCTGTTCAAGCGCGAGGGGCGCAACCTGCTCCCGCTGGAAAGCGCCTTCGTCCTCGAGGAACGTGCCCAGCAGCTGGTCAAGGACGTGCTCGAGACGGTGCGCCGCACCCGCGAAGCGGCCGGCTTCTCCGCCGAGCGCTTCAAGCTCGGCGCGCTCTATTCGTTGACGGTCAAGACCGTGCCGCAGCTGATCATGGGCCTGAAGCTGCGCCGCAGCGAACTCAACATCGACCTGATCCTCGGCTCCAACGTCGACCTGCTCTACAAGCTGAAGAACATGGAGCTGGATGCGATCCTGGTGTCGCTCAACGAGAGCGTCGCCGACCCCGACTGCGAGCAGGTCGAGCTGTTCTCCGACGACATCTTTCTCGCCGCACCAGCCGATTCGCCCTTTGCCGAGCAGGCCGAGGTCGATCTCAGTGATCTGCGCGACGCCACCTTCATCACCCTGTCGCAGGGCTTCGCCACCCATCAGGACGGCCGGCGGGTGTTCGAGCTGGCCGGCTTCGAACCCAAGGTGGCGATGCAGGTGAACGACATCTTCACCCTGCTCAGCATGGTCAATTCCGGGGTCGGCTACGCCCTGCTGCCGGGGCGCGTGGGCATGGTCTACGAATCGCGGGTGCGGCTGATCCCGCTGCAGGCGCGTTATCACCTGCAACAGCACATCGGCGTGGTGTTCCTCAAGGCCAAGGAGCGCGACCCCAACCTGCTGGCGCTGCTCGCCGAATGCCGGATGTATGCGCGGCGTGCGCTGGAGCACAACGGCCACGGCACACCGTAGGGTGGAAAACCCGCGCAGCGGTTTTCCACGCGTCGCCATAAGGCCAGCCGGATCGGGGGATCGTTGCCGGGCGGTGGAAGAGGCTTCGCCGTCTTCCACCCTACATCCGCTGTGTTGGGCAACATAGGGTGGATAACGCGAAGCTTATCCACGCAGCCGTTCGCAACGTCGCAGGATCACGATGACGCCGATGCCTCGTGTGGATGCTCAACGCAAAGGTGGAAGAGGCTTCGCCGTCTTCCACCCTACGTCCGCGGTGTTGGGCAAACGTAGGGTGGATAACGCGAAGCTTATCCACGCAGCCTTTCGCAACGTCGCAGGATCACGATGACGCCGATGCCTCGTGTGGATGCTCAACGCCACGGTGGAAGAGGCTTCGCCGTCTTCCACCCTACGACAGCATGACTAGGCGACGGCTGTCTGCCCGGATGCCACCGGAGCCGGCCGGCCCAGGCTTTGCGCTACCACGTCACCTACCATGTCCGCGGTGATCGCGCTCAGCGTCCAGCCCAGGTGCCCGTGGCCGGTGTTGTAGAACACGCACGGCGAGCTACCGCGGCCGACCTTGGGCATCATGTTCGGCATCATCGGGCGCAGGCCGGCCCAGGGCACCACGCTGCGGGTGTTGACGCCGGGGAAGCACTGGTTGACCCACTCCACCAGCGGGCGGATGCGATCGGCACGGATGTCGCGGTTGTGGCCGTTGAACTCGGCGGTGCCGGCGACGCGGAAGCGGTCGTCGCCAAGGCGGCTGCTGACCAGCTTGGTTTCGTCATCGAGCAGGCTGACCGTCGGCGCCGAGGCGCGGCTGACTTCGTCCGTCAGGTTGACGGTGATCGAGTAGCCCTTGACCGGGTAGATGTTCACCCGGTCGCCGAGCTGGGCTGCCAGCGCACGGCTGGCGGTGCCGGCGCAGACCACCAGGCCGTCGAACTCCAGCCGCTCGTCACCGCCAACGCCAGCGAGGATCACGCTGGCACGCTTGCCGTCGCTGGCCACCGACTTCACGTCGGCACCGTAGCGGCAGCGCACGCCGAGGCGTTCGATCGCCGTGGCCAGACCATAGGTGAACTTGTGGATGTCGCCGGTGGAATCGCATTCGGTGTAGTAGCCGCCGTAATAGGTGCCGGCCAGGGTCGGCTCGATGGCACGCATTTCTTCCGGCGTCACGCTGCGTCGCGGCAGACCGCCTTCGGCAAGCAGGCGGGAAACCTCAGCGGCATGATCGAAGCCGGCCTTGTCGCGGTAGATATGCAGGATGCCCTTCTTCTTCAGGTCGAAGTCGATGCCTTCGGCTTCCGCCCAGGCGAACAGATGCTCGCGCGCGGCGATCGCCAGACGCGCGGTTTCGATGGTGTTCTTGCGGTAATTGGGGATCGAGCCGATGAATTCGGCGAACCAGGAGAGCTTGTGCCAGCTGGGCTTGGGGTTGACCAGCAGCGGCGCATCGCTCTTGAGCATCCACTTGAGGCCCTTGACGATCGTCGACCAGTGGTTCCAGACCTCGGCATTGGACGCCGACAGCTGGCCGCCATTGGCGAACGAGGTTTCCATCGCCGCGTAGCGGTGCTTTTCCAGCAGGGTCACCGAGAAGCCGCGCTTGGCCAGGGCATAGGCGGTGGTGACGCCGGTGATGCCGCCGCCGATGACTGCGATTGTTTTCATTGTTGCGCTCCAGAACGTCGAGGGGTCATAGCCCGTGCGCCCAACGCGCGGCGGGCGCCCCCTCTGTTCTGGACCTGAGAGATTCACGAGCGCATGACGGCTCGCTTGCTCCTTCGGTGCGCCCGGCGACGAAAACCGGGCGGCTCTTCAGAGTGTCAGCAGTGATAGCGGTCCTTTTGCCTGAGAGTTTCCGGGGCGGTTGCTCCTTCGGCGCTGCCATGCGGCAGTCTCTCCCGCTAGCACATCGACCCGCGCCCGCTGCCTGCGGCAATCGGTCGCGAATCGAGGGTTACCCTGCCAGAAAAAACCGCCGCTGTAACCCCCCGGCTTTGGCCCGGGGCCACACGGCGCTCTGGCGGGCCTGTGCCAGGGCGTGTAGCCGCCGTAGGGAGGATGGCCGCAGCCATCCACGCGGTGAGGGTTACGCGTGGAAAATCGCTGCGCGAGTTTTCCACCCTACGCATTCGTAGGGTGGAAAACGGCGCAGCCTTTTCCACCTCTGCTGCTGCGTCTCAGCCGAGCAGCCCGCGCATGACGAAGAACAGCAGCGACGGCCCGAGCAGGCAGCCCAGCGCGGTATAGAACGCGGCGGTCAGACAGCCGTAGGGCACCAGCTTCGGATCGGTAGCCGCCAGGCCGCCGGCCACGCCGCTGGAGGTGCCGATCAGGCCGCCGAAGATCACCGCCGAGCGCGGGTTGTTCAGGCCGATCAGCGAGGCGACGAAGGGCGTGGCCACCATCACCAGGATCGCCTTGACCAGGCCGGCGGCGATCGACAGCGCCATCACCTCGGAGCTGGCGCCGATCGCCGCGCCGGTGACCGGGCCGACGATGTAGGTCACAGCGCCCGTGCCGATGGTGGTCAGGCTGACCGCATCGGTGTAGCCGAAGGCGATGGCCACTGCGACACCGGCGATGAAGGAGGAGAACACGCCGACGAACAGCGCCAGCACGCCCACCATCCCGGCGCGCTTGAGCTCTTCGACGCTGACGCCGAAACCGGTGGCGACGATGGCGAAGTCACGCAGCATGGCGCCGCCGAGCAGGCCGATGCCGGAGAACAGGGCGATATCGACCAGGCCCTTCTGCCCGCCGGTGACCACGCCGCCGATGTAGGACAGCAACAGGCCGATGAGGATGGCGACTGCCGAGCCGTGCAGACGGCCCTTGGTGAGCTTGTCCGACAGCCAGTAGGACAGCCACATGGTTGCGCCGATGAGGGCGAAGCCGCTGATCATGCCGTAGCCGGTGACCACTTTCATGAGCGATTCGTACATGGCCGTTACCCCCGTGCGCTGCTGGTGGTGGGCTTGGCGGTGGCAACCGGCTCGGCCTCAGACTTTTTTCGGCCGATGCGGTCCAGCACCGGGACCAGGGCGAAGGCCAGAACCACCGCGGCGATGCCGGCGAGAATCGCCATCGGGCCGCCGGACAGCGCGCCGTAGACGTTCTGCTGCGCGGCCATGGCGACCACGATCGGGATGTAGACGGCGCTCCAGAACTTCACGCCCTGTTCGGTTTCCGGCTTGAACAGGCCGCGGTTCTTCAGGTAACTGCCGACGAGGATGAGCAGCACCATGGCGATGCCGACGCCACCGACGTTGGCCGGTACGCCGATCAGCTTGCCGAGCAGCTCGCCGACGAAGATGCCGGTGAGGGTACACAAGGCCAGGAAGGCCACACCAAAGATGATCATTGTTCTTGTCCTTTTGGTTGCGCCGGCCTGCAGAGGGCGTGGCGCGTGTTGTCGAGGTCGTTGTTGTTATCCGTCGATCAGCGGGCGAGTCAGGCGAACGCGCCCTTATGCACGTGTTTATCGGCTCTGGCTGCCCTCCTGACGCAGCAAGGCGTCCAGTGTGTCGAGCCGGGCGCCGTCGAAGGCGGCCAGCGTACCCTGTTCGAAAACCCGCCGCGCCAGGCCGGTCAGCACCTGGCCCGGAGGCAGTTCGATCTGCAGCCGCACCCCGCGTTCGTAGGCGGTGCGCAGGGTGCCGTGCCAGTCGACGACGCGGCACATGTTGAAGGCCAGGTCGTCGCGCAGGCGCTCGCTATCGAATATCGGGCGTGCGGACGAGCTGCTCAGATAGCGAATTTGCGGAGCGCGCAGGCTGACGCCGGCGAAGGCTTCGGCCAGCCCACGCGCCGGCTGCTCGAGCAGCACGCAATGCGACGGCACGCTCATCGCCAGACGCCGCGCACAGGAGGCACCGAGGGCCTTGGCGCGGGCGGCGACCGCGGCCATGGCGGCGTCGCTGCCGGCGATGACGAGCTGGTTGTCGGCGTTGATATTGGCCAGGTAGGCGGGCTCCGCGACCTCCGTCAGCAGGCCCTCGACCGTGCTCAGCGACAGACCGAGGATGGCGGTCATGCCATAGCCGTGCGGGTAGGCCTGCTGCATCAGCTCGCCACGCAGCGAGACCAGCCGCACCGCGTCGCGATAGTCCAGCGTCCCGGCGACCACCGCCGCGGCATAGGCGCCGATGGACAGCCCGGCGACATAATCCGGGCGCTGGCCATCGCGCATCAGCAGCCGCGCTCCGGCGACCCCGGCGATCAGCAGGCAGAGCTGTACGGCACGGGTCGATTGCAACGCTTCGGCCGAATCGAGCAGCAGCGCATCCTCGCCGAGCACCGCACTGGCCTGCGCCAGGCATTCGAGGACTTCAGGCTCCTGCGGCAGACACTGGAGCATGCCGGGCTTCTGCGCGCCCTGACCAGGAAAGGCGAACAGGCTGCTCATGCCGCACGCTCCGCTTGCCAGGGATCGCTCACCAGACGCGGTCCTTCGGCAGCCTTGACCAGCACCCGCGCGGCGCCGCCGGCCCATTCGCCGAGCGCCACACCGCCCAGCGGAGTTTCCAGTTGCAGGTCGACGCGGCAGGCGCGACCTTCCAGCAGCTGCAACAGTGGACGCGCCTCGCTGCGTGGCAGCGGGCGCTCGGCCCTGAGCAGCAGGTCCAGATCGCTGTCCGGGTGCGCCGTCGGCAGCCCGGTGGCGAGCTGAAAACCCGCCGAGCCGGTAACGCCCCAGGCGTGGCCCAGCGCATCGAGCAAGGGGCGTAGCTCGGCCAGCACGCGAAACACCGGCAGATCCTCAGTGGCCCGACGACCGAGCAGTTCTTCCGGCGCCAACCGATGAGCGATCGCCTCGACCGGCATCAGCGCGGCCAGGCGTTGATCACGCGTCGCCCCGCGCAACCCGACCGCAACCAGGCCGGCGGCCACACGCGCACGCCGCACCACCACCGGCTGGCCAGCGGCGAGCACAGCGACCGCCCAGGCTGGCGCATCGGTCGGCAGCTGTGCCGGGGTCATGCCCCAGAGCAGGTCGTGGGGGCGAGGTGTGTCGTGCATCTGCAGCCTCCTCGTAATTGTTGTTGTCGAGTCGCTGATCGCTGTGGCGAATAGGGCCGCGTCAGGTGTTCGCTACCACTGCGCGCGCAGCAGCTCGCGCACCCGCGACGACGCCTCGCGGTTCGGCGCGCCGAGGCGGCCGCGCAGGTCGCTGCTGTCGCCGATATCCACGACAGCCTTGGCGAGACAGTCGCGCACACGCGCCAGGTCGTCCGCCGAGGGCTGCTCGATGCTGTCCACCGAGAGGGTTTCCCAGAGCAGGCCGAGGGTCGCGTAGTTGTCGATGTCGTAGGCCATTGGCGGCACCGATTCGGCCAGGGCTTCCAGCTCCTCGACGCTGCGCAGGGTGATGCGCGCCGCGGCGGCCTTGCCCATGGCGTGCACCATCACGCCCGGATCGCGCAGTGCGATGATCCGCTGGGCCTGATAACCGTGCGCGAGAAAGGCACCGGACATGGCCTTGCCCACCAGCAGCGCGATCACCGGGTGCCCGGCCAGCCGTGCGCGGGCATAGCCATCCACCGCACCGGCCAGCGCCTGGTGAATGCCCAGCGCCTCCTCGCGGCGGCCATAGGCCTGGCTCGGCACGTCGACCACGGCGACCAGCACACGCTTGTCCGCCTTGTCGCGATCGGCCGCGATCACCTCGTCCAGCGCCTGGCCCAGGGCCCAGCCTTCGAGCAGACCGACCTCGCCATTGCGCGCGCGCGGGAAGGGATTCTCGGCATCCGGCACCACGGCGATATAGCGGGCGGCGCGCTCACCGAGCGTGCCGTCGACCACCTTCAGCGAGGCCGGATAGCCCGCCAGTGCCTGGCCGCCGGCCAGGGCTTGCAACCAGTTCAGTCCACGGCTCATTGGGCATCTCCTCTGTAGATGGCGCGCACGGCGGCAGCATCGAGCTGCGTGCGGGTATCGACGTCGGCCAGGCGCTGGAGGTACCAGGCGTGGCGGCGGCTGCGCGGCTGCAGTGGCTTGCCGAAGGCGAACAGTTCGTGCAGTTGCGCGCGGATGGCGTCGGTGTCGTCGGCGACGTAGGCGTCCACCAGCCCCGAGGCATAGCGCTGCTCGCCACCGGTCAGGCTCCAGATGAAGGGGCGGTCGCGGGAGTCGTACTCGTCGAGACCGGCTTCCTGCTCGATCACCTGCGGGCCGTTGAGACCGACGCGGGCCTCACGGGTAACGATCAGGTAGCTGCACAACCCGGCGGCGATGGACATGCCGCCGAAGCAGCCGACGGAGCCGGCGACCACGCCGATCACCGGCTGGTAGTCGCGCAGTTCGACGATGGCCGCCTGGATTTCGGCGATGGCAGCCAGGCCCAGGTTGGCCTCCTGCAAACGCACGCCGCCGGTTTCCAGCAGGAGCACGGCGCGGGTCGGGATGCCGTTGCGGTTGTCTTCGGCAGCCAGCTCCAGCGCGCCGGCGATCTTCGCGCCGCCGACTTCCCCCATGCTGCCGCCCTGGAAGGCGCCTTCGATGGCGGCGATCACCGCCGGCTGGCCGTCAAGGGTGCCCTTGGCGACCACCACGCCGTCGTCGGCCTGGGTGACGATGCCCTGCTTCGGCAGCCAGGGCGAGGTGACGCGATTGAACGGATCGAGCAGTTCGCGGAAGCTGCCTTCGTCCAGCAGTGCGCGGGCACGCTGGCGGGCACCGAGTTCGACGAAGCTGCGCGACTCGAGTAAACGGGCCACGGTGTTAGCGGACACATCAGTCATGGCCGACTTCCTCCAGTCCCTGCTCCAGGCGCAGACGCACTACGCCGGGCGTGGCCCCAAAATCGTGAATATCGATGTTCAATGCCGGTGGCGTCTGCTCGCGGAACATCCGCTCGAACAGGCTCTTCCAGCGTTGCTCGGCACCATTGACCGAGGTGACTACCTGGATCGCCAGCTTGCCGGCCTGGCCGGGTTCCAGCAGCACTTCCAGATCGCCCGAGCCGACCACGCCGACCAGGGCCTTGCCGCGGGCGGGTTGCCCGGCGGCGAATTCGAAAGACAGGGTTTCCATGTTCAGTTGCTCCCAGTCGGCGCCGGCGCATGCGGTGCCAGACGGTCGAGGAAAAGGGTGGCGGCCAGGAGGTCGGCGGCGCCCCCCGGCGAGGCGTTGAGGGCGAGCATGTCGCGATCGAGCAGGCGCAGCTGGCGACGACCGGCGAGGCTGGCGGCACCACCGGCTTCGAGCACGGCGCGGGCTCCGGCCTGCATGCGGGTCAGCCCTTCCAGACCGGCGCGATGCAGCACGCAGGTGTCGGTCAGGCTGCTCATGATCGCCAGCAGTGCATCGAGCCTGGCGTTCTGCTCGCCGGCGCCGGCGCGGCGACTGGCCAGGAGTTGCAGCAAGCCGTCTTCGATGACCGCGGGAAAGCCGTGCTGCGCCTGTTCGCGGGCGCCGAGCACGCCGTAGCGACGGCAGACCCGCGCGCCGTGACTGTCCGGGTTGTGCGGCGCGGCAGGGTCGTCCAGCCGCGCCAGGGCGGCCGCGCTGGCGGCGATCCCGCCGGCCGAAGCGCCGCTTTCCAGCATGGCCGCCGCGCTGAGCAGCCCCAGCGCCCAGATCGCGCCGCGATGGGTGTTGACCCCGGCGGTGACGCGCAGCATCTCCGCTTCGCCGTCGCGGCCCAGCTGGCCGAGGGTTTCACGCAGCGCCTGGCTGACCCGACCTTCGCGCCGCGCGGCATCGGCCATGGCGGCGAAGGCCGGCCACAGCGACTGCGCCGAGGCGTGCATCAGCCCCAGGTGCAGATCGCTGTGCGCGCCACTGCCGCGCCGGTCGACCAGCCCCGGCTTGGGCGACAGGTCGGCCTCGTCGACCAGCGCCTGCACCGCCAGATCGGCCAGGTGCTCGGCCGCGGACGGCGCCTGTCGTGCAATGAGTGCGCTCATCACCAGCTCCTGAACTTGGCAGGCGGGTTGTAGAGGCCGCCGGACCACTCCACCAGCTCGGCGATGCTCTTGGCGGCGAGCAGCTCGCGGGTGGCGTCGTTACGGCGGATGCCGAGGTCTTCCGGCAGGGCGATCAACCCTTCGCGGCGCATGCGCTCGGTGTCCTTCGGGTTGTGCCGCACGCCGATGCTGGTAACGCCGGCCACCGCGGCGATCATCGCCTGGCGTTCTTCCAGCGAGCGGGCCTTGTACAGGTAGGCGATGCCTTCCTCGGTGAGCAGGTGGGTGACGTCGTCGCCGTAGATCATGATCGGCGCCAGCGGCATGCCGCTCTTCTTCGCCACCTCCACCGCGTCGAGCTGCTCGACGAAGGTGGGTTTGCCGCCTTCCTGGAAGGTCTCGACCATCTGCACCACGAGCTTCTTGCCGCGCTCGAGCATGGTCACCGGGGCCTCGCCGCCGGGCATGGCCATGTCCAGCCAGGCCGGGGTCGGATGGCGGCGACCGCGTGGGTCGTGGCCCATGTTCGGCGCACCGCCAAAACCGGCCAGGCGGCCGCGGGTGACGGTGGAGGAATGCCCATCACCATCAACCTGCAGGGTGGCGCCGATGAACAGGTCCACGGCGTACTGCCCGGCCAGCTGGCACATCATGCGATTGGAGCGCATCGAGCCGTCGCGGCCGGTGAAGAACACGTCCGGGCGCTGGGCGATGTAGTTCTCCATGCCCAGCTCGGTGCCGAAGCAATGCACGCTCTCGACCCAGCCGGTCTCGATCGCCGGGATCAGCGTCGGGTGCGGGTTGAGCGTCCAGTTGCGGCAGATCTTGCCTTTCAGGCCGAGGGATTCGCCGTAGGTCGGCAGGATCAGCTCGATGGCGGCGGTGTTGAAACCGATGCCGTGGTTGAGCGACTGCACGTTGTGTTTTTCGTAGATGCCGCGGATCGCCATCATCGCCATCAGCACGTGCACCGGCTTGATGTGGCGCGGGTCGCGGGTGAACAGCGGCTCGATGTAGAACGGCTTGTCCGCCACCACGACGAAATCGACCCAGCTCGCCGGGATGTCCACGCGCGGCAGCTCGTCGACGATTTCATTGACCTGGACGATGACGATGCCGTCGCTGAAGGCGGTCGGCTCGACCAGCGCCGGGGTGTCTTCGGTGCTGGGGCCGGTGTAGATGTTGCCGTGGCGATCGGCCTGGAAGCCGGCCACCAGCGCGACGTTGGGGATCAGGTCCACCAAGAGGCGCGAGTAGAGTTCGATGTAGGTGTGGATGGCGCCGACTTCCAGCAGGCCGTCCTCGAGCAGCTGGCTGATGCGCAGGCTCTGCGGGCCGGCGAAGGAAAAGTCGAGCTTGCGCGCGATCTGCCGCTCGAACAGATCCAGGTGCTCGGCGCGGCTGACGCTCGGCATGATCATGTGCAGGTCGTGCAGCTTGCCGGGGTCGGCCTTGGCCAGGGAGCGGGAGAGGAAGTCCGCCTGCTTCTGGTTGTTGCCCTCGAGCACCACCCGGTCGCCAGGGGCGATCAAGAGTTCGAGGGCCTCGACGATCCGCTCGCCCGGCAGTACCACGCCATCGGCGAGGCTCTGCACCTGATCGAGACGACGGGCTTTTTCAGCGCGACGACGCGACCACTGCGGCGGTGGGGAGATTGTTGTTGTCATGGCGACTCCACAGGTTTTCCGCTTTGTGGAGCGCACAGTAGGAAGATGACCGAGGGGTCATCAATCAAGCTCGGAAAGCGTTCGTTACGCTTTTCGTAACGATGAATCGCGGCGCAGGCTTCAGGTCCGTTCGTGATGCCGCGGCAGGCCGAGGGAAATCAGCGCGGCCAGCAGGACGAAGGCGGTCGACACCCACAGGCAGGCCGCCAGGCCATGGGCCTGGAACACCCAGCCCGAGAGCAGCGTGCCGAGCAGCCGGCCAAGGGCGTTGGACATGTAGTAGAAGCCGACGTCGAGTGACACCCCGTCCTCGCGGGCGTAGCTGACGATCAGGTAGCTGTGCAGCGAGGAGTTCACCGCAAACAGCACGCCGAACAGCAGCAGCCCGCCGATCAGCAGCGGTTGCGCCGGCAGTGCGCTGCCCAGGCCGAGGGCGATCAGCGCGGGCAGCAGCGCCAGCAGCGCGGCCCAGACAAAGGCGGCACGGCCGTCCGGTACCCGGCCGCGACGCTTGCCGGTCAGATGGGGGGCGAATGACTGCACGATGCCGTAGCCGATCACCCAGGCGGCAAGAAAGCCGCCGACCTGCCAGAAGTCCCAGCCAAAGGTCGCGGACAGGTACACCGGCAGCGCCACCACGAACCAGACGTCGCGCGCGCCGAACAGGAACAGGCGGGCGGCCGAGAGAATGTTGATCGCCCGGCTCTTGGACAGCAGCTCGCTGAACTTGGGCTTGTGCCTGGCCTTGCCCAGGTCCCGGTTCAGCAGCAACAGGCTGGCCAGCCAGACCAGCGCCAGCACCGCGGCCATCGCCAGCACCGCCCCGGCGAAGCCGAGCAGGGCCAGCAGCGCGCCGCCGAGGAAGAAGCCGACGCCCTTGAGCGCGTTCTTCGAGCCGGTCAACAGCGCCACCCACTTGAACAGCGTGCCCTGCTGGCCGTCCGGCACCAGCAGCTTGATCGAGCTCTTGGCGCTCATCTTGTTGAGGTCCTTGGCGATGCCGGACAACGCCTGCGCCGCCATCACCCAGGGCACCGTGAGCAGCGCCGCCGGCACGGTGAGCATCAGCAGCGCCACCACCTGCAGGCCGAGGCCGATGTTCATCGTGCGGTTCAGCCCCAGCCGCGCGCCCAGCCAGCCACCGACCAGGTTGGTGACCACGCCGAAGATCTCGTAGAACAGGAACAGCGCGGCGATCGCCAGCGGGCTGTAGCCCAGGCCGTGGAAATGCAGCACCACCAGCATGCGCAGCGCGCCGTCGGTGAGGGTGAAGGCCCAGTAGTTGCCGGTAACCACGAGGTACTGGCGGATTTCGGGAGAGAGGCGGGTGAGAGCGTGCATAAGTAAGTCCGGCCTGGCCTGGGGTGGAGACAGGTGGAAAAGGCCTAGGGCCGTTTTCCACCCTACGAGTCCGTGAGGGCAGGCGCCGTGTGGGAGTGGACTTGCCCGCGATCGGCTGCGCACCGATCCCGAAAGCCAGCGTAGGGTGGGAAACTCGCGCAGCGATTTCCCACCGCCAAGGTCTTGGGTGAAAAAGGCCGGAGGCCGCTTCCCACCCTGCGCCTCACTCGGCCAGGCCGACCTTGCGCGCCAGCTCGACGGTGCGGTTGGCGTAGCCCCATTCGTTGTCGTACCAGGCGTAGAGCTTCACCTGAGTGCCGTTGACCACCAGGGTCGACAGCGCGTCGATGATCGACGAGCGCGGATCGGTGCGGTAGTCGATCGACACCAGCGGGCGCTCCTCGTAGCCGAGGATGCCCTTGAGCTCGCCCTCGGCCGCGGACTTGAGCAGCTGGTTCACCTCCTCGGCGGTGGTGGCGCGTTCCACTTCGAACACGCAGTCGGTGAGCGAGGCGTTGGCCAGCGGTACGCGCACGGCGTGGCCGTTCAACCGCCCGCGCAGCTCGGGAAAGATCTCGGCGATGGCGGTGGCCGAGCCGGTGGTGGTGGGGATCAGGCTCATCCCCGAGGCGCGGGCGCGGCGCAGGTCCTTGTGCGGCTGGTCGAGGATGCTCTGGGTGTTGGTCAGGTCGTGGATGGTGGTGATCGAGCCGTGGCGGATGCCGAGGTTCTCGTGGATCACCTTGACCACCGGCGCCAGGCAGTTGGTGGTGCAGGACGCGGCGGTGACGATGCGGTGCCGGGCGGGGTCGAACAGCCCGTCGTTGACGCCCATGACCACGTTCAGCGCGCCCGGCTCCTTGACCGGCGCGCTGACCACCACGCGCCTGACGCCCTGCGCCAGGTAACCCTCGAGCACGGCGACGCTCTTCATCTTGCCGCTGGCCTCGATCACCAGGTCGCAGCCGGACCAGTCGGTATCGGCAATCGCCTTGTTCGCGGTGACCCGGATGCGCTGACCGTCGATCAGCAGGCCGTCACCGTCGCTGCCCGCCTCGTGCTGCCAGCGGCCGTGCACCGAATCGAAGTTGAGCAGATGGGCGTGGGTCGCCGCGTCGCCGGCCGGGTCGTTGATCTGCACGAACTGCAGCTCCGGCCAGCCCCAGGCCGCGCGCAGCGCCAGCCGCCCGATGCGGCCGAAGCCATTGATGCCTACCTTGATGGTCATTGAAGCGCTCCTCGAATCAGGCGCCACGCGGCGCGAAGATGATGATGGCCATGCCGGCGAAGGCCACGGCCGAACCCAGCAGATCCCAGCCCGTGGGCCTTATGCCGTCGACCAGCCACAGCCAGAGGATCGCCGCGCCGATGTAGACGCCGCCGTAGGCCGCATACACCCGCCCGGCCGCGGTCGGGTGCAGCGACAGCAGCCAGGCGAACAGCGCCAGCGAGACTGCCGCCGGCAGCAGCAGCCAGGCGCTCTTGCCCTGGCGCAGCCAGAGGTACGGCAGGTAACAGCCGACGATTTCCGCCAGCGCGGTGAAGGCGAACAGGGCAAAGGTCTTCAGCATCAGGCCGCTCCGTTCAGATCGAACGCTGGTTGACCCGCGCCGACAGCGCCTCGGCCGACTCCTTGCGTTCGGAATAGCGCTCGACCAGGTAGTCGGCACGCCCGCGCAGCAGCAGGGTGAACTTGACCAGCTCCTCCATCACGTCGACCACCCGGTCGTAGTAGGCCGAGGGCTGCATGCGCCCGGCCTCGTCGAACTCCAGGTAGGCCTTGGCCACCGAGGACTGGTTGGGAATGGTGAACATGCGCATCCAGCGGCCGAGCACGCGCATCTGGTTGACCGCATTGAACGACTGCGAGCCACCGCAGACCTGCATCAGCGCCAGGGTCTTGCCCTGAGTCGGGCGCAGCGCACCGAGCGTCAGCGGGATCCAGTCGATCTGCGCCTTGAACACCGCGCTCATCGCACCGTGGCGCTCCGGCGAGCACCACACCTGGCCCTCGGACCAGAGCACCCACTCGCGCAGCTCCTGCACCTTGGGGTGCGTATCGGGCGCATCGTCCGGCAGCGGCAGGCCGGAGGGGTCGAAGATATGCGTCTCGCAGCCGTAGGCCTGCAGCAGGCGCGCGGCTTCTTCGGTCAGCAGGCGGCTGTAGGAGCGCTCGCGGCAGGAGCCGTAGAGCAGCAGGATGCGCGGCGGGTGCGCCGGCTCATCGGCGGCGCCGAGCCGTTGCAGGTCTGGCTGCTGCAGCAGCTCGGCATCGAAGTTGGGTAGATCGTGCATGGCGGCTCCGGTGGTTTCAGCCGCACAGCGAGGCGCGGCCGGGGCGTTCGCTCATCCCCGCCAGCCGGCGTGCCTGCGGGTCGAGCCAGTGGCGGTTGGAATCGAGCATCAGCGTGAGCAGTTCGTGCACCCAGTCCGGCAGGTCCGGGTGCAGCCGGTAGTAGACCCACTGGCCCTGGCGACGGTCGGCGAGCAGGCCGGCGCTGCGCAGCTGGGCCAGGTGGCGCGAAACCTTTGGCTGGCTCTCGCCGAGCGCGCCGACCAGCTCGCAGACGCACAGCTCGCCCTCGCGGGCGACCAACAGGGCGATGCGCGCACGGGTCTCGTCGGCCAGGGCCTTGCAGAGCAGCGGCGGGGTCAGGTGTTCGGTCATCGTCATGGCCATTCGCGGCCAGGGCCGCGGTCGGAAATCGGTCGGTACCGCCCGCGCCGTCGATTCACCACGCGGGCACGGCAGAACATACGGAAAACCATATATGGTGTAAACCCTGTCAACTCAATGCTTGGGGTGAACCTGGCGGCGGTTCCATACGCGTTGGGGAATACGGCCGTTCGCGCCGAACCGCTGCCCGCCGGGCGCCTTGACGCTTTCTTCACCCGCCTTTGACGAATCCTTGATCCGTTGACGGCTAACCTGGCCGCCCGCTCCCGCCTCGGCCTCCACCATGCGCCCCCACGTTTCCCTGCCCCGCTTCGCCCGTCCCTGGTCCGGCCTGCTATTGGCCGCGAGCCTGCTTGGCGCCAGCAATCTCTGCCTGGCCGGCGACCTGGGCTCCTGGCAGCACTGGACCGACTCGGCCAGCCGCGCCGCGCTCGACGGCGGCACCTGGGTCCCCCTCGCCGGCGCCGCGATCATCGCCGCCGGCGGCTGGGACCATGCCTGGCAACGCTCGGCGGCAGAGCACGGTTATCTGTTCGGCGCGGATGGCGAAGACGCCAGCAACGACCTGCTCACGGCCAGCACCCTCCTCTACGCCGCCAGCGCCCTGACCGCCGCCCCCGAGGGCGAGACGTTCACCGATGCGCTGGCCTGGAAAGCGGAAAACCTTGCCGTGTTCGTCGCCAGCAAGGGCGCGGTGGATGCCTTGAGCGGCGAGATCAAGGAAGCCTCCGGGCGTGATCGTCCCGACGGCGTCCCCGATGACGCCTTTCCCTCCCGCCACGGCGCGACGAGCGCGGCGCAGACCGCCATGACCCGGCGCAACCTGGACTACATCGACATGGACCCGGCCCTGCGCGACGCCGCCAAGGTTGGCCTGCATGCGCTGGATGGGCTGACCGGGCTGGCGCGCATCGAAGCCGACCAGCACTACCCGACCGACGTCCTGGCCGGCATCGCCCTCGGCAATTTCGTCTCCAACTTCGCCTTCAACCTGCTGCTCGAGCCCGGCGCGGCGCCGCGTTACTCGCTGGCCGTGCTGCCGGAACAGGGCGGCTACACCGTGCAGACGCAGTTCGCCTTCTAGCCACGCGCTCGAACCCTGCCTGGATCAATGGACGGCCCGCCGCCGCGCGTTAGGCTGACACCCATCATCAGCAAGCATGCGCCGCCAGACAGAGCGGCGCCGGGGGTGCCCATGTCCGAACCGTCAGCAGATCGCCCCGCAGAACCGGCCTTGCCGGCTGCCCAGGGCCAGCCCGGCAAGCCTTCGCTGTTCGCACATCTGCTCGGTTTCTGGCATCAGCAACGCGGGCAGGCGCGCCTGCTGCTCGGCATGTGCGCGCTGTTCGCACTGATCTATTTCCTGCCGCTGGGCCAGCCACGCTTCGAGAATGCCGTGCTCGAGGGGCTGCGGCTGACCCAGTGGTATGCGCGCGAGCACGTGATCCTCTGCCTGCTGCCGGCGTTCGTCATTGCCGGCGCGCTGGCGGTATACATCAGCCAGGGCGCGGTGATGCGCCACCTCGGGCCGAGCGCGCCGAAGCCGGTGGCCTTTGGCGTCGCCTCGCTGTCCGGCACCCTGCTGGCGGTATGCTCCTGCACCGTGCTACCGCTGTTCGGCGGCATCTATCGCCGCGGCGCCGGGCTCGGGCCGGCGATCACCTTTCTCTACGCCGGGCCGGCGATCAACGTAATGGCCATCGTGGTGACGGCCAAGGTGCTTGGCGCCGAACTGGGCATCGCCCGCGCGGTGGGGGCGATCCTCTTCTCGGTGCTGATCGGCGCGATCATGCAGCTGCTCTACCGGCGCGAGGAAAGCGCCCGCGCCGCCAGCAGCAAGCGCGGCTTCGCCAGCGACGAGGCGGGCCATCCGCTGGGCGACGTGGTGGCGCTGTTCGGCCTGATGATCGGCATCCTGGTGTTCGCCAACTGGGCGCAGGCCGACAGCGCCGCCTGGATGGCCGTGCATGCCTGGAAATGGCCGATCACCGCGCTGCTGGCCGCGCTGCTCGGCCTGCTGCTGGTGCGTCGCTGGCAGTGGGCACCCGGGCCGCTGCTGGTGCTCGCCGTGCTGGTCGGGCTGGCCGCGCTGCTGCGCCCGCAGTGGCCGGAGCTGGCGATGCTGATCGGCATCGGCGGGCTGATGCTGCAGGCCAGCCGCGAGAACGCCGCCGGCCAGGAATGGGTCGCGCAGAGCTGGGACTTCACCCGGCAGATCGTGCCGCTGCTGCTCGGCGGCGTGCTGATCGCCGGCCTGCTGCTCGGGCGCCCGGGGCACGAGGGGCTGATCCCCTCGCACTGGGTGGCCTGGGCGGTGGGCGATAACAGCCTCGCCTCGACGCTGATCGCCGCGGTGCTCGGCGCCTTCATGTATTTCTCCACGCTGACCGAGGTGCCGATTGTCGAGGGCCTGCTCGGCGCCGGCATGGGCAAGGGCCCGGCGCTGGCGCTGCTGCTGGCCGGCCCGGCGCTATCGATCCCCAACATGCTGGTGATCCGCACCGTGCTGGGCACGCAGAAGACCCTGGTGTACTGCCTGCTGGTGGTGGCGATGGCCACGCTCACGGGCTATTTCTACGGCCAACTGTTCTGAGGAGAACGCGATGAAACTGACCATCTATGGCTCCGGCTGCGCCAAGTGCCAGCAGCTGACCCTCAACACCGAGGCCGCGGCGCGGCGCCTGGGCCTGGCGTTCGCGGTGGAGAAGGTCACCGACGTCAACGCCATCATCGATGCCGGCGTACTGCGCACCCCGGCGCTGGCGGTGGACGAGGAGATCCTCGTCGAGGGCAAGGTGCCGAGCAGCAGCGAACTCGAGGCGCTGCTCGGCGGCTGAGACGCCCGCTTACTGGTCGCGGTCGATGTTGAACGGCGACCAGGCCTGGCGGGTGGGCATCACTTCCAGGCGGTTGATGTTGATGTGGTCCGGCAAGGTGGCGACGTAGAAGATCTGCTCGGCAATGTCCTCGGCGGTCAGCGGCGTGGTGCCGCGGTAGAGCCGGTCGGATGCCGCCTGGTCGCCCTTGGTGCGGACCAGGGTGAACTCGGTCTCGGCCATGCCCGGCGCGATGTCGGTGACACGCACGCCCGTGCCGAGCAGGTCGCAGCGCAGGTTGTAGCCGAACTGCTCGACAAAGGCCTTGGTCGCGCCGTAGACGTGCCCGCCCGGGTAGGGCCAGTGGCCGGCCACCGAGCCGATGTTGACGATGCTGGCGCCCGCGCCGGTGCCGATCAGCGTCGGCAGCAGGGCATGGGTGACGTTGACCAGACCGGTGACGTTGGTGTCGATCATGGTGTGCCAGTCCTGCAGGTCGACCTGCTGCGCGGGCTGCGGCGCCAGCGCCAGCCCGGCGTTGTTGACCAGGCAACGCACCTGGCGGAACGCCTCCGGCAATTGCTCGACCACGTCGCGCACGGCGCCGGCGTGGCGCACATCGAGGGTGGCGATGTGCACCGGCACCTTGGCCGAGAGTTCCTCGCGCAGTTCTTCCAGACGCTCGCTGCGCCGCCCGGTCAGCACCAGCGCCCAGCCGGCTTCGGCGAAACGGCGGGCGGTGGCACGGCCGAAGCCGGAGGTGGCGCCGGTGATGAATACGATCTTCTGGGTCATGGGTCTTCCTCTGTGGCGGGCGGGCCGCTGCTGTAGGGCAGGGCCACGAGATAAACGGGCTCCAGCTTAGGGGCGTTCGCCGAACAGGCAAAGCCTTGCGTGCGCTGTTCGCCCAGGACGTCATCGCGCCGTCACCTCGCGGTCGCCGGCCTGCAACACGCCTGCGCTAGCGTCTGGCATGGCGGCCCTGCCAGCGCCCTTCGACGCCGGCGCACCCGCCTCCCCGCTGAGATGACGACCGATGAACCGCCCGCTACCTTCCGGCCTGCTGCAGCCGGCCTTCGACGATCCCGTGCTGGAGGCACAACGCTGCTTTCGCGCCGCATTCACCGCCCTCGCCCGCCCCGGCACGCGCCATGCGCTGGCCCCGGTGCCGGCACCCGCCCCGTTGCAGCCGGCAACCTACGCCCTGTGCCTGAGCCTGCTGGACCGGCACACGCCACTCTGGCTGGCGCCGGCCTTCGATACGGCGGCGATCCGCGCCAACCTGGCCTTCCATTGCGACTGCCCGCTGGTCGAGGCGCGCGACGAGGCGCTGTTCGCCCTGCTCGATGGCGCCGCACTCGAGGACCTGAGCGGCTTCTACCACGGCAGTGAGCGCTGCCCGGAACAATCCTGCACGCTGCTGGTTCAGCTCGAGCGCCTCGAGCGCGGGCCGGCGCTGGCCTGGCGCGGGCCGGGCATCGAGGGGCAGCGGCTGGTCGGCCTCCCGGTGCCGGCCGCATTCTGGCCACAACGTGCGAGGCACGACATTGCACCGCGCGGGCTGGATGCGCTGTTCTGCGCCGACGGCGAGGTGCTCGGCCTGCCCCGCACGACACGCATCGGGCCCTCGCTCGAGGCGGTGGCCTGAACACCACCGGGCCCGTTCCACGGCGACCGGGCCGGCCTCTATACTGCCCGCCCGCCCCCATTCCGGAGCCCCTCGATGCAAGGCCGCCTGATTTATCTGATCGGCCCGTCCGGCGCCGGCAAGGACAGCCTGCTCGAAGCCGCCCGCGAAGCGCTGGCCGCACGCCAGGTGCGGATTGCCCGCCGCGTCATCACCCGCTCGGCCGAGGCGGTTGGCGAAGCGGCGCATGCGGTGACCCTTGCCGAGTTCGAGCGCCTGGAGGCCGAGCAGGCGTTTGCCCTGGCCTGGCGGGCCAACGGGCTGGCCTATGGGATTCCCGCCCGGATCGATGCCTGGCTGGCGAATGGCGAGCATGTGCTGGTCAACGGCTCACGCGGCCACCTGCCCGAAGCCCGACGCCGCTACCCGGACCTGCTGGCGATCCTGCTCGGGGTGGAAGATGAGGTCCTGCGCCAGCGCCTGCTGGCCCGCGGCCGGGAGACTCCCGCCGAGATCGAGGCACGCCTGGCGCGCAACGCGCTATTCGCCCAGGCGGCCGACGACTGCATCACGCTGGACAACTCGACGGCGCTGGCCGACAGCGTCGTGCGCCTGCTGGCGCTGATCGACGACAGGCTCGGCGGCCGCTGAGGGTTCGGCGGGCCGGGTCAGCGCCCCGGCTGCGGGCGGAAACCCGGTACGCCCTCGGGCCGCTCGATGCGACCGGCCGGCAGGGTGCAGTTGAGGTCGCGGTACGGCCGGCCGTCGAGGCGCTCCCAGCCTTCACCGGGCGAGCTCTGCCGGCAGATGACGGTGCCGTCGACCTTGCTCTGCCACTTGTAATAGGGCGCAGGGGCGGCCCACGCCAGGCCGGCGCAGAGCAGCAGCAAGACCAGCGGCAGCACGCGCATGGCAGACCTCCAGCAAATACAGTGGCGCCACTTTAGCGGGCCGTGCAGCAGGCGCAAGCACCCTGACGGCCGGGCCGATGCGCGGGATTCTGCCGACGCCCACCCGGCAATCGGCGGATTCTTGCCGATCGCTTGCGCGCGCGTGCCGCCAAAGCGCCATCCCAGAGCATCCGGGCAGGCTGGCATGGCTTCTGCTATGCCTAGAACAGCTCGATGCGATCCTCCAACGACAAGAAGCGCTGCCAGCGAACCGGCCTGTCCTTCCGCCGCCCCTTCCTGTCGTTGCGCAACGGCTTACTGCGCCGGCTCTGCGCTGGCGCCATCAATAAAAACGAAACGGAGATGCATCCATGAGACTGACCAAGCGCCTGGGGCTGCTCGCAGCCGCCGCGGCCTTCACCGCCAGCACCGCCGCCGTTGCCGCGCCAACCTTCATCAACATCCTCACCGGGGGCACCAGCGGGGTGTACTACCCGATCGGTGTGGCGTTGTCGCAGCAGTTCGACAAGATCGAGGGTGCCAAGACCTCGGTGCAGGCCACCAAGGCTTCGGTGGAAAACCTCAACCTGCTGCAGGCCGGTCGCGGCGAGCTGGCGTTCGCCCTGGGTGATTCGGTGGCCGATGCCTGGAACGGCGTCGAGGACGCCGGCTTCAAGGCACCGCTCAAGCGTCTGCGCGCGCTCGGCGGCACCTACAACAACTACATCCAGATCGTCGCCAGTGCCGATTCGAGCATCAAGACGCTGGACGACCTCAAGGGCAAGCGCATCTCGGTCGGCGCGCCGAAGTCCGGTACCGAGCTCAACGCCCGCGCGATCTTCAAGGCCGCCGGCCTGACCTACGAGGACATGGGCCGCGTCGAATTCCTGCCCTATGCCGAATCGGTCGAGCTGATCAAGAACCGCCAGCTGGACGCCACCCTGCAGTCCTCGGGCCTGGGCATGGCCGCCATTCGCGACCTGGCCAGCACCATGCCGGTGACCTTTGTCGCCATCCCCGAAGCGGTGGTGACGAAGATCGGTAACGCCGCCTACCAGCCGGGCACCATTCCGGCCGGCACCTATGACGGTCAGGACGCCGACGTGCCGACCGTGGCCGTGACCAACATCCTGGTCACCCACGAGAAGGTCGCCGACGACGTGGTCTACCAGATGACCAAACTGATGTTCGAGAACCTGCCGGCGCTGAGCAACGCCCACGCCGCGGCCAAGGACATCAAGCTGGAAAACGCCACGAAGAACCTGCCGATCCCGCTGCACCCGGGCGCCGAGCGCTACTACAAGGAAGTCGGCGCGCTCCAGTAAGCCGACCCGCGCCGAGCACAGGGGCCGCCGCACGGGCGGCGCGCCCCTCCCGGCTGTACAAGCAGGCTTGCCCGCGTGGTCTCGTCGGCAAACCTGCTTCTACAGGCACCTTCCAGCAAGAGATCCGATTCCATGAGCGAAAGCAAAGGGCTGCACGCCAGCCCCAGCGAATGGCCCAGGGCGCTGTTCTACGTCGCGCTGCTGTTCTCCATCTACCAGATCGTCACCGCGGCGTTCCATCCGGTGACCAGCCAGGTGCTGCGTGCCGGGCACGTCGGCTTCCTGCTGCTGCTGGTGTTCCTCTGCTACCCCGCCCGCGGCGACGGCCGGCCATTCCAGCCCCTGGCCTGGCTGCTCGGCCTGGCCGGCTTCGGCACCTTTATCTACCAATGGTATTTCGAAGCCGATCTGATCCAGCGCTCCGGCGACCTGACCCCACTCGACATGGCCGTCGGCCTGACGCTGATCGTGCTGGTATTCGAGGCCGCGCGACGGGTGATGGGCATCGCCCTGCCGATCATCTGCGCCCTGTTCCTGGGCTACGGCCTGTTCGGGGAGTACCTGCCGGGCGACCTGGCGCACCGCGGCTACTACCTGGACCAGATCGTCAACCAGCTGTCGTTCGGGACCGAAGGCCTGTACGGCACGCCGACCTATGTGTCGGCCACCTACATCTTCCTGTTCATCCTGTTCGGCTCGTTCCTCGAGCAGGCCGGCATGATCAAGCTGTTCACCGACTTCGCCATGGGCCTGTTCGGCCACAAGCTCGGCGGCCCGGCGAAGGTGTCGGTGGTGTCCTCGGCGCTGATGGGCACCATCACCGGCTCGGGCGTGGCCAATGTGGTCACCACCGGGCAATTCACCATTCCGCTGATGAAGCGCTTCGGCTATCGCCCGGCCTTCGCCGGCGGCGTCGAAGCGACCTCCTCGATGGGCAGCCAGATCATGCCGCCGGTGATGGGCGCCGTGGCCTTCATCATGGCCGAGACGATCAACGTGCCCTTCGTCGAAGTCGCCAAGGCCGCCCTGCTGCCTGCGCTGCTCTACTTCGGCTCGGTGTTCTGGATGGTTCACCTGGAAGCCAAGCGCGCCAAGCTGCACGGTCTGCCGAAGGATGAATGCCCCAACGCCATGGCCGCGGTGAAGGAACGCTGGTACCTGCTGATCCCGCTGGGTGTGCTGGTCTGGCTGCTGTTCTCCGGCCGCACGCCGATGTTCGCCGGCACCATCGGCCTGGCGCTGACCGCCATCGTCATCCTCGGCTCGGCGATCATCCTGCGGGTGTCGTCCAAGGCCATGCGCTTCGCCTTCTGGATCGCCCTCGGCCTGCTCTGCGCCGGCTTCTTCCAGCTCGGCATCGGCGTCATCTTCGCGGTGATCGCAGTGCTGGTGGCGGTGTGCTGGTTCATCAAGGGTGGCCGCGAGACCCTGACCATCTGCCTGCATGCGCTGGTCGAAGGCGCCCGCCATGCGGTGCCGGTGGGCATCGCCTGTGCGCTGGTCGGGGTGATCATCGGCATCGTCTCGCTGACCGGCGTGGCCTCGACCTTTGCCGGCTACATCCTGGCGATCGGCCGCGACAACCTGTTCATCTCGCTGATCCTGACCATGCTCACCTGCCTGGTCCTCGGCATGGGCATCCCGACGATCCCGAACTACATCATCACCAGCTCCATCGCCGCGCCCGCGCTGCTGGATCTGGGCGTGCCGCTGATCGTCTCGCACATGTTCGTCTTCTACTTCGGGATCATGGCCGACCTCACGCCGCCAGTGGCCCTGGCCTGCTTCGCCGCCGCGCCGATCGCCAAGGAGCGCGGGTTGAAGATCAGCCTGTGGGCGATCCGCATCGCCATCGCCGGCTTCATCGTGCCATTCATGGCGGTCTACGAGCCGGCGCTGATGATGCAGGGCGACAGCTGGGCCGCGACGTTCTACATCCTATTCAAGGCGGCCTTCGCCATCGGTCTGTGGGGCGCCGTGTTCACCGGCCACCTGGAACGCTCGCTGAGCTGGTGGGAGCGCGCCCTGGCGTTTGCCGCCGGTGTGGCGATGATCATGTCGATGCCGATCAGCGACGAGATCGGCTTTGCCCTCGGTGCGCTGTTCCTCGTTCAGCACGTCTGGCGCGCCCGCCGTGCCGAGCCGGTTGCCGCATGATCGGCCTCTGTCTCGGCCTGGCGGGGGCGGTCTGGGCGCAGCTGCCGACCGCCGACTTCACCCTGGCGTGGAACCACACCATCGAGAAGATCCGCTGGGAAGAGGATTACCGCGTGACGCCGAGCGGGCTGCTGCTCGGCGAAGCGCGGGTCAAGGGTTCTGGCGCCGGGATGGAAATCCCGGATGACGCCGAACTGCGCGACGGGGCCTGGCACTACCAGCGCCGGATGCCGCCGTTGCAACCCCTGCGTGTGGGGCGAACCCCCGAAGCGGGGGACTACCAACTGTGCTTCGACCAGCGTTGCCACGCGATGAGCGAATGGCTGGGCCCGCCACAAGCGGACCAGCCTGCGCTGGAGCTCTGGAGCTGCGAGCTCGCCGCCCCCGGAGCGTCCTGATCTGCCGCGGGTCACCACGCCCGCCGGATCGGGCGGTGCTTCCACCCCTGGGCTGCCCACGGGTGGATGGCCACCGCCTCGCCTGCCCTTCCACGCCTGCCCGGCACACAGCCGCATGCCTGCCGGCCAGCCGTACGCGCCCCGGCTCACGGCTCGCTGGTCGCCCTCGGCGCAATCGTGGCGCCAATCTCGGCTAGGCTCAGTGCAGCCCAATCACGGAGACCGCCTTCATGCATCGTTCACTCTGCCTGGCCAGCCTGTTGTTCCTAACCGCGACCGCCGAGGCCGCGCCCATCCTGCCGGGCTTGTGGGAATTCACCAGCAGTGACGTGCAGGTCGACGGTCAGCAGATGCCGGGCATGCAGGAAATGCTCGAGCAACTGAAGGGCATGCCGCCCGAGCAGAAGAAGATGATGGAAGGCATGCTTGCCGAACATGGCATGCAGCTGGGCGGCCAGGGCATGCGCATCTGCCTCAGCGAAGCGCAGGTGCAGGCCGAGGAACTGCCCTTCAGCGACGACCCGGCCTGCCGTCAGGAGATCACCGAGCGCAGCGACAGCGTCTGGAAGTTCCGCTTCGAATGCCCGGACGCCCGCGGTCAGGGTGAGACCCGCTTCATCAGCGAGCGCGAGTTCGTCAGCCAGGTGGAAACAGAGCACAGCGGCGAAGGCATGCCGCAACGCACGCGCATGCAATCGCGCGGCCGCTGGCTGGGCGCCGATTGCGGCGGGTTGAAGCCGGCTCGCTGAGGTTTCACGTGGAACCTGCTGGCCGATCAGCGCTGGGGTGACTCCCAGCGCGCGCCCGGCTGCTGCTCGCAGGCCGGCCGCAGAAAGCGCGCATCACTGGCCACGCCGTAATAATGCACGTCCTGCCGATAGGCCAGGTTGGCGGCCTGGGCGTTACGACAGATGCCAAAGGCGCCGTTCGGACAACTCGCAACGAAGCGCACCGCCACCTGCTGATCGACGAGCTGCGGCTGGCAATAACCGGAACGAAACAATTCGCGGGGAATGCTGCGGTTCTCCTGGCACAGCTCCACTTCCACGCCCTTGGCGCGGCTGCTGATGATGCAGGCATCGGCGAGAACCGAACCGCTCGGCAACGTCACGGACAACAGCAACAGCAGTGGCAGGCTACGCATCATCGACTCCAGGGCGAACGGCGCGACTCTAGGGCCTGTCGCGCCCGCTGTCGAGCCAGGCAGGGGCGGCGCGCCACACACTGCACGAATCCCTTCCCCGACGGGGCTCTGCCGGGCACCATAGCCGCATGTTCGAACAGATCCCGACGCACGTCATCTGCGGCCCGCTGGGCGCTGGCAAGACCAGCCTCCTGCGCGATCTGCTGGCCCAGCGGCCGGCAGCGGAGCGCTGGGCCGTGCTGATCAATGAATTCGGCCAGATCGGCCTCGATGCCGCCCTGCTCGAAGATAGTGTCGGCGACGGTGTGACCCTGCACGAAGTCGCCGGCGGCTGCCTGTGCTGCGTCAACGGCGTGCCCTTCCAGGTTGGCCTGACGCGCCTGCTGCGCCGCGCCCGGCCGCAGCGTCTGTTCATCGAACCTTCCGGGCTTGGGCACCCGGGCGCACTGCTGCGCCAGTTGCGTGAACCACCCTGGCAAAGCCTGCTGAGCGTGCAAGCACCGGTGGTGGTGCTCGATGCAGCAGCGCTGGCGGCCGGTCAGCCGCTGGCCGACACGCAGCAGGCGGCGCTGGACGAGGCCGGGCTGGTCTTGCTGAACAAGAGCGAAACGCTGGAAGCACAGGCGCGCGAAGCGCTTGCGCGAACGCTGGGGCCGCGCCCACTGTACTGGACCGAGCACGGGCGGCTGCCGCTCCGATACCTGCCCGGTAGCACCGCACAGGCGGTCAGCGCGCAGGCATCCTCGAAACTGCCGCAGGTGGGCCCGGTGCCGGGCCATCTGTGGCTCGACCCGGGCGAACCGATCTGCCACAGCGGGCACGCCGCAGAAGGCTGGAGCATCGGCTGGCGCTGGCACCCTTCACAGCGCTTCGATCTCGAGCGCCTGCGGCAATGGCTGGCCCGCTGGGGCTGGCAGCGCGCCAAGCTGATCGTGCATGCCGAAGCGGGCTGGCTGTCGGCCAATGCGCTGCAGGGCACCGCGGTCGAATTCCGCCCCAGTGAGTGGCGCAGGGATTCGCGGCTGGAGCTGATCTTTGCCGAGCCCGTCGACGAAGCAGCGCTACGCCGCGAACTGACCGCCTGTCGCCAGGCAGCGGAAGGGCCTGCAGCCGGCTAGTGCCGCCGACGCCATTCGTCGAGCTGGATGACGCGCCCCTGCTCGGCCGCTGTCGGCTCACGCACCGGGTGGGCCTGCAGCTCGATACGCCCGAGCTTGCCGCCATACATGGTGACCCAGCCCTGATGACGCTGCTCGCCGGTCACGGTGAATTCGAACCCGTACAGGCGCGCCAGCCGGCGCTGGCCGCGGGCATCGCGCACCAGGGCGAAGCGGCGAAAGGCCACGTTGCCGTCGAGCAGCTCGACGTCCTCGCGCTCGCAATGCCGGCGCACCGCCGTCAAAGCCCGCTCGCGGATGCCGTGCGCGTGCCAGAACCAGGCGGCGAACGCCGCCAGCAGCAGGAACAGGCTCAGGTTGCCGAGGCTCAGCATGCCGGTTCAGCTCTGCAGCCAGACATCGCGCGCCCAGTGCCAGACGCTTTCCCAGCTCTGCTCGGTGAGCTCGGCAGACTCACCGCTAAACAGCGTCACCTCGCCTTCGAGGTCGACCACGTAGTAATCCAGGCCATCCTGGCAGATCGGCAGCAGATCGCGCGGTACGCCGGCGTCCCAGGCGTTGGCCGCCACTTCGGGCAGAAAGGTGTGCGACTGCGGATCGGTTGCGGTGACCGGTTCGAGCCGGCCATAGACCACATCGCTGACCTGCAGCAGGAACTCGCGCAGGCCGAACGGCAGGTTGATCAGCAGCTGCTCTTCGATCTCCACCAGCAGGTCGTCGTCGGGCAGCTCCAGCGGCACCGGCACCGGCTCGTTGAGTTCTCGTAGCTGTTCAATGACGTCTTCCACGGTTGTCTCGCTCGGCTCAGGGAATGAACAGGCAAAAGCGTCGTCCAACGACGGGGCTTGGCGCCAGATGCGCCATCGGACCGGGCTGCTTTCGTCAGGCGCCCGTTTATACGCCGCCTTTGATTGGCCAGCCAGTCCGGGCACGTTACAGTGGTCGCCTTTTATCGCCATTTCGCGACAGTGCATGTGCCGTCCCATGCTGTTGCCCCACCCGAGGCCGCCATCGCCCGGTACCCGCTCGGGTGCGTGCCCGGCCGAAAGGAGACACCATGGTCACCCGTCACGTCCAGAGCCTCGAACAGGCCATCGCTCACTGCGCCGACGAGCCGATCCACATCCCCGGAAGCATCCAGTCGCACGGCTTCCTGCTGGTGCTCGGCGAGCCGCTGCTGGAGGTCATCCAGGCCAGCGAGAACGTCCAGCAGTGGCTGGGCAAGCCTGCCGAGGCGCTGCTCGGCCAGCGCCTGGAGACCCTGTTCCCTGGCCTGGAGCTGGCGCCGCGACTGCAGGCGCTCAGCGACGACGACAACAATCCCTTCCATCTGCGCGACCTGTGCTTCGACCTGCCTGACGGCGAACAGGAGCGCTTTGCCCTGATGGCCCATCGCTTCGCCGGCCAACTGATCATCGAGTTCGTCTGCGCCAGCCGCGCGGACGACGCCTATGACAACCTCTACCCGATGATGCGCACCTTCGTCACCGAGCTGGAGAATGCGCGCGATCTCGACGCGCTGTGCCGGCTGGCGGTACGCGAGGTCAAGCGCATCACCGGCTTCGGGCGGGTGAAGATCTACCGCTTCGATGCCGAGGGCAACGGCCTGGTGCTGGCCGAGGAGGCCGACCCGGGCTATGCGAGCTATCTGGGGCTGCGCTTCCCGGCGGCGGACATCCCGGCCCAGGCGCGCCGGCTGTACTGCACCAACCTGATCCGCGTGATCCAGGACGCCAACTACCGCCCCGCACGGATGGTACCGCCGCTCAATCCTGAAACCGGCGCACCGCTGGATCTGAGCTTCGCCGCGCTGCGCAGCGTGTCTCCGGTGCATCTGCAGTACATGCGCAACATGGGCACGCTGGCCTCGATGTCGCTCTCGATCCTGGTCGACGGCCAGCTTTGGGGCCTGATCTCCTGCCACGATGCCAGCCCGCGCCAGGTCAGCTACCAGACGCGTACCGCCTGCGAACTGCTCGGGCGCATCCTGGCGCTGCAGATCGAAGCCAAGGAAACGGCAGTGCTGGCGCAACGCAAGCTCGAGCTGCGCCGGCAGGTCGTGCAATTGCTGGCCGCGATGGCCGATCGCGACAGCGTGGTCGAGGGTTTCCGCAGCCTGCCGGACGTGGTCCTGGAGTTCGCCCGCGCCAGCGGTGCGGCGGTGATCGCCGGTGACGACTACCAGACCTTTGGCAACACCCAACGGAGGAGCAGTTGCAGGCGCTGGCGCGCTGGCTGTCGACCGATTCGCAGCAGCTGATCTATCACAGCGACAACCTCCGCCGCGACCTGCCCGAGCTGCCGGAAATCGCCGAGCACTCGGCCGGCCTGCTGGCGATCGCGATTTCCCGGCTGCATGCGCACTACCTGGTGTGGTTCCGTGCCGAGCAGGTGCAGACGGTGAACTGGGCCGGGCAGCCGGAAAAACAGGTCGACCCGAGTACCGGCGCGCTGTCGCCGCGCCACAGCTTCGCCCGCTGGCAGGAGACCCTGCGCGGCTTTGCCGAGCCCTGGGAAGCGGTCGAGCTGGAGGGTGCGCTGGAGCTGCGCAACGCGGTGCTCGGCATCGTACTGCGCAAGGCCGAGGAGCTGGCCCAGCTGGCCGGCGAATTGCGCAAGAGCAACAAGGAACTCGAGGCCTTCTCCTACAGCGTGTCACATGACCTGCGCGCGCCTTTGCGGCACATCGCCGGCTACGCCGAGCTGCTCGGCGAAATGGAGGGCAGCAAGCTGAGCGAACGCGGCGTGCGCTTCCTCGACAACATCGCCGAGTCGGCGCGCTTCGCCGGCACCCTGGTCGACAACCTGCTGAGCTTTTCGCAGATGGGTCGCTCGGCGCTGCGCCTGTCCGACGTCAATCTCGCGGCGCTGGTGGAGTCCATCCGTCTGGAGATGGAGCCGGACTGCCAGGGTCGCGCGATAGACTGGCGCCTGTCCCCGATGCCGGTGGTCGTCGCCGACGCCGCGTTCATCCACATGGCCCTGAGCAACCTGATCGGCAACGCCATCAAATACACCCGTACGCGCGAGCAGGCGGTGATCGAGATCGGCGCCGAGGAGCACCCCGGCGAAGTGATCGTCTATGTCCGCGACAACGGCGTGGGGTTCAACATGCAGTACGCCAACAAGCTGTTTGGCGTCTTCCAGCGCCTGCACCGGATGGAAGAATTCGAAGGCACCGGCATCGGCCTGGCGAGCGTTCGCCGGATCATCGAGCGCCATGACGGCCGCGTCTGGGCCGAAGGCGAACCGAACCGCGGTGCTAGCTTCTATTTCGCGCTACCCAAGCTCAACTATTCCTCTACAGCCTGACGAAACCGCCATGCTCAAACCCATTCTGCTGGTCGAAGACAACCCACACGATCTGGAGCTGACCCTGATCGCGCTGGAACGCAGCCAGCTGGCCAACGACGTCGTCATCATGCGCGACGGTGCCGAGGCGCTGGACTACCTGCAGCGCAGCGGCGCCCATGCCGACCGCCCGGAGGGCAATCCGGCGGTGATGCTGCTCGACCTGAAGCTACCCAAAGTCGATGGCCTCGAAGTGCTGCAGACCGTGCGCACCTCGGAGACGCTGCGCAGCATTCCGGTGGTGATGCTGACCTCCTCGCGCGAGGAACCGGACCTGGCCCGAGCCTACGAACTTGGGGTGAACGCTTACGTGGTCAAGCCGGTCGAATTCAAGGATTTCGTCGCCGCCATCTCCGACCTCGGGATCTTCTGGGCCGTACTCAACGAGCCGCCACCGGGCTCACCGCGTTACAAGCGCGCCAACCAGAACCCTCGTTAACCCTTTTCCGCCGCGTGCATGCTCTGCGACATGATGGCGAATGCCTGCAACCAAGAACCTGAAAATCCTGTTCATCGAGGACAGCCCCTACGACGCGGAGCTGGCGCAGATCACGCTCGAACGTAGCGGCTTCGTGCTCGACACCGAACTGGCCTACGACCACGACGGTGTCGTGCGGGCCTTGCAGCAACGCGAATTCGATCTGGTGCTGGCCGACTTCATCCTGCCGGGTTTCTCCGGCGCGCAGGCGCTGGAACTGGCCCGCGAACTGGCGCCACAGACGCCTTTCATCTTTCTCTCCGGGGTCTACGGCGAAGAGCATGCAGTGAACATGATGCGCTCCGGCGCCATCGACTACGTGCTCAAGCAGAACCTGGCGTTCCTGCCCAAGGCAGTGGAACGTGCCGTCGCCGAAGTCAACGAGCGGCGTCGCCGGCTGCAGGCCGAGCAGGCGTTGCGCGAAGTCGAGGTACGCGCACGGCTGGCGGTCGACGCGGCGCGCCTGGGCATGTGGGATTACGAGCCACAGAGCGACACGCTGATCTGGGACCAGCGCTGTCGCGCCATGTTCGGCCTGACGGTCGATGAGCCGGTGAGCATGGCCACGTTCGAACGGCTCTGTCATCCCGACGACATCGGCCGAATGCGTCGGCGCATCGAAGCGGCGATTGCCCGGCAGAACGACCGCGACTACGCGGAGGTGTACCGCGTCTGCCTGCCGGACGACCGCGTGCGCTGGCTGGAAACCCGCGGCCAGGCCTTCTTCGAGAGCGGCCGTTGCGTGCGCTTCGTTGGCGTGGTGATGGATATCACCGAGCAGAAGCTCGCCACCGAGGCCCTCAAGCAGCTCAACGAGAAGCTCGGTGAGCGCGTTCAGGAGCGCACTCGCGAGCGGGATCGTACCTGGGATCTGTCGCGTGATTTGCTCGCCGTCACCCGCTTCGACACCACACCGATCGCGCTCAACCCTGCCTGGGAGAGCACGCTGGGCTGGCCGCGGGAAAAGTTGCTGCAGGGCCCGCTGAGCGACCTGGTGCATCCCGATGACGTCCAGGCGACGCTCGAGGAAACCGCCAGCATCGCCAGCGGCCAGGTCAGCAATCGCTTCGTCAATCGCCTGCGCCACGCCGACGGCAGCTATCACTGGCTGTCGTGGAACGCCGTGCCGGACGCCGGGCACATGTATGCGGCGGCACGTGACATCACCAGCGAGATCGCCACCATCGACAAGCTTGCCGAATCCAACCGGCAACTGCTCGAACAGATCGGCGAACGCGAGCGCATGGAAGAGACGCTGCAGCAGATGCAGCGCCTGGAGGCGGTCGGCCAGTTGACCGCCGGCGTGGCGCACGATTTCAACAACCTGCTCACGGTGATCCTGACCAGCACCAGTTTCCTCAAGCACGACCTGGAGAGCGGTGCGCCGTCGACCAAGGCGCTGGCGCGCCTGCAGTACATTCGCGACGCCGGCGAGCGTGGCGCCATGCTGACCAGCCAGCTGCTGGCCTTTTCCCGGCGGCAGCAGCTGGCGCCCAAGGCGATCTGGCTGAACGACACCATCACCGGCATGCTCAACCTGCTGCAGAGTTCGCTCGGCGGCAGCGTCAGCATCAGTGTCGACGCCGCAGCCGACCTCTGGCCGGCGATGGTCGACCCGACCCAGATCGAAATGATCATCCTCAACCTGGCGATCAATGCGCGCGATGCGATGGGCAGCGGTGGGCAGCTCGTTCTGCGAACCGGCAATATCAGCCTGACCCGGCCGGCCGAGCGCCCGGAAGATCCGCTGCCGGACGATTACGTGGTGCTGGCCGTCAGCGACAACGGTACTGGCATGACCGACGAGGTGCTGCGCAAGGCCTTCGAGCCCTTCTTCACCACCAAGGAAGTCGGCAAGGGCTCGGGGCTGGGATTGGCGCAGGTGTTCGGCTTCGCCAAGCAGTCCGGCGGCGGCGCCAGCATCGAAAGCGAGCCCGGAGTCGGCACCACGGTGAAGGTCTTTCTGCCACGGGCCTGCAGCACGCTGGCCGTGGCGGAGAACGCGGACCATCCCGCACGGCCGCCGGCGCCGTCCGTGCGCCACGCCATTCTGCTGGTCGACGACGACCAGACGGTGCGCGAGGTGACGGCGCAGATGCTCGATACGCTCGGCTATTCGGTGATCGAAGCCGACAGCGGCGCAAAGGCGCTGGAGCTCCTGGAAAATGGCGTGAGCGTCGACCTGCTGCTGGCCGACTTCGCCATGCCGGCGATGAACGGCGGCGAGCTGGCGCGCCGCGTTCGCAGCCACTATGCGCGGCTGCCGGTCGTGTTCATCACCGGTTATGCCGAACTCGGCGAGCTCGGCCTCGACGGCGCGGTGGTAGTGCAGAAGCCCTTCCGCGAGGAACAGCTGGCGGACAAACTGATGCAGGCCCTGCTTGAGCGGAGCCCGGTCTGATGGATTGCCGGCAGCACCTGCGCCAGGCCACCGCGACGATGCACCAGCAGGTCGACCGGGCCTTCTCAGCCTTCCAGCTGACCGAGGCGGCAGGTTACCGGGGCTTTCTGTGCGCGCATGCGCGCGTACTGCTGCCGCTGGAACAGGTGCTCGACGAAGCCGAGGCCGCCCAGCTATTGGCGGACTGGCCACAGCGCCGGCGCAGCGCGGCCTTGCGTGCCGACCTGGCCGATCTCGCGGTCATGCCGCCGCCGGCTCTGGTGATCGATCGCCCCGCGGATGAGGGTGCACTGTGGGGCCTGCTCTATGTGCTCGAAGGCTCTCGCCTGGGCGGCCGCGTGCTGACCGAACGGGTTCGTCGGGCCGATCCCGACCAGCCGCTTCGCTACCTCAGCCATGGCAATACGGCGCCGCTGTGGCCCCGTTTTCTGGAAAGCCTGCAGCGCCGCGCCGCGGCCTGCGACATGGCGAGCATGCAGGCCGCCGCAGTCGTCCTGTTCGCCCGCTTCGCCGAGGCCGCCCGCCAGGAACAGGCGAGCGCGGCGACGGCAGCGGCTGTGGGATGCAAATAAAGTTTCATCCTAACCCTAAAAACAGAGAGAAACGTCGCGCGCTCTCCTATTCATAAAAAATCCCTTTTATATCAGTATGTTGTGAGCACTTACACCCGAGACTGGATCGTTTTGCCTTTCATGGGAGAATGATTAAGGGCGCTAAAGTATCATCCTAATTTTCGCCCAGGCTCGAAAAATACGGTAAATGGTGAAAATAAAGATTCATCCTTTTCCGATGTTGCCCGTTCCAACACGTAAGCAGTCAGTCAGAAAAAACACATAGATCCAATCCCTAGCGAGCATTGAGCTCTCTCATCCGTGCCAACTGCTCCAACCCTTGGACGCCCTAAATGCTTACCCAAAAAAATCAACACCTTCTTTTAAAAACACAATCAAAAATGACTCCCTTATATCCATTTAACCTAAACAGCCTTCCCCCCACTGCACTAGCTAGGGCTCGTAGTTCGGCGCAAGGCTGAAGTCGCTTGGCTGCTTCGCTGTGCAGATCCATGACCCACTTTCCATCAAACTCCCGGTTGTAGTTCCACAAGCATCTCGCGAGTCTTGCCGGCCCGCTCCACTAACAAGACAACAACATCTCCAACGTTCTTGTCGTCTAGCCGGGCCTGTAATGTGGTGACGTCGTCGACGGCGATACCGTCGATGCTGATAACGCGATCGCCGGGCACGATGCCGCCTGCGGTGACCTCGACGCCGACGAGCCCGGCCCTGTGCGCCGCCGAGCCCGGCGTCACGCGCAATACGAATACGCCCTTACTGCCGGTCAGCGCCTGCAGACGCGCGTTGAGCTGCTCATCCACCTCGATGCCCAGCGCCGGACGGATGTACTTGCCGGTCTTTATGAGTTGCGGCACCACGCGCATGACGGTATCGACCGGCACCGCAAAGCCGATGCCGGCCGAGGCGCCAGACGGACTGTAGATGGCGGTATTGATGCCGATCAGCCGCCCAGCCGAATCGAGCAGCGGGCCACCGGAATTGCCGGGGTTGATAGCGGCGTCGGTCTGGATCAGGTGGTCAATGGCCGGGCCACTGGCGTCGCCGGAAAGGGTGCGGTCAAGCGCCGAGACGATGCCGGTGGTGAGCGTCCAGTCGAGCCCGAAGGGATTGCCAATGGCAAAGACCTTTTGCCCCACCTTGAGATCGGCACTGGTGCCCACCGGCACCGCCGGCGGGCGCTTGAAGCCGACGCCAATCTTGAGTACCGCGATGTCGTGCGCAGGACTGGCGCCAACGAGCGCGGCCTGATAATCGCGACCGTCGGCCAGTTTGACCGTGGCAGACGATGCCCCCTGGATCACGTGGAAGTTGGTCACCACGTGGCCGGCATCGTCCCAGATGAAGCCGGAGCCGGTGCCGCGCGGCACGGAAAAGACATTGCGGGACCAGACGTCACGCACTAGTTGCGCCGTGGTGATGTAAACCACCGACCCGCGCGATTTCTCGAACAGCTCGATGGTGGTTTTTTCGTCGGCGGCCAGGTCGCCGCGCGGCGTCACCGTGCGCTCCTGCGTTTCGTGGGGACTGAACCAGGCTTCGATGGCGGGCAGGAACTGCCACAGCAGCATGAGTGCGGCGATGCAGCCAGTGATGACGAGCCAGCGCCGGATGAATCGATCCGGCGCCGGGCGGCTGTAGGGGTCGGGGTAGGTCACGTCATTCTCCATGTTGAAATCAGCGCCAAAGGCCGCCGGTGCGCCAGCGTGGCGGACGTGGTGATACGGTCACCTCGGGGACGAAACGGGCCGATGGAAACGGCGGCATCGCGGGCGGCGGAGCAAGTTCCAGCAAGCGCTCAATGCGTTCAGCCGTCGCCGGATGCGTGCGCAACCAGGAGGGTTCCGGATTGCCCCATCCGGGCAGCAGCCAGGCGCGCCAGGAGCGGCTCACCCGCTCGATCTTGGCGAGCGCCGAGGCCAGCCCGTGCGGGTCGCCGGTCAATTCGGCAGCGAGCCGGTCGGCGTCGAATTCGCGCACCCTGGACAAGCCCAACTGAGCCAGCAAGGCCAGCTGTGGCGCGACCGCCAGTAGAAGCAACGCGGGCCAATTGACTTCCGTGACTCCAAGCAATAACGCTGGCAAGCTGAGCACGATCGCAAGCTGCCCCAACAAGGCCAGAAGATGGGTGAGCCGGCTGATCGAATCGGCCAAGCCCATGACACGCAAATCCTCGTTCGCAATATGCGCGATTTCGTGGCCGAGCACGCCGGTCAACTCGCGGGGCGTGAGGCTACGCAGTAGGCCGTCGGTCAGCGCGATGGCCGCGTGATGCTTCGAACCGGTGGCGAAGGCGTTGACGACCCCGCTGGGCACGTAGTGCGGTACCGGCACGGCAGGCAGCCCGGCCCGCGCCGCCAGTTCGCGCAACACAGCCCAAAGATCGGGCGCTTCATCCGGGTGCAGGGGGCGTGCGCCATACAGCCGCAAGGTCAGCCCGGAGGCGGCCGCCGGTTCGAGCAGCAGGGTGAACCCCGCGGCCGCAAGCGCCAGCCAAAGCCCGCCGTCACCCAACAGCAGGCTGCCAGCGACGGCGGCAATCCCGAGCAGGGTCAGCACCAACAGCGCGGTTTGCAGGCGATTGAGCCAGCGATGCCGCGCGCCGACATTCTGCGCGTGGCGCAGATCACGACTGATCATCTGAGCTTTCCCCGGCTGTCCGGTCATCGCGCTCGCGCAGCAGCCAGTAAGTCGCCCCGAGGGCCAGTGTCGCGCCTGCGAGCGCCGCGACCTTGGCGGGGCCGGTCTCCGGGTCGA
Source organism: Stutzerimonas balearica DSM 6083 (assembly GCF_000818015.1). Classification (NCBI taxonomy): domain Bacteria; kingdom Pseudomonadati; phylum Pseudomonadota; class Gammaproteobacteria; order Pseudomonadales; family Pseudomonadaceae; genus Stutzerimonas; species Stutzerimonas balearica. The sequence goes on from NZ_CP007511.1 coordinate 4,351,972, forward strand.
GGATCACGAATTTACGCGCCAGGGCGATCAGCCCGATCAGGATCACCGTCTTGACCTGGATGATGCTGTCGCGCCGCAAGGTCACCCGCACGATGGAATGCTTGAACTCCATGGCGATGAGCAGCGTCATGATCATGCCGAACACGGTCTGGAAGACCTTGTGATCGAGCGGATTGAACGCATCAATGATCAGCAGGCTGAAGACGATCGAGATCAGCTGCAGCAGCGAGACCACGATGATCACGGCAATGATTGCGGACAGCGCGAGCGCGATCACCTGTTCGAAGCGCTCGTAGAACGTCATCACTGCCCATTGGGCGCGAAATGTTTTGATCGGGTCTGCTTGCTTTTCCTTCATCGCCACTCCTCTCAATTCTGAAATACTTGTGCACCCACAACTTGGTTGCGCCCTTGTCTTTTTGCCTGGTAGAGCGCGCTGTCCGCCTGCTGCATCACCTGCTCGACAGAGTGCAAACGGGGGTCAAGGAGAGCCCCCCCCATGCTGGCGCTATAGCTGATCGACACCTCTCCACACACCACCGCTGTCGCCGCAGTGTCCTGACGAAATCGCTCCGCCCATACTTGGGCGTCTTCTATCGATGCCGCTTCCAACAACACAGCGAATTCCTCCCCCCCAATCCGGGCAGCCATGTCGGTTGCGCGAACATGTTCCCTCAACCGTGAAGCAAAGTGCTTAAGCACCTCATCGCTGCATCCGTGTCCATAGGTGTCATTGATACGCTTGAAGTGATCGATGTCGCAGAGCACAAGTGCTGTTTGTATCTCGGGGCTGCGTTTGAGGCGCTCCCATTCCAGCTGTAATCGTTCGTTAAAAGCCCGCCGGTTCGACAAGCCGGTCAAGGGGTCGGTGATCGCCATACGCAGCAACTGCTGCTCCATTTCCTTGCGAGAAGAGATGTCGAGCAGAGTGCCGACTATCAGTTGCCTGCCCGCGTCACCCAGCCAACGGCCGCGATCCAGCACCCAAATCCAAACGCCAGATCGATGACGAACGCGGTACTCGCACTCCAATCGCTCCGACGGGTTTTCTTGGTAAGCGCGCACCTTTGCCAGAACGACCGGCAAATCCTCCGGGTGAATACGCGCTTGCCATGCGGCATGGGTGGCGCCAACCTCCTCGTCGGAGGTCAAGCCGAACATCGCCAGACTGCGGGCAGAAAGCCTGAAGCTGTCGGTAGCGATATCCCACTCCCAGAATCCCAGCCCTGCGCCCTCCAGGGCGATGGCGATCCGTTCCTTGTCATCGATTTGCGATGCTTCAGCTCGTCACGCCTCTGGCGATTGGTACGAACAAAACGCCATAGCGCAACCGCCATGCCAATATTGGCAAGTAGCGACACCATCAGCCAAATGGTCGGCCCGTTCATGGTCTATCCCCACCTGACTCACTGAGTGTCTGCCGTAATTCCTCGATCCGGTGGTCGACTTGGTCGGCGTTGATGCCCAACATCAACAGTACCTGCTCGGCCAGTCCGAGTCCCGCAGCCAGGTACAACGGGTACAGTCTGACATTGGGCAGATTACGCAAAAGCTGGGCATCCGTTACGCGCTCAGTGGCCACCACCACGGACAAGCTCAGGCGGCGGTCGAGAACCGCCTGAGCGATACGCAGGGCCGTCTGCGGACGGGCAAACGTCAGCACCACCAGGCGGGCATGGGCCAATCCGGCGGCGGCCAGGGTGTCGAGCCGACTGGCATCGCCATACGACACCGGCACCCCCATCGCACGCCCCGCTTCGACCCGTTGGCGGTCCGATTCCAGCAGCAAATGCGGTATGCCTGCCAGGCGCAGCGTTCGGCTCAGCAGCAGCCCGACGTCATCCGCCCCACAGATGATCACATGGTCGCGCAACGACCGCGCCCGCTCGGCGACTTCGCCTTCTTCGGCCTGCGGTGGCTGACCGAGTGCGCCCGAGCGGCTGAAAGCCCGCGCCCATCGGTCATGGTGTCGGATCAGGAGCGGTGCCAACCCCATGCTCAACACCAGCGCCACCAGCATCGGTTGCACCATGGTGGCGGCGATCAGGTGCTGCTGCATGACCATGCCCAGGAGCAGCAGCGCAAACTCGCCGCCATGACCCAGCACGATGCCTGCGCGCCAGGCGTCGAGCGCCGACAGGCGGGTTGCGCGCAGCGCCAGAAAGTTCAGCCCCATCTTGAGAGGCACCAAGGCCAACAGCCAACCCAGTACCGCCAGCGGTGCGGCCACGATCTGCGCGGTGTCCAGCTGCAGGCCAATGGTCACGAAGAACAGGCCCGACAGCACATCACGAAAGGGCTTGAGGTGGTTTTCCATGTGGTGCCGGAAATCGCTCTCCCCCAGCACCATGCCGGCAAGAAAGGCACCGAGCGCAGCCGACACACCCAGTGCATGGGCCGCTGCCGCAGCCGCCACCACCAGACTCAGCGAGACCAGCACGAAGGACTCTTCGTGCCCCTGCCGCGCCACCCAGCCCAGCAAGCCATGCAACAGGCGGCGCGACGCAACCGCCGAGACGGCAAACAGCAACAGCACGCCCGCCACCTCCCCAAGCACACGGCCAAGCCCGGGAGCATCGCCGCGCGCCCAGATCGCCAGCAGCGCCAGCAAGGGCACACTGGCCAGATCCTGGAACACCAGCACGGCAATGGCGCCGCGGCCGTGGCGTGTGGTCAACTCGCCCTGATCGGCCAGCTGCCGGCTGACCAGCGCTGTCGACGACATGGCCGCCGCCGCGCCCAGCAGTGCGGCGCTGTCGAGCGGCAGCCCCAGCCACAGCAAAGCCAACGCCACCGGTGCGGCGACCATCGCCAGCTGCAGTGTCCCGGCCACCAGCACGGTCTTGCGGGTGAGCCAGAAATGACCGAGCGAGAACTCCAGCCCGACCATGAACAGCAGCAGCGCCACCCCCAGCTCGGACAGGAAATTCAGCGCCGGTCCCGGCATGATCCAGGCCGTGGCCGGAGGGCCCAGCAAGACACCGACCAGCAGATAACCCAGCAAGGTCGGGATATTCAGCCTGGCCGTCAACGCAGCCGCCAGACTGCAGGCGACCAGCAGAATCAGCGTCGTACCGAGCAAGTCCTGCATCGGCCCTCAACTCACCACAGCCGAGGATGCCCAGCGCACGATGTCCTGTGCCCCCATGGCGCCGGCCTGACGCGCGATCTCCCGCCCGCCCCGGAACAGCGCCAGGGTCGGAATGCTGCGGATGCCGAAGCGGGTGGCCAATTGAGGCTCTGCCTCGGTGTCGACCTTGGCCAGCCGTACCTTGGGTTCCAGCAGGCGCGCGGCCTGCTGGAACTGCGGCGCCATCATCTTGCAGGGGCCGCACCAGGGGGCCCAGAAATCGACCAGCAGAGGAATGTCGCTGCGCTCCACGTGGCGCGTGAATGTCGCCGTGGTCAGCTCAATGGGCGCGCCCGTGAACAACGGCTGCTGGCAACGGCCGCAGTTAGGCTGGTCGGCGAGTTTGCCCGCCGGTACGCGGTTGACGGATTGGCAATGCGGGCAAACGATGTGCAGGCTGTCGCTCATGTCGAGGCTCCTGAAGGTGTTGAGGATGAGGGGAGCGCCGCCTCGGCCGCCGTGGCCGGGGTGGCGCGCTGGAGCCCCTCGGTCAGGCGGCGGATATCGGCTTCATCCAGGGTTTCCCGCGCCAGGAGCTCGCGGGCACAGCGCTCCAGCACCGCGCGGTTGGCGTCGAGAATCCCGTAGGCGCGCTCGAACACGCCCATCACGATGTCGCGGATGGCCTGATCGATGCGCGCCTGGGTCGATTCCGCCACCCGGCAGCCGCCGCTGGCCAACTCGGGCGTGTCGAGGAAGCGCGGCCGCTGCGCCTCGAAGGCGATGTAGCCCAAGCCTTCGTCCATACCGAAGCGGGTGATCATGTCGCGGGCGATGTCGGTGGCCCGCGCCAGGTCGTCGGCCGCCCCCGTGGAGAGTTCGCCAAACACCAGCTTCTCGGCCGCGCGTCCGCCCAGGAGCACGGCGATCTTGTGTTCCAGATCGCTGCGCGTCATCAGGAAACGGTCTTCGGTCGGGCGCTGCAGGGTGTAGCCCAAGGCACCGATGCCACGCGGGATGATGGAAATCTTGTGCACCGGGTCAGTGCCCGGCAGCGCCAGCGCCACCAGCGCATGGCCCATCTCGTGATAGGCCACGGTCTCGCGCTCCTTGGGGTTGAGCACGCGGTTTTTCTTTTCCAGCCCCGCCACGATGCGCTCGATGGCGGCGGTGAAGTCCTGCAGCTCCACGGCCTGCGAGCGGCGGCGCGTCGCGGCCAGCGCCGCCTCGTTGACCAGATTGGCCAGATCCGCCCCCGAGAAGCCGGTGGTCAGCGCGGCCACCTGCTCGAGGTCGACCTCGGGTGCCAGCGTGACTTTCTTGACATGCACCTTCAGGATGTCGAGCCGGCCCTTCTTGTCGGGGCGGTCCACCAGCACCTGACGGTCGAAGCGGCCGGCGCGCAAGAGCGCCTGATCGAGGATTTCGGGCCGGTTGGTCGCGGCCAGAATGATGAGCCCCACGGAGGCATCGAAACCGTCTAACTCGGTCAGCAACTGGTTGAGCGTCTGCTCGCGTTCGTCATGACCGCCGATCGGGCTGCCGACGCCGCGCGCACGGCCCAGCGCGTCGAGCTCGTCGATGAAGATGATGGCCGGCGCCTGGCCGCGGGCCTGCTCGAAAAGGTCGCGCACCCGCGCCGCGCCCACGCCGACGAACATCTCGACGAATTCCGAACCCGAGATGGAGAAAAACGGTACGCCCGCTTCACCGGCGACCGCCTTGGCCAGCAAGGTCTTGCCGGTGCCGGGCGGCCCCACCAGCAGCACACCCTTGGGGATGCGCGCCCCGAGACGGCCATAGTCCTGCGGATTCTTCAGGAAATCGACGATCTCGACCAGCTCCGCCTTGGCCTCATCCACCCCCGCGACATCGGCGAACGTCACACCGGTGTTCTTTTCCACGAACACCTTGGCGCGGCTCTTACCGATGTTGAGAAACCCGCCCATGCCCTGCTTCTCGGCGAAGCGGCGGAACAGGAAGAACCAGACGCCAAAGAAGGCTACCGCTGGCAGGATCCACGACAGCACATCGCGCAGCCAGGTGCTCTCCACCACGCGGGCATAGGGCACGTCGTACTTCGACAGGCGATCGGCAAGATCGGGTTCGACCCTCGTTGCCACGATCGTCGTCTTGCCCCGGCTGTCCGGCGACTTCAGGCGCCCGGTCACCGTACGATCCGACACCAGCACTTCGGCCACGCGACCCTCGGCCAGCGCCTTCTCGAACTCGCTGTAGGGCACCGGCTCGACGGTTTTCGCCGTCTGCCAGTAGCTCTGCAAACTCAACAACAGCAGGAGGGCAACGATCCAGTAGCCGGTATTCCATTGATTCTTTTTTTCCATGGGCCGTGTTCCTCGAAAGTCGAGTCGCCAGAGGATCAGGTGAACAGACGGGCCGCGCCGTCACGCAAACGGATGGCCAGCGAGCGGGAGGGCAGTGCAGCCGCTGATGAGCAGCCCCCACGGCGTGGCCGACCGCGGATCACGCTTGTAGACGACCGCGTGACCCGCGGACACGACCGCCACCGCGATCGAGGCCAGGGAGGCTGCCCATGCCAGGCCGATGGGATCGGACACGGCAGCCTCTCCCAACATTAAGACGCGTCGCTCGCCGACTTCTTCTTGCGAGAGCCCTTACCCGCGTCGCCATGCGGCGCCTCGGCCGCCTTCGCGGCATCCGGCTGCTCTGGCTCGGCCGGAGTCTGCGGTGACTCATGGCGTTCGAACACCACGCGTTCGGCCTTGTCGTCCCAGCGTGCGCTGGCGTGATCGCCCTTGCCGATTCCGCCGCCGAGCATCTCGCGTGCCAGCGCGGTTTCCAGCTCGCTGCGGATCAGGCGCTTGAGTTCACGCGCACCGAACTCCGGCTTGTAGCCTTCTTCCGCGAAATGATCGATCAGGGTCTGATCGAAGGTCAGCGTCACGCCCTGGCTGGCGGCGCTGCGTGCCACGCGATCGAGCTGCAGGCCGACGATGTGGCGAATCTCCTCCTTGCCCAGCGCATGGAAGACGATGATCTCGTCGATGCGGTTGATGAACTCGGGACGGAAGTGGCCGCGCAGCACGTCCATCACCTCGGCCTTGGTCTTTTCGTACTCCTCGCCGGCCGCCCCGCGCGCCTTCAGCCGTCGCTGGATGATGTCCGAACCCAGGTTGGACGTGGCGATGATGATGGTGTTGGTGAAATCCACCACCCGGCCCTTGCCGTCGGTGAGGCGGCCATCATCGAACACCTGCAGCAGGATGTTGTAGACGTCGGGGTGTGCCTTCTCGATCTCGTCGAGCAGCAGCACGCTGTAGGGCTTGCGACGGACCTTCTCGGTGAGCTGACCGCCTTCGTCGTAACCGACATAGCCCGGAGGCGCGCCCACCAGCCGCGCCACGGTGTGGCGTTCACCATATTCCGACATGTCGATGCGCAACAGGGCGTGCTCATCGCCGTAGACCGATTCGGCCAGCGCCTTGGCGAGCTCGGTCTTGCCGACGCCGGTGGGGCCCAGGAACAGGAACGTGGCCACGGGCTTGCTGCCTTCGCGCAGCCCCGCGCGCGACAGCCGCACCGCATCCGCCACCGCGCGTACCGCCTCGTCTTGTCCCACCAGGCGCTCGTGCAGCCGTTGCTCCAAGTGCAGCAGCTTTTCGCGCTCTTCCACCGTCAACTCGTTGACCGGGATACCGGTCAGGCGCGAAACGATCTGGGCCACGTGCTCGGCCTTGACTTCGGCACTGCCGGAGGCCCGCTCCCGCTCCCAGTCCTCGATCAGCTTCTTGAGCTCGGCCTCCTTGGCTTCGATGCGCTTGCCGAGCTCTGCGGCCTTGTCGTACTGCTTGCGCGAGGCCATATAGTCCTGCTCACGCCGCAGTTGGTGCAGTTCGGACTCCAGCTCTTGCACCGCCACCGGGCGGGCTGTGGCCGACAGTTTCACGCGTGCGGCCGCCTGGTCGAGCAAGTCGATGGCCTTGTCAGGCAAAAAGCGCGCGGTGATGTAGCGGTCCGACAACTCGGCGGCGGCGATGATCGCATCCTCGGTGATGCTGACCTTGTGGTGCGCCTCGAAGGTGTCGCGCAGGCCGCGCAGGATCATCATGGTCTGCGCTACCGTCGGCTCGGGCACCATCACCGGCTGGAAGCGACGCTCCAGCGCGGCGTCCTTCTCGATGTACTTCTGATACTCGTTAAGCGTGGTGGCGCCGATCAGGTTCAGTTCGCCGCGCGCCATCATCGGCTTGAACACGTTGGCCACGTCCAGCCCGCCTTCGCCGCCACCCTGGCCGGCACCGACGATGGTATGCACCTCATCGATGAAGAGAATCATCTCGCCCTGGTGCTCGGTCACTTCCTTGAGCACCTTCTGCACGCGCTCCTCGAACTCGCCGCGGTACTTGGCGCCAGCCACCATGGCGTTGATGTTGAGTTCCACCAGGCGCTTGTCGCGCAACGTCTCGGGCACTTCGCCCGCCACCATGCGCTGCGCCAGCCCCTCGACGATGGCGGTCTTGCCCACGCCCGGCTCGCCGATCAGCACCGGGTTGTTCTTCTTGCGCCGGGCCAGCACCTCGATGGTGGTCTCGATCTCCTGCGCGCGGCCGATCACCGGGTCGAGCTTGCCGTCGCGCGCCATCTTGGTGAGGTCGCGCGAGTATTTATCCAGCTCGGGCGTGTTGGTCGGCGTCTCGGCGCGGCCATCCTCGGCCCCTTTGCCGACCACCTTGCTTACCTGCTGGCGCAGCGCCTGCGGCGTCAGGCCGTAGCGGCGTAGCAGGTTGGCGGCCAGCCCTTCGCCTTCCTCGGTCAGACCGATCAGGAAATGCTCCGGACCGACATAGGAATGGCCGAGTTCATTGGAGGCCACGAAGGCGCGGCTGAGCGCATCCTTCACGCGCGGCGACACGCCGATCTCGCCCTCGAACGGCTTGTCCCCGCGCTTGGCCTCGGACTCGATCTGCCGCTTGAGGTCATCGACCTTGATTTTGAACTGACCCAGGATGGTCTTGACCACGTCGCTGTCGGCCAGCGCCAGCAGCAGATGTTCGGTATCCACCTCGGAGCGGCCAAATTCGGCAGCGTGTTTGGCGGCCTCTTGCAGCAGGGCTTCCGACTGTTCGCTGATGCGGCTGGCCAGCCCACTGCCGCGCCGGCGCGGTGCACCCGAACCTGCGGCGGCGGGTTCGCCAAACACGGAATCGACCACGTCATCGGTATCGGCGGCAAAGGGCGTCGCGTCGTCGCCGATGCGGAAGAAGTCACTGCCGAGGAAGTCCTCGAACAGGCCGCTGCGCGAGCCGAACAAGGCTTCCAGCGGCGAGACGGTGCGCTTTTGCTGGCGCACCAGTTGGCGGTAATGGTCGTCGCACAACAGCATGGTGCTGTGACGACCGTTGAGATTGGCTTCCACCCGCACGGTGGCGGGTTGGCCGCAGACCTGGCATTGTTTTCTGGCCATGCTGATGCTCCTGAGAAGGTTGAGGCACGAGGCATCGCGAGCCGCGACACCTCGTCTCGTGCCGGGTTTTTCTTGTGACGAACGAGCCGGCGACGTCAGCCGTTGATCGGGATCGAGCGTCCCTGCTTCGGCGCGCTGACCTCGCGCTTGTCGATCGTGACCGTGAGCACCCCGTTCTTGAACGATGCCTTGATCGAATCCTGGTTGGCGTCGTCAGGCAGGTTCAAGGCACGCTGAAAGCTGCCGTAGGAGCGCTCCACACGGTGGAAGCCACCTTCCTTCTTCTCCTGTTCCTGGCGCTTCTCGCCACGCACCATCAGCACGTCGTTGTCGAGGGTGATCTGGATGTCCTTCTCCTCGACACCGGGCACTTCCAGGGCAATCTTGTACTGCTTGTCGGTTTCCTGGATGTCCAGGGCCGGCTTCAGCATGCCCGACCAATCGGATGGCAGCCGCGGCATGGCCAGCGCCGGAAAGCCGAAGCCCCGGAACGCATCATCGAACAGCCGGTCGATCTCGCGATGCAGTTGCAGGATCGGGCTGACTGGCCCGCTCGCCGCCGGTAGGTCATTGCGTTGCACTGGCAGTGAAGAGACGGTTTGCTGCTCCTCCTGCTCTTTTTTGAACCAGTTCCAGGGAGCCAACTTCTTGAAATCAATATCCATGTCACACCTCCAGAAAAAAGAAAAATGAAGAATCACTCAATCCTTTCGCCTGCTGCGACGGACAGCGCGCCCAGGCGATACGGGATGTTCCGATGACTGCTGCTCATCTCTGCGCACCACCTCCTTCTTTTCCCCGGCTTGGGTCTGATCATTGATCCACTGATCGATTTCGCTTTGACGAAACCGCCACGCCGCGCCCGCCTTGAAAGCCGGAATTTCCCCGTGCGCGCGAGCCGATAAAGCGTCCGCTTGCCGACTTTCAAGTACGCTGCCAATTCATCGAGCGTGAAAATCACCTGCAGGTGCGCTTTCATTTCACCCTCTCCAACCGCGCCGCTTTGCGGTTCCGGCCAAGGAAATTCTTGCAAGACATTGCGCCTTTCAGGAAAAACTCAAGGGTCAATGCACAGCGTTCTGCCGCCCCATTGATGCAGGTCAAATGCTCAGGCAAGGCGCAGCGGGGCGGCCCGATCCGGCCATGGACAGAGCCTAGCTTGGCTAGCCTGCGTGTGCCACAGGCGCCTCGATCAAACACCGATCCTCACGTTATAGCCGAGTGCCCGCAGCCCCTTGCTCGTCTGCATGTTCCTTGGCGGAAACTCGTCTGGGCGCGCCCAGCCGACGATTTCCCCGAGGCTGCTCAGGCCAATGTGCGGAATTGCCCAGTCGTCGCTGCGGATCGCGTTCCAGAGTCGGGCCGAAACACTTCCGTTGCCCCAGACAACGTAGTTCAACAGTATCCGTCCGGCCAACACACCTTCCCGACACCGCCGCCGAAGGCCATGGCCCATCAAGCGGATTTTCCATGCCCCCTCAGCGCCGTACCTACAGCAAATCTTTCAAGGCCCAGGTCATTCAGGAGTGTTCTGAACCCGGTGCCTCCATCGCAAACATCGCCTTGGGCTACAGCCTCAATGCCAACCTCGTCCACAAATGGATTCGGCTACATACCCAGAAAACCACGGCTATCCAGCTAGCGTTCATCCCGTTGCCTTCTCAAATGCTCGGCGCGGGATCGCATGCTCAAGTGCGCTGCTGCGATCATGAGTTTGATCCGGTCCGCCCGTAATAATGGGCACGATCCGTATGCCTATCTCAAGGATGTGCTGACACGGTTGCCGACGCAGCGGGCGAGTGAGATTGCAGAGCTGCTGCCGCATAGGTGGCATCCGGCATAGTCGCGCAAGACGGTTTGCCCGCACGCTTACGTTCAACAGCTCAAGCACCGTCCGCCCTTCGCGGGATCGTTGCCGCCAGAGCCACACGCCGAACTTTTCCACCTTGTCGTCGCCGGCCTGCGGTCAGTCAGGCAAGCCCAGGTGCTCGTTTTCCTGCTTGATCGCGTGGTCTCGGATCGCGTGCACCCGGGAAACGGCATCCACGAACTGCCACCATCTCTTAGCTTGGCGGGGTCAAGCCAGCCGGGATGCCCGGACGGTTACGCTGGTCCGCGCCCAGTTGCGGCACCAAGGTCGGCCGCAGTGATGAAGCGGGTCTTGATGCCGCACTGCGCCGCCCGATAGCGCAGTGCGATGGCCAGATGCGTCTTGCCGACTCCCAAGGGGCCTATATCGCCTTGGCACGGCTCCGGGCAGTTTCGGGGAGGCTGCACGCAGTGCGCGACAAGATGTATCGCAGCCGAACTGCGGTGTATTCTGCAATCAGCCTAGGGCCGCGCGTATCCGCTGCTTCCAGTCGAACACCCGGGCATGGTTGGCCCCAGATGAGCTTTCTTTCGGGTGATGCACAGAGTGCAAAGGCTCACAGTACTTCGCCATGGTGCCTGGCCAACGCAACGAGCCTTTCACTGTCTCCCTCAAGATCCTGTCTATGCATTTTCCTGCCTCAACACCTGCTTTGAAGCCCATGATCCGCGTTGACATGGTCTTCCGGTTGTCTGAGGTATCTATTTCTAGAAGGTAGCGTTGATCGCCGTTTTGCAGCTTGAACCTTGCCAGCAGATAGCAGCGTGATTTTTCGTGATCAATCATGTGGTAGCTGCAACGTGGAACGGGCGGCAGAGGCCTCACTTCCAGTGCTACCAGCGCAACTCCAGACTCTTGGGTGATTTGTTCAAGAATCTCTCGGAGCAGCGAGAAGCGATCTGCAAGCCGCTCATGCTCGTCCCCATCACCCTCTCCCTCACCCAATTGTTGGAATTCTCCTGACGCTATGCTGCCCTCGCTCACAGGATCAGCCACGCCGAAGAGTTGGCTTTCTCTGCTCGGGCATTGCTCGTCGTCGACCTTCTTGCCATGACCGTTGGCACGCTCCCCGTTGTAGGCGATCTTGGTGCGCAGCTGAGCATCAAACGGCCCTCTGCTGAAGCGAGCGCCTTACTCCACGGTTACCGACTTGGCCAGGTTGCGTGGCTGGTCGACATCAGTGCCACGCTGCACGGCGACGTGGTACGACAGCAGCTGCAGCGGCACGGTGTAGAGGATCGGCGCCAAGGCGTCGTGAATATGCGGCATCTTCACCAGGAAGATGCCCTCGCCATTGTCGAAGCCGGCCTCGCCATCGGCGAAGACGATCAGCTCACCGCCGCGGGCGCGCACTTCCTGCAGGTTGGACTTGAGCTTTTCCAGCAGCTCGTTGCTCGGCGCCACGGTGACCACCGGCATGTCCGCGTCGACCAGGGCGAGCGGGCCGTGCTTGAGCTCGCCGGCCGGATAGGCTTCGGCATGGATGTAGGAGATTTCCTTGAGCTTGAGCGCACCTTCCATCGCCACCGGATACTGGGTGCCGCGACCGAGGAACAGCGTGTGGTGCTTCTCGACGAAATGCTCGGCGATCTTCTCCACCGTCGTGTCCATCGCCAGCGCCTCGCCCAGCCGCGTGGGCAGGCGCCGCAGCTCTTCGACCAGCGTGGCCTCGACACCCGGCGGCAGGCTGTTGTGCACCTGGCCCAGGGCAAGGGTCAGCAGCATCAACCCGACCAACTGGGTAGTGAAGGCCTTGGTCGAGGCCACGCCGATCTCCGGACCAGCCTGGGTCAGCAGCGTCAGGTCGGATTCGCGCACAAGAGAGCTGATGCCGACATTGCAGATCGCCAGGCTCGCCAGGTAGCCGGCAACCTTGGCGTTGCGCAGGGCGGCCAGGGTGTCTGCGGTTTCGCCGGACTGCGAGATGGTGACGAACAGGGTGTCCGGCTGCACGACGACCTTGCGGTAGCGGAACTCGCTGGCCACCTCGACCTGGCAGGGAATACCGGCGAACTCCTCCAGCCAGTAACGCGCCACCATGCCGGCGTGGTAGCTGGTGCCGCAGGCGACGATCTGCACGTTGCGCACCTTGGCGAACAGCTCGGCGGCCTGCGGGCCGAACGCCTGCACCAGTACCTGCCGATCGCCCAGGCGACCTTCGAGGGTGCGCTGCACGACCTTCGGCTGCTCATGGATCTCCTTGAGCATGAAGTGACGGTACTCACCCTTGTCGGCCGCCTCGGCGCCCTCGTGGTACTGCACCACCTCGCGCTGCACCGGCTCGCCGTCGATATCCCAGATCTGCACGCTGTCGCGGTGGATCTCGGCGATGTCGCCCTCTTCCAGGTACATGAAACGATCGGTGACCTGGCGTAGCGCCAGCTGGTCGGAGGCCAGGAAGTTCTCGCCCAGGCCGAGACCGATCACCAGCGGGCTGCCACTGCGGGCAGCGAGCAGGCGGTCCGGCTGGCGCGCATTGATCACCGCCAGACCGTAGGCGCCATGCAGTTCCTTGACGGCATCCTTCAACGCCGTGGCCAGGTCGGCGCAGGTCTTCAGCTTGTGATTGAGCAGATGGACGATGACCTCGGTATCGGTATCGGACACGAATACGTAGCCCAGCGCCTTGAGCTCGCTGCGCAGCGCTTCATGGTTTTCGATGATGCCGTTGTGCACCACGGCCAGGTCACTGCCGGACACATGCGGGTGGGCATTGCGCTCGCACGGCGCGCCGTGGGTGGCCCAGCGGGTATGCGCGATGCCCAGCCGGCCGACCAGCGGAGCCTGCTGCTGCGCCTGCTCGAGTTCGGCAACCTTGCCCGAGCGCCGCAGGCGCTGCAGCTCGCCATGGCTGTCCAGCACGGCCAGGCCGGCGCTGTCGTAACCGCGGTACTCCAGGCGCTTGAGGCCTTCGAGAAGGATGGCGGTGATGTTGCGTTCGGCGATGGCGCCCACGATGCCACACATGATCAATTCTCCTGCTGGTGCTCTGGGGCCGCGCAGATCAGTCTGACGCCGCGGGCCTGAATGCTGGTGCGCGCCTCTTCGCTGAGGCGCTCGTCGGTAATGAGCGTGTGGATGCTGCTCCACGGCAGCTCCAGATTCGGAATACGCCGGCCGACCTTGTCCGCCTCGGCGAGAACGATGACTTCGCGTGCGACCTCGGCCATGACCCTCGATAGGCCGAGCAGCTCGTTGAAGGTCGTGGTGCCGCGCGCCAGGTCGATGCCATCGGCACCGATGAACAGCTGGTCGAAATCGTAGGACCTGAGGACCTGCTCGGCGACCTGCCCCTGGAAGGACTCCGAGTGCGGGTCCCAGGTACCGCCGGTCATCAGCAGGACCGGTTCGTGCTCCAGCTCGCGCAGCGCCGTGGCGACATTCAGCGAGTTGGTCATCACCACCAGGCCGTGCTTGTGGCCGAGCTGCGGAATCATCGCCGCCGTGGTGGTACCGGAATCGATGATGATCCGCGCATGCTCGCGGATGCAGCCGACCGCCGCACGGGCGATGGCCTGCTTCCAGGGCGAAACCGGCTGGCTGGTATCGGCAATGAATTCCTGCGGCAGCGGGACGGCGCCGCCATAGCGGCGCAGCAACAGGCCATTCTTTTCCAGCGCGGCGAGATCCTTGCGGATGGTGACCTCGGAGGTCTCGAAGCGCCGGGCGAGCTGGTCGACGCCGACTTCGCCCTGTTCGTCGAGCAGGGCGAGAATGGCATGGCGGCGCTGCGGTGTGTTGCGCTTCGACATCGCTAAGTTTCGATTCGAAATTTAATGGCGCGAATCAAAACATAAGGCGCTTTCTGACGCAACCGTCAGGCCGCCGGCGCTGGTCGGCTCAGGGCTTGGCTTTCACCGGTCGCTGCCAGCCCTGGATATTGCGCTGGCGGCCGCGGCCGAGGGCGAGGTTATGCGCCGGCACGTCCTCGGTGATGGTCGAGCCGGCGCCGGTGGTCGCCCCCTCACCCAGAACCAGGGGCGCTACCAGAGAACTGTTGGAGCCGATGAAGACGTCCTCGCCCATGACCGTGCGGTGCTTGTTGGCGCCGTCGTAATTGCAGGTGATGGTGCCAGCCCCGATGTTGGTGCGGGCGCCGATGTCGGCATCGCCCAGGTAGCTCAGGTGACCGGCCTTGGCGCCCTCGCCCAGCGTCGCATTCTTCAGCTCGACGAAATTGCCGACGTGCGCCTTGGCCCCCAGCCGGGTGCCGGGGCGCAAGCGGGCGAAAGGCCCGCAATCGGCGCCTTCGCCCAGCTCGGCGCCTTCCAGGTGCGAGTTGGCCTTGACCTGGGCCCCGCGGCGCAAGGTGCTGTCCTTGATCACGCAATTGGGGCCGATCTGCACACCGTCCTCGATGACCACCCGGCCTTCGAGCAACACGTTGACGTCAATGCTGACATCGCGGCCAACGCTGACTTCGCCGCGTACGTCAAAGCGCGCCGGGTCGCGCAGCGTGACCCCCTGCGCCATCAGCTGTCGCGCAGCGCGCCACTGGTAGTGCCGCTCGAGTTCGGCGAGCTGAATGCGGTCGTTGGCGCCCTGCACTTCCATTGCATCGGATGCCTGCTCGGTCGCCACGCTCAGACCTTCGGCAACGGCCATGGCGATCACGTCGGTGAGGTAGTACTCGCCCTGCGCGTTGCCGTTGGACAAACGTCCCAACCAGTCACCCAGGCGCTGGCCTGGCACGGCGAGAATGCCGGTGTTGCCCTCGCGGATCGCGCGCTGCTCGGCGCTGGCATCCTTGTGCTCGACGATCGCCTGCACCTTGCCCGCCGCGTCGCGCACGATGCGCCCGTAGCCGGTAGGGTCGGCCAGTTCGACGGTCAGCAGTGCCAGCTGGTCGGTGCAGACCTTGGCCAGCAGTCGCTCCAGGGTTTGCGCCTGGATCAGCGGTACGTCGCCGTAGAGGATCAGCACGCGCTCGGCGCCAAGCTGGGGTAGCGCCTGGGCCACGGCGTGGCCGGTGCCGAGCTGCTCGGCCTGGAGGACGAAATTGAGGTCATCGGCGCCAAGTTGCTCGCGCACCTGCTCGGCACCGTGCCCGATCACCACCTGGATGCTGCGCGGCTGCAGCGCCCGGGCGGTATCGATGACATGCGCCAGCATGCTCTTGCCGGCCACGGGATGCAGGACCTTGGGCAGGGCGGAACGCATGCGGGTGCCCTGGCCGGCGGCCAGAATGACGATATCGAGCGACATGAAGGATTCCTGAATCGACGAAGCCAGGCCGGCTTCATGGGTGACAGAAAAAGAAAAAGGGTAGCCAAGGCTACCCTTTTACTCGAACGCGATGAAGTCGCTGACCGATCAGTGACGGCCGTACTTCTTGCGCAGTGCCTCGATGGTCCGCAGCTGGGCAGCGGCCTCGGCCAGACGTGCGGCCGCGGAGCCGTAGTCGAACTCGGCACCTTTCTCGTGCAGCGCTTTCTCGGCAGCCTTGACGGCAGCCTGGGCGGCCGCTTCGTCGAGGTCCTTGGCGCGCGTCGCGGTGTCGGCGAGCACCTTCACCATGTTCGGCTGCACTTCGATGAAGCCGCCGGAGATGTAGAAGATCTCTTCCTCGCCACCCTGCTTGATCACTCGCACCGGACCGGGCTTGAGATCGGTCAGCAGCGGCGCGTGGCCCGGCAGGATACCGATGTCACCGAGGTTCCCGTGGGCGATGACCATTTCCACCAGCCCCGAGAACAGCTCTTCTTCCGCACTGACGATGTCGCAATGGACTGTCATAGCCATATTCATGCCTCGGTAGTCAGCCTGGCCGGCATACGCCAGTCAGGCTGGGACAGCGCCCGTGAACGGGCGCGCCAGTTACAGTTTCTTGGCCTTCTCGATGGCTTCGTCAATGGAACCGACCATGTAGAACGCCTGCTCGGGCAGGTGATCGTAGTCGCCATTGAGGATGCCGGCGAAACCACGAATGGTTTCCTTCAGCGGCACGTACTTGCCCGGCGAACCGGTGAAGACTTCGGCCACGAAGAACGGCTGGGACAGGAAACGCTGGATCTTACGCGCGCGGGATACCAGCTGCTTGTCCTGCTCGGACAGTTCGTCCATACCGAGGATGGCGATGATGTCCTTCAGTTCCTTGTAGCGCTGCAGCACGTACTGAACGCCGCGAGCGGTGTCGTAGTGCTCCTGGCCGATGACCAGCGGATCCAGCTGACGGGAAGTCGAGTCGAGCGGGTCGACCGCCGGGTAGATACCCAGGGAGGCGATGTCACGCGACAGTACGACGGTGGCGTCGAGGTGGGCGAAGGTGGTCGCCGGGCTCGGGTCGGTCAGGTCGTCCGCGGGAACGTAGACAGCCTGCACGGAGGTGATCGAACCGGTCTTGGTCGACGTGATGCGCTCCTGCAGAACGCCCATCTCTTCGGCCAGCGTCGGCTGGTAACCCACCGCGGACGGCATACGGCCCAGCAGTGCCGACACTTCGGTACCGGCCAGGGTGTAACGGTAGATGTTGTCGACGAACAGCAGAACGTCACGGCCTTCGTCACGGAACTTCTCGGCCATGGTCAGGCCGGTCAGCGCCACGCGCAGACGGTTTCCTGGCGGCTCGTTCATCTGGCCGTAGACCAAGGCAACCTTGTCGAGAACGTTGGAGTCCTTCATCTCGTGGTAGAAGTCGTTACCCTCACGAGTACGCTCACCCACACCAGCGAACACGGAATAACCGCTGTGCTCCATGGCGATGTTACGGATCAGTTCCATCATGTTCACGGTCTTGCCGACACCGGCACCACCGAACAGACCGACCTTACCGCCCTTGGCGAACGGGCAGACCAGGTCGATTACCTTGATACCGGTTTCCAGCAGGTCGTTACCGCCGGCTTGTTCGGCATAGGAAGGGGCAGCGCGGTGGATGGTCCAGCGCTCTTCTTCACCGATGGGACCGGCTTCGTCGATCGGGTTGCCCAGCACGTCCATGATACGGCCCAGGGTCGCCTTGCCGACCGGGACGGAGATGGCTTCGCCGGTGTTGGTGACGTCCAGGCCACGCTTGAGGCCTTCGGTCGAACCCATCGCGATGGAACGGACGATGCCGTCGCCCAGCTGCTGCTGGACTTCCAGGGTGGTTTCCGCGCCTTGTACTTTCAGCGCGTCATAGACGTTCGGCACCTGATCGCGCGGAAACTCCACGTCGATAACGGCGCCGATGATTTGAACGATACGTCCGCTACTCATGTTTGGTTCCTCTGAATATTTGAACCGTTCTTAAACCGCGGCAGCGCCGCCGACGATTTCCGAGATTTCCTGAGTGATCGCAGCCTGACGGGCCTTGTTGTAGACCAGCTGCAAATCGCTGATCAGATCACCGGCGTTGTCGGTTGCGTTCTTCATGGCGATCATCCGCGCGGCCTGCTCGGCTGCGCCGTTCTCAACTACCGCCTGGTAGACCTGGGACTCGATGAAGCGAACCAGCAGGGCATCCAGCAGCTGCTGGGCATCCGGCTCGTAGAGGTAGTCCCACTGACCCTTCTTCACTGCCTGTGCGTCTTCGACTTCAGCCAGTGGCAGAAGCTGATCGATCGTCGGCTTCTGGGTCATGGTGTTGATGAACTTGTTGGAGACCAGGTACAAGCGGTCCAGCCGGCCCTCGTTGAAGGCGTCCAGCATGACCTTGACGCTGCCGACCAGGTCGTTGACCGACGGCTCTTCGCCCAGGTTGCCGATCGCCGCGACGACGTTGCCACCGAAGCTACGGAAAAAGCTCGCACCCTTGTTGCCGATGACGCACAGGTCGGCCTCGACCTTCTGGTCGTGCCATTCCTTCATGCTGCGAATCAGTGCCTTGAACAGGTTGATGTTCAGGCCACCGCACAGACCGCGATCGGACGACACGACGATGTAACCGACACGCTTGACCGGACGCTCCACCATGAACGGATGACGGTACTCGGGGTTGGCGTTGGCCAGATGGCCAATCACCTGCCGGATCCGCTCCGCGTAGGGACGGCTGGCAGCCATGCGCATCTGTGCCTTGCGCATCTTGCTGACCGCCACCTTTTCCATGGCGCTGGTGATCTTCTGCGTGCTTTTGATGCTCGCAATCTTGCTGCGAATCTCTTTTGCGCCTGCCATTTGACACCTTTCGGGTTAGCAGGCGGGAGCCCTGAGGCTCCCGCTGCGGCTTACCAGCTCTGCGTGGCCTTGAACTTCTCGACGCCGGCCTTCAGGCCTGCATCGATTTCGTCGTTGAAGTCGCCCTTCACGTTGATCTTCGCCATCAGGTCGGCGAACTCGCGGTTGAAGTAGGCGATCAGGGCCTGCTCGAAGGCGCCAACCTTGGCTACCGGCACGTCGGTCAGGAAACCACGCTCGGCGGCGTACAGCGACACGGACATGTCGGCAATGGACATCGGCGCGTATTGCTTCTGCTTCATCAGCTCGGTGACGCGTTGACCATGCTCGAGCTGCTTGCGGGTCGCCTCGTCCAGGTCCGATGCGAACTGCGCGAACGCAGCCAGTTCACGGTACTGGGCCAGTGCGGTACGAATCCCGCCGGACAGCTTCTTGATGATCTTGGTCTGCGCCGCACCACCGACACGGGATACCGAGATACCGGCGTTGACCGCCGGACGGATACCCGAGTTGAACATGGCGGACTCGAGGAAGATCTGGCCGTCGGTGATCGAGATCACGTTGGTCGGAACGAACGCGGACACGTCGCCGGCCTGGGTCTCGATGATCGGCAGCGCGGTCAGCGAACCGGTCTTGCCCGTCACGGCGCCATTGGTGAACTTCTCGACGTACTCTTCGGATACGCGCGAAGCACGCTCCAGCAGACGGCTGTGGAGATAGAACACGTCGCCCGGGTAGGCTTCACGTCCCGGCGGACGGCGCAGCAGCAGGGAGATCTGGCGGTAGGCCACGGCCTGCTTGGACAGATCGTCATAGACGATCAGCGCGTCTTCACCGCGGTCGCGGAAGTACTCGCCCATGGTGCAACCGGCATAGGGTGCCAGGTACTGCAGCGCGGCGGACTCGGAAGCCGAGGCGGCAACGATGATGGTATTGGCCAGGGCGCCATGCTCTTCCAGCTTGCGTACGACGTTGGCGATGGTCGACTGCTTCTGACCGATGGCCACGTAGACGCAGCGGATGCCGCTGTTCTTCTGGTTGATGATCGCGTCGATCGCCAGAGCGGTCTTACCGATCTGACGGTCACCGATGATCAGCTCGCGCTGACCACGGCCGACCGGGATCATGGCGTCGACCGACTTGTAACCAGTCTGTACCGGCTGGTCGACCGACTTACGCCAGATCACGCCCGGCGCGACCTTCTCGACCGCATCGGTGAGCTTGGCGTTGATCGGACCTTTGCCGTCGATCGGGTTGCCCAGTGCGTCGACGACACGACCCAGCAGCTCCGGACCGACCGGAACCTCGAGGATACGGCCGGTGCACTTGGCGCTCATGCCTTCGGTCAGGCCCAGGTAGTTACCCAGAACCACGGCACCGACGGAGTCCTGCTCCAGGTTCAGCGCCATGCCGTAGATGCCACCAGGGAACTCGATCATTTCGCCGTACATGACGTCGGCCAGACCGTAGATACGTACGATGCCGTCAGACACGCTGACGACGGTGCCCTCGTTACGGGCTTGAGCGGCGACATTCGAGCTATCGATGCGCTGCTTGATGATTTCACTAATCTCGGAAGGATTCAGTTGCTGCATGCCATGACCCTCAAATCAGGATTTCAACGATTCGGCCAACTGGCTCAGTTTGCCGCGAACCGAACCGTCGACAACCACGTCGCCAGCGCGGATGACCACGCCGCCGATCAATGCAGGATTCACGGCCTGCTGGAGGTTGACGGTGCGATCTAGCCGCTTGGACAGGGCGGCAGCCAAGGTTTGGAGTTGCTCGTTGCTGAGCTCGTAGGCAGTTTCGACTTCTGCATCGAGCGTTTTCTCGGCTTGCGCCTTGATGTCCTCGTACAGCTCCCACACAGTCGGCAGAACGGCCAGGCGATCGTTCTCGCCCAGGGTCCTGACGAAATTGCGGAACGCTTCGTCCGCGTCGTTGCCCAGCACACGTACCAGCGCCTCGACCTTGCTATCGCTGGTCAGGCGCGGATCGTTGAGCAATGCATCGACTTCGGGGACTTCTACAGCGACGGCGGCCAGATTCAGCATTTTCGACCAGGCCTGAGTCTGGTCGACCGAGCTGGCAAACTCGAAAGCGGCTTTCGCGTAAGGCCGAGCAAGCGTCTGGGTATTGATCATCGCTTGCCTCGCTTAGAGTTGGGAGGCCAGTTTTTCGACCAGTTCGTTGTGTACCTTGGCGTCCACCTGGGACTCCAGGATCTTCTCCGCACCGGCTACGGCAAGCGCCGCGACCTGACTGCGCAGTTGGTCCCTGGCACGGTTCACTTCCTGTTCGATCTCGGCGCGGGCGCCGGCTACCAGCCGCTCACCCTCGGCACGGGCTTGCTGCTTGGCTTCCTCGATGATCGCATTGGCGTGCTTGTTCGCCTGCTCGAGGATCTGGGCAGCCTGCTCCTTGGTCTCACGGAGGGTGTTGGACACCTTTTCCTGAGCCAGTTTCAGGTCTTGCTGCGCACGGCCTGCCGCATCCAGCCCCTCGGCGATCTTCTTCTGGCGTGCGTTCATGGCGGCCGTGATAGGCGGCCAGACGAACTTCATGCAGAACCAGACGAAGATAGCGAAGGCGAGCGTTTGACCGAACAGCGTCAAGTTAATGTTCACAGCGATTTACCTCGTGCTATCTCGTTCAACGCGGGAGTCATTCCACGGCGACGGGGCTCGCCCG
This sequence comes from Stutzerimonas balearica DSM 6083, assembly GCF_000818015.1. Lineage (NCBI taxonomy): Bacteria > Pseudomonadati > Pseudomonadota > Gammaproteobacteria > Pseudomonadales > Pseudomonadaceae > Stutzerimonas > Stutzerimonas balearica. The sequence continues at coordinate 4,373,143 of NZ_CP007511.1, forward strand.
GCGAACCCCATCTCAAACCGGAAAAATGATTAACCGGCGACAACGAAGATGAGGTACATCGCGATACCAACGCCGATCATCGGTACGGCGTCGAGCAGGCCGGCCATCAGGAAGGTCTTGGTTTGCAGCTGCGGAGCCAGCTCAGGCTGACGAGCAGTGGATTCCAGCAGCTTGCCACCCAGCAGGGCGAAGCCGATGCCGGTGCCCAGAGCACCCAGACCGATCATGAGGGAAGCGGCGATGTAGACGAGTTCCATGTAAAGCTCCTGAAGCTAAGGGGGGTTTAAGGTTTGTTGGGTAAAGCGGACTAGCGTTGGCCGGACGTTCCTTACGGGGTCAACTCGGCATGACTGTGGTCTTCATGCGCAGAGCTGAGGTACACCACGGTCAGGACCATGAAGATGAACGCCTGCAGCGGGATCACCAGGATATGGAAGATCGCCCACGGTACGTTCAGGGTCCACTGCACGTAGAACGGCAGCAGCGCGATGAGGATGAATACCACCTCACCAGCGTACATGTTGCCGAACAGTCGCAGAGCCAGGCTCAGCGGCTTGGTCAGCAGACCGAGGATCTCGAGGAACAGGTTGAACGGCACCAGCGACCAGTGGTTGAACGGGGTGAAAGCCAGTTCCTTGGTGAAGCCGCCAAAGCCCTTGACCTTGAAGCTGTAGAACAGAATCAGAATGAACACGCCGAGCGACAGGCCGAAGGTGCCGTTCGGGTCGGCGGTCGGAACGATCTTGAAGGCCGGCAGGCCAGCCAGATGGGCGATGCCCGGGATATAGTCGACCGGAATCCACTTCAGGCTGTTCATCAGGAACACCCAGACGAAGATGGTCAGCGCCAGCGGTGCGATCACCGGGTTGCGACCGTGGAAGGTGTCCTTGACCACGCCCTCGACGAACTCGACGCACATCTCGACGAGATTCTGCAGCTTGCCGGGCACACCGGCGGTGGCGGACTTGGCCGCGGAGCGAAACACCAGGATGAAGATCAGGCCCATCAGGACCGACCAGCCCAGAGTGTCCAGGTGCACCGCCATGAAGCCCATTTCACGAGCCTCGGCGCCGGTCTGGGCGATCGTCCAGGTAGCCTGGTCGAGCACGGAGCCATCAGCGCGTTCGTAACCGGCAGGCAGTTTGCCGTAGGTCAGGTTCTGCAGGTGATGCTGGATATATTCAGCCGGGGTACTCGCCATATGCGCGCCTCAATACTCAATGCTTCGGATTGTTTTTCAGCAGCAGGAGTGCGCTCGCGGAGGTGCCCAGCACCAGCACGTAGCCGGCAAACAAGGCAACCGGCTCCAGCGGTCGTACTCCCACGAACACCAGCGCAAAGAGCGCTGCTGCCAGAATCTGTTTTCCCATCTCTCCAGCCCAGAAGGACTGGACGATCGCCCGGGTCGAACGCGCGCCAAAGTAACGAAAGGCCTTGTACGCAAAATACGCATTCGCCGACAGGGCGATCAGGCCGCCGAGCAGCGCCGAGTATCCGGCGACGACTCCAAACACAACACCGCAAGCCAGCGTGCCGACCAAGGCCGCAACGGCCTGGACGAGCAGTCCTCGAAATGCTGGCTGACGGTGGAAGGGTGTCCTGTTACGTATGTTCACCGGCATTCCACCGCGGTATCGAGATGCGCCTGGCTGCTGGCTGCAGTCCCAAAAAAGCGCGGCGAGTATAGGAGCAGGGCCCCACCGGTTCAACTATCCGGTAGTTATTTCCGACCGGCACTACAAAAATTTTGTATCAACGAATGTGAGCCAGCACGCCCTGCAGCTCGTCGAGCGAGCTATAGCGAATCACCAGCTGCCCCTTGCCCTTGGCTCCGTGGCGAATCTGCACCGGAGAGCCCAGCCGCTCGGCCAGCCGCTGTTCCAGACGGCTGATGTCGGGATCCGCCTTCGGCGCCTCCTTTGGTGCTTCCTTGCCGTTGAGCCACTGGCGGACCAGCGCTTCGGTCTGACGTACCGTCAGGCCGCGTGCGACAACGTGCCGCGCCCCTTCCACCTGCTGCTCGGCTGGCAGGCCGAGCAGCGCCCGGGCGTGGCCCATTTCCAGATCGCCATGGGCGAGCAGGGTCTTGATCTCTTCGGGCAGGCCGATCAGGCGCAACAGGTTGCTTACCGAAACCCGCGATTTACCCACGGCGTCGGCGACCTGTTGCTGGGTCAGCTGGAATTCCTGCTGCAAGCGCTGCAGGGCAATGGCCTCTTCGATCGGATTGAGGTCCTCGCGCTGGATGTTTTCAATCAGCGCCATGGCGATCGCCGCTTCGTCAGGAACGTCACGCACCATCGCCGGGATCTTTTCCAGGCCTGCCTGCTGGCTGGCGCGCCAACGACGTTCGCCCGCGATGATCTCGAAGCGGCCGCCGTCGATCGCGCGCACGACGATCGGTTGCATCACGCCCTGGGCACGGATCGAGCTGGCCAGCTCCTCCAGCGCGGCCGGATCCATGTCGCGTCGCGGCTGGTACTTGCCGCGCTGGATCAGTTCCAGCGGCAGATGCTGCAGTTCTCGGCTATCGGCCTTGACCGCTTGTTCCTGTAGCGTCGTGACGCTGGCACCGCCAAGCAAGGCGTCCAGTCCGCGTCCCAGGCCTCTTTTCTTGGTCGCCATGAAAATTCCTTATGCGAGGGCGCTGCGTGCTGCCTTGCGCTGGCGACGGGACAACTCGCCGGCGAGCGCCAGATAGGCCTGTGCGCCCTTCGATTGCTTGTCGTACACCAGCGCCGGCATGCCATGGCTGGGCGCTTCGGCCAGGCGCACATTGCGCGGGATGACGGTGTCGTAGAGTTTGTCGCCGAAATGCGTGCGCAGCTGCTCGGAAACATCGTTGGTCAGGCTGCTGCGCGGGTCGTACATGGTACGCAGCAGGCCTTCGATCGTCAGGCTCGGATTGAGTGCCCGACCGATGCGCTGAATCGAGTCGACCAGATCGGTCAGCCCTTCGAGCGCGTAATACTCGCATTGCATCGGAATGATCACCCCGTCGGCGGCGGCCAGCGCGTTGACCGTCAGCATCGACAGCGAAGGCGGGCAGTCGATGAGGATGTAATCGTAGTTTTCGCGCACCGGCGCCAGCGCCTCGCGCAGGCGATGCTCCTTGGTCGGCAGTTTGAGCAGATCGACCTCGGCCGCGGTGAGATCGCGGTTGGCCGGCAACAGCTGGTAGCCGCCATGCTCGGAGAACTGCATCGCATCGACCAGGCTGCAGTCGCCGATGAGCACGTCGTAGATCGAGTGCTCCAGGTTGAGCTTGTCCACACCACTGCCAGTGGTGGCGTTGCCCTGCGGGTCGAGGTCGATCAGCAGGACACGACGACGCGTGGCTACCAGCGAGGCCGCCAGGTTGATGCAGGTGGTGGTCTTGGCGACACCACCCTTCTGGTTGGCGATGGCGAATACACGGGCCATGTCAGCGTCTGTCCAGGGTCATGAAATGCGGCGCAGTATCAGCAGATGGCGCTGGCCTTGGCAACCTGGAACCTGCAGCACATGACAACGCTCCAGTTCGAAGTCCGCGGGTAGCGCCTGCAGTTCGTCCTCCGGATGCACGCCCTTCATCGCCAGCCAGCGCGTGTCGGTGTCGCCCAAGTGGCGAGTCCAGTCAGCGAAATCGGCCAGCGCGCTGAAGGCCCGTGAGCTGATCCCCACGAACGGTTGCTCCGGACGGTAGCGTTCGACCCGCTCATGGACCACTTCGAGATTGCCCAGCCCAAGCTCCAGCTTTACCTGGGTGAGAAAGCGCGTCTTCTTGCCGTTGGAGTCGAGCAGCACGAAGCGCCGCTCGGGAAACATGATGGCCAGCGGTATACCTGGCATGCCGCCGCCACTGCCAACATCTAGCCAGCGATCGCCACCTTCGGCGACATAGCGGACCACGCTCAGGCTGTCGAGCAAGTGGCGCGAAACCATCTCGTCCGGATCACGGACGGCCGTCAGGTTGTAGGCCTTGTTCCACTTGATCAGCAGCGCCAGGTAGTCGAGCAACTGCCGCTGCTGTTGCTCGGACAGCGCTATGCCCAGTTCATGGGCACCGGCGACCAGCTCTTCGGCATGGCTTCGGGTCACCGCCTCGCTCACGCGCTCTGCTCCAGCTGTTGTCCGGCACCACGCTTTTTCAGGTGGATCATCAGCAGTGAAACTGCCGCCGGGGTCACCCCTGGGATACGCGAGGCCTGGCCCAGCGTCTGCGGGCGGGCCTGCGAAAGCTTGTGCTGGATTTCCTTCGACAGGCCGGAGATCGAGGGGTAGTCCAGGTCGACCGGCAGTGCGATGTTCTCGCTGGCGCGCAAACGCTCGATCTCGTCGCGCTGGCGCTCGATGTAGCCGGCGTACTTGGTGCTGATCTCCACCTGCTCGGCCACCTGCGGATCGGCGCCGGCATCGCCGGTCAGTTCGATGAGGCTGGCGTAGTCGATTTCCGGCCGCGCCAGCAGGTTGAGCAGGTTGTACTCACGCACCAGGGGGCTACCGAAACGCTCGGCGATCGCGGTGCCCTCCGCGCTGCCGGGCCGCACCCAAGTGCTCTTCAGTCGCTGCTCCTCACGCTCGATGCCTTCGCGCTTGGCGCAGAACGCCGCCCAGCGGGTGTCATCCACGAGACCCAGTTCGCGTCCCTTTTCGGTCAGGCGCAGATCGGCATTGTCCTCGCGCAGGATCAGGCGGTACTCGGCGCGCGAGGTGAACATGCGATAGGGCTCTTGCGTGCCGAGCGTGATCAGGTCATCGACCAGCACACCGAGGTAGGCCTCGTCACGACGCGGGCACCAGGCTTCACGCCCCTGCGCCCGCAGCGCTGCATTGGCACCGGCCAGCAGCCCCTGAGCGCCAGCCTCTTCGTAGCCGGTGGTGCCATTGATCTGCCCGGCGAAGAAAAGCCCGCCAATGACCTTGGTTTCCAGGCTGTACTTCAGGTCTCGCGGATCGAAAAAGTCATATTCGATGGCGTAGCCCGGACGAACGATATGCGCGTTCTCCATGCCACGAATGCTGCGGACGATCTCAAGCTGCACGTCGAACGGCAGCGAAGTGGAGATGCCATTGGGATACAGCTCGTGCGTCGTCAGTCCTTCGGGTTCGAGGAAAACCTGATGGCTGTCCTTGTCGGCGAAGCGATGGATCTTGTCTTCGATCGATGGGCAATAACGCGGGCCAATGCCTTCGATCACCCCGGAATACATGGGCGACCGATCCAGGTTGCTGGCGATGATCTCGTGGGTGCGCGCGTTGGTATGGGTGATCCAGCAGCTGACCTGCGGCGGATGCTGCTCGCGCGAGCCGAGGAACGACATCACCGGTAGTGGCGTGTCGCCCGGCTGCTCGGTCATCTGCGAAAAATCCACGCTGCGCCCGTCGATGCGCGGTGGTGTACCGGTCTTCAAACGACCGACACGCAGCGGCAGCTCCCGCAAGCGACGTGCCAGGGCGAGCGAAGGGGGATCACCGGCGCGTCCTCCCGAATAGTTCTGCAACCCGATGTGGATAAGTCCGCCGAGAAAGGTCCCGGTCGTCAGAACAACGTTGTCCGCGAGGAAACGCAGGCCCATCTGTGTCACGACACCCTTGACCTGGTCCTGCTCGACAACCAGGTCGTCCGCCGCCTGCTGAAATATCCACAGGTTGGTCTGGTTTTCCAGGATTTCCCGCACGGCAGCCTTGTACAGGATCCGATCGGCCTGCGCACGCGTGGCGCGCACAGCCGGGCCCTTGCGGCTGTTGAGGATGCGGAACTGGATACCGCCCTTGTCGGTGGCTGTCGCCATGGCGCCGCCGAGCGCATCGATTTCCTTGACCAGATGACTCTTGCCGATACCGCCGATCGCGGGGTTGCAGCTCATCTGTCCGAGTGTCTCGACGTTGTGCGTCAACAGCAGGGTCTTCACGCCCATGCGCGCAGCGGCCAGGGCTGCCTCGGTGCCGGCATGGCCACCGCCTATGACGATCACGTCGAACCGGGAAGGGAAATCCACACGCACCTCGTGCCTGTTGAGTTGGGATCTGGGAAGGCCGCGAAGTATAGGGAGTTAGCAGGCTCGAATGAAGGGCTCTGCACAAAAAATGACCAAAGGACGGGCTGTGGCCCAAAATGAATAAACAAGTCAGAGAGAAGAAAAGCTTGTTTATATGTTTACTTATACTGAACCCCCGTTCTGTGGATAACCTATTACAGACCACGCAGGACAAGGTTTCCAGCATTCAGAAACTCTGTGCGGTATCTGCGTGGGAATTGGGGGGAGCCGGTTGACGGCTTGTGGGTAAAACACCTCGTTATCCACAAGCAGGTGGGCGACCATGTTGCCAACAGGCTTATCGACGGTGTTCAGGGCCAGTTATCTACAAGGCTCCTGCAGGAGCGGCGGGCCGTTGCCCGGCCCCGCTCACCCGGGCAACCGGCTATTTGCCGATGCAAAAACTCGAGAAGATCCGGCCAAGCAAATCATCCGAGCTGAAGGCTCCGGTGATTTCGCCAAGCGCCTGCTGCGCCAATCGCAGATCCTCGGCCAGCAGCTCACCGGCGCCCGCGCCAACCAGTTGCTCGCCGCCATGCCGCAGGTGCTCGTCGGCCAGATGCAATGCCTGCAGGTGCCGGCGGCGTGCGCTGAAGCTGCTTTCCGCCGTCTGGTCGAAGCCCATGCAGGCCTTCAGGTGCTCGCGCAGCAGCTCCAACCCCTCTCCCTCGCGTACCGACATGGCGACCGTAGCCTGGCCGTCGTCAGCCAGGCGTAGCAGTGCCGACTCCCCGGTCAGATCGATCTTGTTGCGGATCACGGTGACCTTGCCGTGCGGCGGCTGGCAGTCGAGGAACTCGGGCCAGAGGGAAGCCGGATCGGCGGCCTCCGGAGCGCTTGCGTCGACGACCAGCAACACGCGGTCGGCCTGCTCGATCGCGCCCAGTGCTCGCTGCACCCCGATCCGCTCGACCTGGTCGTCCGTTTCACGCAGGCCGGCCGTATCGATCACGTGCAGCGGCATACCGTCGATCACAATGTGCTCGCGCAACACGTCGCGGGTGGTGCCGGCGATGTCAGTGACAATGGCTGCCTCACGGCCTGCCAGCGCATTGAGCAGGCTCGATTTGCCCGCATTGGGCCGGCCGGCGATGACCACCGTCATGCCGTCGCGCAGCAACGCGCCCTGTCCCGCTTCGCGCAGCACCTGCGACAGTGATCGTTGCAGTTCCTGCAGTTCGGTCAGCACATGGCCGTCGGCGAGAAAGTCTATTTCTTCTTCCGGAAAATCGATGGCGGCTTCGACGTATATCCGCAAGGCGATCAGCTGCTCGACCAGCTGGTGCACCCGTCGGGAGAACTCACCTTGCAACGAGCGCACCGCGTTGCGCGCAGCCTGTGCCGAGCTGGCCTCGATCAAGTCTGCGATGGCTTCGGCCTGTGCCAGGTCCAGTTTGTCATTTAGAAATGCGCGTTCGCTGAATTCGCCGGGCCTGGCAGGCCGAGCGCCTAGCTCCAGGCAGCGCTGCAGGAGCATGTCCAGGACTACCGGGCCGCCATGCCCCTGTAGCTCGAGTACATCTTCGCCGGTGAACGAATGCGGCCCCGGGAAGAACAGCATGATTCCCTCGTCGATGACTTCGCCTACGTCATCGTGGAAGGGGCCGTAGTGCGCATGTCGCGCGATGGGTTCCTTGCCGGTGAGGGTAATGGCGATCGGCTTCGCCCGCGGGCCTGAGACCCGAACGATGCCCACACCACCTCGGCCAGGCGCGGTGGCGACGGCGGCAATGGTTTCGCGAACGTGGCTCATGACGCTCCTCCAAAAAAGGGCTGGATAGCAAAACGCCCCAATCAAGGGGCGTTTTGCTGGCTTTCGGTACGGTCAGGCAGTCTTGCCGGACGCCTCGATCCGCCGGGTAATGTACCACTGCTGTGCGATCGACAGGACGTTGTTGACCACCCAGTACAGCACCAGACCGGCCGGGAACCAGAGGAAGAAGAAGGTGAAGATGATCGGCAACAGCTTCATCACCTTGGCTTGCATCGGATCCGGCGGCGTCGGGTTCAACTGCTGCTGCAGGAACATGGTCACGCCCATGATGATCGGCAGGATGAAGTAGGGATCCTTGATCGACAGGTCGGTGATCCAGAACATCCACGGCGCCTGGCGCATTTCCACGCTTTCCAGCAGCACCCAGTAGAGTGCAAGGAACACCGGCATCTGTACAAGGATCGGCAGGCAACCACCCAACGGGTTGATGCGCTCCTTCTTGTAGAGCTCCATCATCGCCTGCGACATCTTCTGACGGTCGTCGCCGAACTGCTCCTTCAACGCCTGCATCTTGGGCGATACGGCTCGCATGCGCGCCATCGACTTGTAGCTGGCCGCCGACAGCGGGAAGAATGCCAGCTTGATGATCAGGGTCAGCACGATGATCGACCAGCCCCAATTACCCAGCAGCGAGTGGATGGTGCTGAGCAGCCAGAAGATCGGCTGAGCGATGAACCAGAGGATGCCGTAGTCGACGGTCAGGCGCAGGCCGGGTGCAAGTTCTTCGAGCTTGCCCTGAATCTTCGGACCGGCGTACAGGGTTGCGGCGGTTTCGCCCTGGGTGCCAGGGGCAACTGTCACCGCGGGACCGGTAAAACCAATGATGTAGTTGCCCTGGCTGTCCTTGCGCGTCTGCACCTGGGTGGTGTCGTCAGGCTGCGGAATCCAGGCGGTGACGAAATAGTGCTGCAACCAGGCGATCCAACCGCCCTGAACGGTTTCACGCAGACTCTTGTCGTCCATGTCGCCGCGGGAAATCTTGCGGTAGGAGTCTTCCTTGGTCCACATCGCCGCGCCAAGATAGGTCGCGGTGCCGGTCGCGGTGCTCGACGACGGATCGCTGCTGTTGTCACGCTTGAGCTGCCCGAACAGGTAGCCGGTCCAGGGCTCGTTGCTCTGGTTATCGATCAGGTAACGCACGCCCAGGTCGTATTCACCGCGCTCGAAGGTAAAGCGCTTGGTGTAGTTGACCCCGTCGGCACTGTAGGTCAGGTCAACGACAAGCTGTTCCTGGCCTTCGTCCAGCGTGTACTGCGTTTTGGCACTGCTGTACAACGGCCGACCGTTGGCCTGATCCGGGCCATCGCCGATCAGTCCGCTCTGCGCTTCATAGGTACGCTCGCCACTGCGCTCGAACAGCTGGAACGGAACGTCCGGACGATCCTGACGGCGCGGATACTGCGTCAGCAGCAGCTCGACGATATCGCCACCGCGAGGGTCGATGGCGACCTCCAGCACGTCGGTACGCACACGGATCAACTGCTGGCTTGGCTGCGCGGCGGCCAGGCTCTGTTCCGGCTGGCTGTTGGCGACCGACGGAACATCGGTCGCCGCGGCAGGGCTCGAGGACGTTTCGGGCAGTGCCGGCGTGGATGACTGGGTCGTAGACGTCGTGCTCGGCAGTGCGGTCTGGCCGTAGTCCTGGTTCCATTGCAGAACCAGGAGATAGGCGACGACTGCCAGGGCGACGAGCAGGATCGAGCGTTTGATATCCATGGTTACTCGGCCATCGAAGAGGAATTGGAAGTTTTGGGAGGAGGAACCGGGTCGTAACCGCCGGGGTTCCAGGGATGGCAACGCCCCAACCGGCATAGCGCAAGCCATCCACCACGCATGAGGCCATGTTGTTCGATGGCTTCGAGTGCGTAACAGGAGCAAGTGGGATAGAAGCGACAGTGGCTGGCCATCATCGGGCTGATGGCATAGCGATAGAGCTTGATGGGGGCGGTGGCCAATTTACGCATTGGAGTCATTGGCTTTATCCGCTCCGTCAGCGGCTCGCGATTGCTGCTTGAGCAGCTTGCGCCAGAGCTTGGCGAACTGCCGGGCCAACTCCTGATTATCCAGGTCGGCGAGCCCCTTGCGAGCGACGATGACCAGATCCCAGCCACTCAGCTCGGCCTGATGAAGGCGAAAGCTTTCCCGAATCTGGCGTTTGATGCGATTGCGTTCGACCGAGAGTTTGACACTCTTCTTGCCGATCACCAGACCCAGTCGAGGAAACGCAAGATCGTTCCCCCGGGCCAGCAGCAGAACGTTGTGACCCGTTGCCTTGCCGGTGGAGGAGTCGAAGACCGCTTTGAACTGGTCGGGACGCAGCAGACGCTTTTCCCGGCCGAAGCCTCGACTCACCACCTCAAGCAGGTTCAGACGGTCAGGCGCTTACGGCCCTTGGCGCGGCGACGCGACAGAACCTGACGACCATTCTTGGTAGCCATGCGGGCACGGAAACCATGGGTACGAGCGCGCTTGATGGTGCTGGGTTGGAAAGTGCGTTTCATGATGCTGTTACCTGGTGATTCGTTGCGAGCCGGAATGGCCCCC